>CAYHZL010000070.1:0-15984 GCA_964361075.1 uncultured Chitinophagaceae bacterium
CACGTTCTTGATAAACAAACTCATGGCATCACTTTGTAAATAAGACTTTTTAAAGTTCAACTAACTACACAGTTCGCCGCGGCGAATCAATTTTAATTCTCTCATGGGAGTTGGGTATGTGTAACAAAATATTTTTCTTTCCTTTTCTGGCTATCACCACTTTCTTTTTTTGTTCGTGCATAGATCGTGAAACTTCCGCAGGCACTGGGAAATTATTACCATATAAAATTATAGGCATTTCCGGTAACTATCAAACAGGAACAGTGGGTACTGTTGCTTCATCAGAATTAAAGGTGCGTGTAATGGATGAAGCCAATCGGCCGATTTCAAAACAGCGTGTCGAATTTTCTATACCCTACGGCAGTGCGAGTGTAAGTGATACAGTTGCAACAACAAATAGTGATGGTTATGCAAAAACAAAAGTTACTTTTGGAACAAAAGCAGATACGATTGAAATTTACGCTACAGTATTAGGATTAAAAGGTTCACCAGTAATTTTCAAATTGCAGTCTGTTCCTTCCGATGTAATTTTGTTAGAGGCAGTAACTCCTGTAACTATTGTTGTTAGAGTTGCTGATGTACAGAAAATCGATGTTCGAGTTATTGATGTGTTCAACAATAATATAAAAGATGCCATTGTTGTTTTCACAGTTAAACCGGGGAATGGTTCGGTTGCTAAATTAAATGTGCTGACGAATTTACTTGGTATTGCGACCACAACATGGACAATGGATACACTTGTTGGAATAAAGAAACTTGATGTTTCGTTATATGGAAAAACACCAATTCAATTTACTGCAAAAGTATTGCCTGGCGCTGCGGCTACGTTACACACGCTAGCAGGTGTACCGCAATTCGGTTTTGTTAACAAACCGCTCACTGTTCCTTTGCAAATAGCTGTAAAAGATATGTACGGAAATTATCTTGATTCTACCAATGTGCAATTTTCAAGTTATGGAAAACCAAATGTAGCATCATATGAGGATATATACCATGCTTACAACGAGATTCCTGCACGTACATATGTTACAGTAGTGCTTGGACCATTTAGTGGTAGTAATAGGTTGGCTGCAACAATGAAACCGGCACCTTCTGTTACATTTCAATTTAATGGTTATCAAAAAATTTTCATGGCTGTACCAAGTACTACGAATGGAATTATCCAATTGCATTGGGATATAATAGACAGAAATTCAAGATTTAGTAGTTACAAAATTTATCGAAGTACAATTGCAGGCGTATCAACATCAAGCACGTTGCTTTCTACAAATACTGATGAGGAAATAATAAGTTATTCAGATTCAACAGCAAGTCCTGGAACAAAATATTTTTATAATCTTTATAATAGCTTTACAAATGGAGAAGCATTTTTTTCTAACGAAGTTTCTATTACACCATAAGACAAAAGACAATTGGGACGGTTTATGAATTCTAAAATAATATTTTTGATGGCAGTAGTGTCCTCATGTTTTTTTACTGCTTGTGAGGAGACATTGCCGCCGCGTAATGATCCATCAAATTTTTTTACAACTTCATTAAAAACTTTGTATGTCTACAATACTCCGAAAGAAAACAGTCTATATCTATTTATAGTTGTTAAAAATAATTACGACGAAACACTTGAAGCAAAAGCAACGATCGAAGGAACATTGCGAATACAATGGAAGCCGCCCGCAGATTATCTGATAAAATTTATAAGTGAAAAAAATGTGACACTTTCAGTAAAAGACATTTACACAGGTGTAAACAAATATGATGTAGCAAGAGGTACATTGCGTTTGGATCCGGGCGATTCACTTGTGTTGGGATTTAAATGGGATTTTATGACAGATGACAAGACGGATTTGTTGCTGGCATTTAATTATTCTATAGATAAAGATTGCTACGTTAGGAATAACAGTGGTAATGCGGAATTTAGAAAAATATCCGAAAAACAGTTATTTGAGATAACGGCAAATGTTAAGGTTTTTACTCAGACAGCAATTTTATATGCGCAACCATTACATGTGAACCAATGCTTTGTAAGTCACGATCGTGGCGTGTATGATCCGCAGTTTCATCCATGCGTGCCAATAGATCCGTACAATCCGTGCTCAATATTACAATCACGATAGAATTGAATAGTATGCACAAGGCAAAAATATTTTTTGTAACAATCTACTTCATGTTACTTTTCTGCGGTTGCGAAGAGACATTGCCGCCGCGTAATGACCCGACAAATTTTTTTACTACATCAGTGCAAACTGTTTATAAGTATAATGAGCCGAAAGAAAATAGTATGTATGTGTATATTATCATTAAAAACAATTATGATGAAACGTTAGAAGCGAAAGCCGCGATAGAAGGGACATTACGTATAAAATGGAATCCTCCCGAATATGATCCGGTAAAATTTATTCCTGAAAAAAATGTAAAACTTACGGCACAACACATTCTCTCCAAAAATTATAATGCCGCCACAGGTTCGATACTTTTTAATCCCGGCGATTCTATAGTATTTTTATATCAATGGAATTTTGTTACGGATGATAATACAGATTTAATGTATCAATTTAAAAGTTTAATTGACCGTGATTGTTTAGTTCGAAATAACATGGGTGATGCCGTGTATAGAAGAATTACTGAAAGACAATTATTTGAAATTTCAGCCAATATAAAAATCTTCACACAATCAGCAATATTGTACGCACAACCGTTGAAAGTGAGTCAATGCGTTGGAACTCATAATTATGGCGTCTATGATCCGAAACTTCATCCGTGCAAGCCAATTGATCCGAACAATCCGTGTTCATTATTACAATCACCTTAGATTAAAAATTATGAACCGAACAAAAATATTTTTTGCGTTGCTCATTGTTGCAAGCCATCATTTTTTATTTGCCGGCACGGCAGGAATGCTTGATGGCAGAGTGATTGATAAATCTACAAAACAGCCGCTCATTGCGGTGAATATTCAAATTGTTGGTACAACAACCGGTGGTATTACAGATGAGGAAGGATATTACCAAATAAATAATATTCGCGCCGGTATTTATGATGTAAAATTTTCGATGGTCGGTTACAAAACAGTAACGATGAAAAAAGTGAACATCCTTGCCGATCTTCGCACTCGCTTGGATGTTGATATGGAAACATCATCAGTTGAAATGCAGGATGTTGTTATTGTTGCGAAGAAGCCGCTCATTCAAAAAGATCAGCCGTTCACTGCTTTTTCCCTCAGCGAAATAAAATTGGAAAAACTTCCCATCTCTACATTTCAAGAAGTGATAGCGTTGCAGCCGGGTGTTACAATGGAAGGAAATGTGCGTGGAGGAAAAACAAATGAGGTGCTCTTCTTAATAGACGGCGTTCCTGTGCAGGATTATATCGGCGGAGGTCTTGGTGCAGAATTGCCGCGAAGTTCTATTGGCGGGATGACAATTTTCACCGGCGGTTTTGAAGCAGAGTACGGTAATGCAATGTCCGCCATTGTTAATGTTGTAACAAAGAGAGGTGATAATAATTTCGAGTATGGTATTCGTTTTGAAAAAGATAATTGGGTTCCTTCGAAATGGAATAAACAAACTGACCGATACAATGAAGCCGAACTTTTTGCACGCGGACCAATTCTGAAAGATAAATTATTTTTTTTGCAGTCAATTATTTTGCGCGCACACGATACACGGTGGTGGCAAGATATGCAGACATTTTTTCCTGCGCCGAACAACAAAGAGCTCACCGGTTTTTCAAAAGTTGACTACTATGCCACACCAACGCTGCATCTAAGTTTACAAGGGATGTACTCGTTTCATCAATTTTATGATTATGAATTTAGCTGGCGTTACAATCTTGATGGACTGCCGAAGCGTTCAAAAAATTCTATTCGCGCTATCCTCAGCGCCACACAAACCATTTCGGATAATTCATCATTGTCGCTGAGTGTGAGTCGGTTCTATTTGCAGAATCGAATCGGCGTCGGTAAAAAAGCAGATGTAAACTTAGAACCGTATCGCTATGATTTATTTTTACGGTACATCATCGGCGGCGAAAAAAACTGGTGGGCGAATACACAGCAACTTATTCACAATGTGAAAAGTGAATTCACATCGCAGGTAGATAAAGCACAATTATTTAAAGCGGGGTTCGAAGTAAATGTGTATGAAATTTTTAATGATGTTGTAAAATTTGAACCGCAGAAAACCTATTTTGGAAAAACATTGGAAAATGCACCGCTGCTGAATTACAGCAATACGTACGATTATTTCCCTCGTTCCGGCAGTGCGTTCATTCAAGACAAGATTCAATTTTCGCGCGATGGTTCAATTTTAAGTGTTGGTGTGCGATGGGATTTTCTTGATGCACGCGCACAGCGCCCCATTGTAGAATTTATTCCAACCAGCAATGACGAGTTTCAACAAATAGTTACAGGTACCGCAAAATCATCGTTCAAACAACAATTCAGTCCGCGTTTGGCATTTGCTGCGCCGATGGGACCTTCGAGTATGTTTTTTGTAAACTTCGGGCACTATTTTCAATTTCCGTTGTTTGAATATCTATACTCGGGAACAAATCCGGCACAACTTCGCAGCGGAGCAAAAAATGTGTTGTCAGGAAATCCCGATTTGCTTCCGGAGCGAACTATTGCATGGGAAATTGGATACAAGCACGCGATAGATGAAAATTTTGTCGGCTCGTTAACGTACTTCAGAAAAAATATGCAGAATCAAATTGATTCGAAGACGCTTATTCCGTTCGACAGCAAAGCGGCCGGCGATTATGGTTTTGCGCAATACGTGAACAATGCAGAAGCAGATGCAACCGGACTTGAATTTGTTATTGGACGCGAGCACGACGATAAAATTTCGGGAAGTATTTCATATACATATATGGTAACGGAAGGCACAAGCGAAATGGCGAACCAATCAATTAACTTGGCGCAGTGGGGCTTTCCGATAAAGTCAACTGCGTTTCCATTGAGTTGGGACCAACGTCATACTGTGAAAATGGATGCTGAAATAAAATTGCCATTCAACATTCAAACAAATTTAATTGTGTGGTATAATACCGGTAAACCGTACACATTTTTTCCAACGCGCGATGGTTTTACATCAATTGATTCGACCAAAGATTTTGTACCGAATAATGCACGCATGAACAGTATTCTTTTTGCCAATCTTAAATTTTCCCGCCGGTTTGAATTTGGCGAACAACAAACGTACTCCGTTACTGTGTATGCGGATGCTCGCAATCTATTCAATACAAAAAATGTTCGTTGGATAGATTCAAACGGTCGCATTGGCGGAGAACTTTCTGATCCGAGCGCGTATTATGATCTGCGGCGGGTGCGAGTTGGTGCAACACTTGATTTTTAATTGCGTAAAAGATGTAACGTTATTATTGATGAAAATTGCACTATCTTGATTTTGTCGGCAATTCTTACGTTCTTAATTAGTCATCCTTTAAAAAGTCTTATTCACAAAGTGATGCCATGAGTTTGTTTATCAAGAACGTGAAAATTTGAATTATTTCTGAATCATTTTATTACACTCATGGCATCACTCGCATTTTTTAAGACTCAACTAATTAAAGAGTAGAGTGAAAAATATCACGGCTCTTGAAATTAAAAGTTATTAAATTTCTGTACAATGAACTATGAAAAAGGATGTTAGGAGTATTATTATGAAAAAACGGTTTTCCATTCCTGTTGTTATTGTGTTGTTAGTCGGTGCATTTGTAGGAGGAATTCAACTCAACGTGCTGATTTCCGGCGACAATATTTATGAACAACTCGGCAAATTAAAAGATGTTTTAAGTATCACTGAAAAATATTACGTGGATGATGTTGATACGCAAAAATTAACTGATGCCGCAGTGAACGGAATGTTGAGCAATCTTGATCCGCATTCAGTGTATATTCAACCGGAACAATTGAAAAAAGTAAACGAAGAATTTAAAGGAAAATTTGAAGGCATTGGTGTTTCGTTTGCGGTTGTGAATGATACAATTACTGTTGTTGAAACGATTGGCGGCGGACCGAGTGCGCTCATCGGTATTTTTTCGAACGATAAAATTGTAAAAATTGACGGCAAGAGTTCTATTGGTTTTACCAATGACCAAGTAATGAAAGGATTGAAAGGTCCGAAAGGAACAAAAGTTGCTGTGAGCATCAAGCGTGTCGGCATAAAAGAGTTACTCGAATTTGAAATTGTGCGTGATGTGATTCCGCTGTATAGTGTTGATGCTTCAACGATGATTGAACATGGTGTGGGATATATCAGTGTTTCAAAATTTTCTGAAACAACAAATAACGAAATGCTTGCTGCATTACAAAAGTTAAAATCGCAAGGGATGAAAAAACTCGTTCTCGATTTGAGAGCAAACCCCGGCGGATATTTAGACCAAGCGGTGAAAATGGCAGATTTATTTTTGGATTCCGATACAAAAGGAAATCCGCGCAAGGTTGTGTACACCAAAGGACGCCGGACAGAATTTAACGAAGAATATTTTGCTTCCAGCGGCAGTGAATTTGAAAAAACACCGCTCATTGTTCTCATCTCAAATGGTTCGGCATCGGCGAGTGAAATTGTTTCCGGTGCAATACAAGATTGGGATAGAGGACTGATTGTTGGTGAAACAAGTTTTGGCAAAGGGTTAGTGCAACGTCAATTTGATTTGGCTGATCGTTCCGCATTCCGTTTAACAATTGCGCGCTACTACACGCCGAGCGGTCGTTTAATTCAACGCGCATAATCCCCACGCAAAGATAAAAACCAACGCGAAGCGTTTGAGCGCGAAGAACTTGAAGGCGAGAATATCGAACACAAAGAAGAAAGCGACAGCACGCGCCCGAAATTTCAAACGGCAGCAGGTAGAACAATTTATGGCGGCGGCGGTATTACACCGGATTATATTGTAAAACCGGGTAATGCAACAGCGTTTACCACAGCAATCTTCCGAAGAAATTTATTTTATGAATACACAACGAAATATTTGAATCAACATACGGAAGAAATTAAAACGAACTACAAAGGCAGCTTTGAAACGTTCAATAAAAATTTTACTGTTACTGATGCGATGCTCGCGGAGTTTCTTGATTTTGTAAAAGAGAAAAAAGTTGAATTCAAAGAAGATCAGTACACCAAAGATAAGGATTTTATTCAATCGCGTTTGAAAGCATACATCGCACGAAATTTTTGGGGTAATGATGGTTGGTATCCGATTGTGTTATCCATTGACAATCAATTAAAAAAAGCGCTTTCGTTATTTCCGGAGGCAGAAAAAATAGCTCACCTTAATTAGCATGTACATTTTATGAAAGGGAAGGGATTACTTTGTTCTTGTATAAGCAACACTCAAAAAAAATATTTTTAATTATTAGTTGCGCGATTGTATTTGTTATTTTATTTCCATCAACATTTTTTTCAACGGTTTCAGCAAAAGAATATGAAGGGGCGTGGTTAGAAATTTCTGCACCCAAAGGCATGTTCGTTGTTGGCGAAGAATTGACGTACGAAGTAAGCTATACGGTATTCGATTTGGGGACGATAAAATTTCAAGTGGTTGATACTGTCAATCGTAATGGCGCAACAGTATATCGTGCAAAAGCATTTATTGATTCGTACAGTATTCCATTAGTCAACTTACATTTTGTATTTTATTCGGAAATGCATCCCGAACCGTATTCGTTCTTTTTTATTTCGCACGACACGAAAAATCCGAACGAAAAATATTATACAAAGTATCAATTTAATTACACCGACAATACTGTTGCGTACGAACGCGGTATTCAACCGAAAAACATCATTACAACATCCGGGAATGCAATTATCGCTGCACCGCAGCAGGATGGGCTTTCGCTCTTTTACTACGCACGGCAAAATGCACGTCAGAAAAAAGAAATGAACAGTCCGATTTTTTTGAATGAAAAGTCGTTCAATACATATTTCAATTTTATGGATAAAATTGGAAAACAAGAAATTGCAGCAGTACATTATCCTATTGAGACAGTTGAGTTTGATGGCCGTGCAGAGTTTACCGGAATTTTTGGAATGACGGGCGGGTTTCAAGGTTTTTTCAGTAATGATGAAGCATCAATTCCGATTGTGGCAAAAATGAAAGTACTTCTTGGCAGCATTCATATCGAATTAAAATCGTGGAAGCGCCCGGGTTGGAATCCACCGAAAGCACAATAATATTTTTATGAGTATCCTTTCATACAAAAATATTATGCCGCAACTTCATGATTCAGTGTTCATTGCTGAAGGCGCAAAAATTATTGGCGATGTTGAAATGGGAAAAGATTGCAGCGTGTGGTTTAATGCTGTTGTGCGCGGCGATGTAAATTATATTCGTATTGGTGAGCGTACTAATATTCAAGACAACGCTGTTATCCATGTTACGCATAAAAAATCTCCGTGCATTCTTGGTTCAAATGTTACAGTCGGGCATAGCGCCGTTATACACGCTGCACAAATTTTTGATTATTGTTTAATAGGAATGGGCGCTGTTGTGCTCGACGATGCAAAAGTTGGACCGTATGCACTTGTAGCGGCAGGTGCAGTAGTGTTGGGTGGTAGTGTCATTCCTGAAGGTACACTTGCGGCAGGTGTTCCGGCAAAAGTAATTCGCGCATTAACGGAAGATGAGCGAGAGATGCTCATGCAGTCGGCACAAAATTATGTTGATTATGTTGCAACCTACGCACAATAAAATATAATAAAGGATGTTCCGATGAGATTAAAATTTTGGGGTGTACGTGGTTCAATTCCAACACCGGGCAAAGCAACGGTGAGATACGGCGGCAATACGCCATCCATCGAGTTACGGCTTGATAAAGAAGAATTGATAATTTTAGATGCAGGCACAGGCATTCGCAACTTAGGTGATTCTCTGATTGCAAGCGGCGCATCGTTGAAAACATATATTCTTATCACGCATCCGCATTGGGATCATATACAAGGGTTTCCTTTTTTTAAGCCGGCTCTTATTTCCGGAAACGAAATTACTATTGTTGGTACAGAACGCAAGGAAATAAATCTGCAGCGCATTATTGCGGATCAGATGAACAAAATTTATTTCCCCATTCAATTAAATGAATTGAAAGCTAACATTCATTTTAAGCCAATTGTTGAAGAAAAATTTGAAATCTTCGGAGCAAAAATTTCAACGATGTATGTGAATCATCCCGGATTTACTGTTGGCTATCGTATTGAATACAAAGGAAAAGTTCTCGTCTATATTAGTGATAACGAACCGTTTGATAGAGAAGCGGCAACGCGCCTAACGAATTTCGAAAAAGTAGTGCAAGATAAATTTGCAATTATTGAAGGCGATCCGAACCAGCGAGTTTTTGATTTTGCAAAAAATGCGGATGTGCTGATTCACGATACTACCTACACGCCGGAAGAGTATGTTGATAAAGTTGGCTGGGGACATTCGCATTATCTCTTCACGTTGAAACTTGCCGCAGTAGCGAACGTGAAAAAACTATTTCTTTTTCATCACGAACCAAATCGCTCCGATGATAAAGTGGATGAAATAGTGGAACGCTGCCTCAACGAAATTAAAACAAATGATTATAGCTTCGAATGTTTTGCAGCAAGCGAAGGATTAGAGGTAACGTTTTAACGATTTACACTTGACTATAATAGCAAGGTCTTTCTATATTTCTACCAATAATTGCGGTGAAAAAACTGATAACACGTACTAACACGGCGAAACAATTGACTGTAGAATATTTCCGTTACACATTCTAAACCCCGAATGATATTTAGCGGGGTTTTTCTGTTTTGTGTGTAATATTTTTTTTGAGCTTACTATGAAGTCTATTTTTAAACCTTCGGATTTAAAAAAAATCGAAGCGGTGCTCGGTGTAAAAGGAAAAACCAAAGGCAACAATATTCGTTTTGAAATTAAGAATAAAACACAACACCGCG
Organism: uncultured Chitinophagaceae bacterium; assembly: GCA_964361075.1. GTDB lineage: Bacteria > Bacteroidota > Ignavibacteria > UBA10030 > UBA8401 > CAYHZL01. Next base: position 9,915 of record CAYHZL010000070.1, read on the forward strand.
AAATTGCCGTCGAGATTTATCCGATCATCAAGATTGGTGCGAAGCAGGGAAATTTAGTATCTGTCTATACATCGTCATCATATTTACAATTGCAATTTTGTTCCGGGTATGTTGTCAGCGAATCGTTGGGCGAAGTAACATTTATCAGCGACAATGGAGATAAAGTATCGGGAATAATTGTGGAGCGCGAAGGCGGATGTTCGTTCTATGCCAATGTTGACCGCTCGCTGCTTTCCGGGGATTTTCGTCAGCTTGCTTTGGAAGTTATGCTATCAGGTGTTGCACTTTCGTTGACAGAATCTCTCTTGCCTGAGAAAAAATCTTCTGCCTCAAAGAAAAAACAAAAAAAATGATCTCTGTTGAATGCACAAAAGTGTGCCGCGATGTACGCTTTCCACTTGCGGAAGTAAGACGTGTCGCTACGCTCGTGTTGAAAAGCGAGCGTGTAACAAATGCTTCAGTGCATATTATTTTTACCGATGATACCGGTATTAAGGCAATTCATGCAAAGTTTCTTTATCAGCAGAGAGTTACGGATATTATAACATTTCATTTAGAAGAAAAACCTTTGACTGCGGAAATTTATATCAACGTGCAACAAGCAAAGCGGCAAGCAAAAGAATTCGGTGTATCGGCGGCAAATGAAATAACACGTTTGATTGTGCACGGTCTTCTGCATTGCCGCGGGTATAACGACAACAATGAATCAGCACGAAAAAAAATGTTTATCGTACAAGAACGGTATGTAGAAAAAATTTGTTAAAGAGTGTGGATGCTTGACATTAGATATAAATTTGTTACATTCCATTTAGAAAGAGTGCGTTGCAAGTTTATAAAGTGTGAGACAATGAGTTGTTGAAAGGATAGAATGCAAGAAAAAATAGTTGAAATATTGGTCTACCTTATTGCGGAACTTCAAAAGAATACTCCGCTCGGTGATATTGATTTAAACGTGTTATCAAATAAAGGATATACGCCCGCAGAAATTAGTGCGGCGTTTTCCTGGTTGTACGAAAAAATAAATGTAGGCGATTCGATTGTTACGGATGTTGCAAAAGGTTCTCCGCATTCGCACCGCGTGCTGCACGATGCAGAACGCATGGTTATTTTACCGGACGCATACGGATATTTAATTCAACTTCGCGAAATCGGTTTGATTACTGATTTGGATATTGAACTTGTTATTGATAGAGTGATGATGTCCGGGTACGTTGCAATTGGTATTGAAGAGATAAAAACGTTGGTTACTTTCGTACTTGCAGAGTCGGATGATTCATCCAACACCGGCAGCAGAGTTATGATTAATAGTCAAGATACAATTCACTAAGTCAGTGTAATCTTTTTGTACGCGTTACGATTGAAGGAACAGAATGAGCAAGTCGTTAATTATTGTTGAATCACCTTCCAAAGCAAAAACAATCAATAAATATCTCGGTAAAGATTTTATCGTTGAAGCATCCGTTGGACATGTAAAAAACCTTCCCAAAAGTAAACTTGGTGTTGATGTTGACAACAACTATGCCTCTTCATACGAGGTGATTGCCGGCAAAGAAGTTATTGTTGAAAAATTAAAAAAACTTGCAAGCGAAGCATCAAAAGTGTACATCGCAACCGATCCTGACCGCGAAGGCGAAGCAATTGCATACGATATAGCCGAAGAAATAGAATCGGAAAATAAAAATATTCTGCGCGTGTTGTTTCACGAAATCACGCCGAATGGTATTGCTGAAGCGATGGCGTCGCCGCAGAAGATTGATAAAAATCTTGTCGAATCGCAGCGCGCCCGGCGTGCAATGGATAGAGTTGTAGGATACAAAATCAGCCCGTTTTTGTGGAAGACAATTTACTACGGGCTTTCCGCAGGTCGTGTGCAGTCTGTTGCACTTCGTTTAATTTGCGAACGTGAAAGTCAAATTCAAAAATTTACTCCTGCAGAATACTGGTCAATCGTTTCCGAATTTAAGACTGCAAAGTCGGAACCATTTCTTGCAAAATTATTTAAGGTTGCCGGTGAAGATCCGGTTATTAAAGATGGCACAACATCGAGCGGTTACGTAACCGATATTCAAAAACAATCGTTTATCATTTCTGATGTTCAGAAAAAAGAAGTAAAACGAAATCCCAATCCGCCGTTTATTACCAGCACCATGCAGCAAGAAGCTGCGGGCCGTCTTCGTCTTTCAGCAAAACGCACGATGATGCTTGCGCAAAAATTATACGAAGGTATCGAACTCGGAGACGAAGGTGCGGTCGGTTTAATTACCTATATGCGTACCGATTCCACGCGATTGAGCGGTGATGCGGTTACTGCACTGCGGGAATATATTTTCAATAATTACGGCAAAGAATATCTTCCGAAAGAAGCACGTGTTTTCAAAAAAGGAAAAGCATCGCAAGATGCGCACGAAGCAATTCGTCCGACTTCGATAAAGTTTACACCGAAGTTCGTAAAAAAATATCTTGATAAAGATATGTTCGCATTGTACGAGTTGATTTGGAATCGCTTTGTTGCGTGCCAAATGAGTGTGGCAACGTTCGAACAAGTAACTGTAGATATTACCGGCGGCGATTATACTTTTCGAGCGACCGGTTCAGTGCCGTTGTTCAGAGGATTTTTACAAGTGTATGATGATGTTCTCGAAGAAAAAGGAATTGTTGACGATGAAGATCCAACTTCGAAAATTCCTGCCAGCCTTGCTGCACATCAGGCAGCGCAATTAGTGAACATTTTTCCGAAGCAGCATTTTACCAAACCACCTGCGCGTTTCACAGAAAGCAGTCTTGTAAAAGAATTGGAAGCGTTGGGCATCGGCAGACCGAGTACGTATGCACAGATTGTCAATACGATTCTTGACCGCAAGTATGTTGAACAGCAGGATAGAAAATTATCTGCGACACCGCTCGGCATGACGGTGATAAAAATTCTTGTAAAAAGTTTTCCGAATGTGTTGAACGTGAAGTTCACAGTGCTGATGGAAGATGAACTTGAAACTATCGCGAACGGAAAAAATAATTACGTGCAGGTGATGGATGATTTTTACAAACCATTTATTGCGTCGCTCAACCATATCGATGGTGAAGCGAGCAAAATAAAAAAATCGTTGCAGGAAGATGCAGGCGAAGCGTGCGACTTGTGCGGCAAACCGATGATTATTAAATGGGGAAGGTATGGACAATTTAAAGCCTGTACCGGCTACCCGACATGTAAAAACAGAAAGCCGCTGAATGATGAAACAGAAAAGTTTCAACACATGGCTGGAATGAAATGCAAATTATGCGGCGGTGATTTGTTGGTGAAAGGCGGACCATTTGGAACTTTTCTTGGCTGCTCCAACTATCCGACGTGTAAAAATACGCAGCCGCTTACGACCGGCATCAAATGTCCGAAATGCAAAGACGGTGATATTATTGAACGGAAAACAAGAAAGCGACGATTCTTTTATCGCTGCTCTAACAATACCGAAGAAAACGGAACCTGTGATTTTATTTCATGGGACAAACCGATACATCAGGCGTGTACACAGTGCGGTAATCCGTACTTAATTCAAAAAAGTACGAAGCGAAAAGGTGATTACTTACTCTGTCCTGAATGCAAAGAAGAATTTTACGTCGAAACCGAACGAGCTATTGCGGTGTAACAGCAGAAGACTTCATGCAACAACTCATTCAATCATATCTTTCGTACGTTGAGCAAGAGCGGAACTATTCTCCGCATACAATAACATCGTACGCAAACGATTTAAATCAATTCTACACATTTCTCAAAGAACAATTTCCACTCTGCATTGATAATGCAGCGACGATTGACCGCAGAACCTTGCGTGCATTTCTCGGTCTCCACTTAGAAAATGGCGCGGCAAAAAAAAGTGTTGTGCGGCGGCTTTCCACACTGCGTTCATTTTTCAAATTTTTAGTGAAGCGAAAATATCTTTCAACTAATCCTGCACGTGCTCTTGTAACGCCGAAGCTTGATAAAAAACTGCCGCAGTTTATTGATGTGAATGCAATAGAAAATATTATGCAGCAACCGGACGTTACAACGTTTAAAGGTATGTGCGATTCGGCAATACTCGAAGTATTGTACGGCAGCGGTATTCGTCGCGGAGAATTGCTCGGGCTTTGTGCAGATGATATTGATTTTCATCAGCAAGTTTTGAAAGTAACCGGAAAAGGAAATAAGCAGCGCATCGTTCCGTTCGGCAGCAAAGCGAAAAATGCATTGGAGCGGTACATCAATGCAAAACAGAAAAATAATTTTACAAACAATCTTCTTTTTGTAACGCCCAAAGGAACACCGTTGTATCCTTCGTACGTCAATGCGATACTGAAGCAGTACCTCAACACAACGACAGAGGTGCAGCAAAAAAGTCCGCACGTTCTTCGCCATTCATACGCAACACATTTAATGAACAACGGCGCAGACATTCGTATTGTGAAAGAATTACTCGGACATGAAAGTTTATCGACCACACAAATTTATACTCACGTTACGGTGGAACGTTTAAAAGAAATCTACCGGAATAAACATCCCAGAGCAAAACACACCACAACATAATTATTGAAGGAGGTACTTATGGATATTACTATTACGGCTCGCCACTTCAAAGCGCACAGCACATTACGAGAATATGCATTCACTGCAATAAAAAAATTAGAACGATATTATAATGGGATAGTAAGCGCGGATATGATTTTAAGTTATGAAAAATCAATAAACAGTGTAAAGGGTGCGGAGCTTCATGTAAAAGTAAATGGTTCTCTTTTGAAAGCAACGGAAAAATCGGAAGATTACATTAAATCAATTGACGGTGTTGTGGAAAAATTAGAGCGGCAAATTCAGAGACATAAAAGTAAAGAGCGGACAAAAGAAAAATTAACGCTGCGTAAAGTAATCGAAAAAGAATAACTCCAATTTATTCACAATGCCATGAGTCTTCATTCACTGAAAGAAATTCGGAAACAAAGTATCACCGTTGGTTTCATGTTTGAGACGATTAAAAGTCGTCTCAAACTGGAATCAATGACTACGGTCGGTTACGAAAATCAAATTCGAGATAAAAATATCCATCGCCCCGGATTGGCATTAGCCGGGTACGTTGAACTGTTCACGTACGATCGTGTTCAGGTATTCGGCAATACTGAAATACGATATTTAAGCAGTATGCCGCTCGATCACCGCATTGAAATATTTAACACATTGTTCAAGTTTGCCATTCCGTGCATTGTGGTTACAAGTAATAATCAACTCGATCCGGAATTAGTTCAGCTTGCCATCGATCATAACGTGCCGATGTTTCGGACACCGCTTGAAACAACCAAAGCGGTGTATTTCCTCAGCGATTTTTTGGACGATCAATTTTCACCACAAACTACGGTGCACGCTTCCTTTGTTGATGTGTACGGCGTTGGTGTAATGCTCATCGGTCGTTCAGGAATTGGGAAGAGCGAAATTGCGCTCGACTTACTTGAACGTGGTCATCGGTTGGTTTCGGATGATATTGTTACAATTACGAGAAAAGGGGAAGGAATACTGATCGGAGCCGGTACGGATTTGGTTAAACATTTTATGGAAATACGCGGACTGGGATTGATTGATGTGAGAAATATTTTTGGTGTCCGCGCTATTCGTTTTCAGAAGAGAGTTGAAATTGTTGTAGAATTAATGGAATGGTCGCCAACGGGAGATTTTACACGTACAGGATTGGATTTGGATACTATTTCAATTATGGATGTTGAAATTCCACTTGTAAAATTACCAATATTTCCGGGAAAAAATGTAACTGTTATTACTGAAGTGATAGCTCTCAATTATCTTCTCAAACACTACGGCTACGATGCGGCACAGGAATTTTCGAAACGATTAGAGACAGTGATAGCTCAAAAAAGCAATAAAAATATTAAACGCTCTATTAACTATTTTGAGCACGATTTTGAGTAAAGTGCAGCTCTATTTAGTTCTCACTGAAAAAGTCATTGTGAGCGAGTGTCCCGCTGTACGGGATGCCGTACAGCGGAACTTCGGCAAAAAACGCCTCGCAATGACGCGCAAAGAGTATTTCAGTGAGAACTA
>CAYHZL010000071.1:0-15947 GCA_964361075.1 uncultured Chitinophagaceae bacterium
GATGCCAATTTCTTTTTCGACTTCAATTTCTACCGGCAATCCGTGCGTATCCCACCCTGCTTTACGAGGTACTTGAAAACCGCTCATCGTTTTGTAACGGCAGATTGCATCTTTCAACGTTCGTGCCATCACATGGTGAATACCCGGCTTGCCGTTTGCGGTCGGCGGTCCTTCATAAAAAGTAAATTGCGGTTGAGCTTCGCGCGAGGAGATACTTTGCTCAAAAATTTTATTCTCTTCCCAGAATTTGAGAATAGAATTTTCAACTTCAGAATAATTTATTTTATCAGTCAGCTCTTTAAACATCATTTTGAATCTTGTTTAAGATATTTTCAATTGCATCAACATAATTCTCTTTAATCCGCACATAAATTTCACTCGAGAGAGTTTCGCTGTAAATGTGCGACATTGCATTGCGATCTTCTAACATGCTAAGAAAAATTTTCTCTTCTGTAATCATTCCCATTTTAAATGCTTGCTTAAAACATTCTCGCGGCGATTTACAATTAATACCTTCTTTCGTTAAAAATATTTTTAATGTCTTCCATGCCAACTCATACGTAAACTCGAATCGTTGGATGACACCATCTTTCTCCAAATCATCGTGTGCTCTGGCAGCACCTTCCCGCAAACGAATAATTGCATTCGATAATTTGGAGAGTGAGAGTTGTAGTTCTTTATCTGCCATACACTATTGTACCAGATGAAAGAATAATATCTTTGAAATCATTTTCTACCGCATCAAGATACACCACATCAATACTATATAAGCCGGCAATTTTTTCGATAGCATCGTTTAATTGTGTTCGAATGCCAATCTCAGGTTTTGCTGCATCCACAGCAAAATCAAAATCAGCAAATGGCGAATATGTACCTTTCGCCCGTGAACCGAACAAAATAATTTTTTTCGGTGAAAGCAATTCAACCAAAACTTTTACAACACCATTCAATATTTCTTGTTCACGTACCATCAATATTTGGAAACTATTAATTGTTCACCGATATTTGTTTCACTACTTCTTTCATCATTGCCGTTAACTTTGGTTCTGCACTATTCGCAACAGCAATAACTTCTTCCAGCGAAATCGGTTTCAGCGCATCGGGAAAACATTCATCGGTAATAATAGAGAAACCGAGCACGCGCATGGATTGATGCACTGCTACGATTACTTCCGGAACAGTGGACATACCAATCGCATCTGCGCCGATGGTACGGAGGAAACGGTACTCAGCACGTGTTTCAAGATTCGGACCGCTCATTACTGCATACACACCTCTTTGCAAACGGATTTTCAATTCTAATGCGATGTTTTCTGCCAGCACAATTAATTCTTTCGTGTACGGTTCGCTCATATCGGGAAAACGCGGACCAAGCGCGTCATCATTCAGACCGATAAGCGGATTATCGCCGAGCAAGTTGATGTGGTCGGTGATGAGCATGATATCGCCTTTGGCAAAAAGCGAATTCAATCCGCCGGCAGCATTCGAAATAAGCAGCGTCTGCACACCAAGAAATTTCATTACGCGGACAGGAAACGCAACCTGCTGCATTGTGTAACCTTCGTAGTAATGAAAACGTCCCTGCATGGCAACAATTTTTTTTCCGCCTAATGTTCCAAAAATTAATTTTCCTTTATGTGACTCGACCGTTGAAACAGGAAAATGCGGAATGTCGCTGTAATCAATTGTCGTTTCAATCGTAATTTCTTTCACTAATCCGCCAAGACCGGTACCAAGAATAATTCCGACAGTCGGCTGCGATGGCGTCTTTGTTCGAATATAGTGTACCGCATCATCAATTTGTTTTTTTATTGCGCTCATAGAGTTCTTTCGTTACAATTTTTTCAACACTTCGTCAATTTGAAAATTTTCTTTTCCTGTTCCGCGTGATGAATTGCGCATGCCATCTTCTTCCGCCTCAACCGATTTGATGAGTTCGAGCTCGGAGTTCAATAAAATTTTCAACCGGCTTACCAACGATTCTTTTTTTGCCTGCAACATAATCACTTCTTCCTTTGCACGACCAACATCAACACGCGCACGCTCAAGAATTTGGTTTCCCTTCAGCTCTGCTTCTTGAACAATTAACTCTGCTTCCTTCTTTGCATTTTCGACTGTCTTTGCGCTGGTCTCTTGTGCCTGCATTAACACTTGCTGTAAATCTTTTTCTTTCTGACGGAAGTCCCGAAGCAGCACTTCATTTTCAATTGATTGTTCTTTTAATTCTTTTGCCTGTCGAAGTAAATCAGCGAACTCGTTCGACATCATTTCCAAAAAAGAATTAACTTCTTCAGTATCATATCCGCGAAGTACTTTTTTGAATTCCTGTTTTTTAATGTCGAGCGGTGTCAGTTTCATACGAGCTCCTTATTGTTCAATTCTTTTTTTCGAGAACCAAAGACTGCCGTTCCGATACGAATCAGTGTTGCACCTTCTTCAATCGCTGTTTCAAAATCGTGCGTCATTCCCATGGAAAGATGTTTCATCGGCTGCGATAATATTTTTTTTGTATTCACTTCATCAAAAATTGAACGCAACAATCGAAACGAAGACCGCGATTCTTCAGCCGTTTCGCCGAACGGACCGATTGTCATTAATCCTTGCACGCAAACATTTGGCAATCCGCGGATTAAACGAATAAAATCAATCGCGCGATCCGGCTTTACACCAAACTTAGTTGATTCTTCAGACGTATTGACTTCAACGAGCACATCAATATTTTTATTTCGCTTTGCCGCATGCTTTTGAATTTCTTTTGCAACACTTTCCGAATCAACTGAATGAATCATCTGCACCCAATCGGCAATGTATTTTACTTTATTGGATTGAAGGTGCCCGATGAAGTGCCAACGAATGCGACTGTCCGGCAAGGCAGATTTTTTTTCAAGAAGCTCTTGCACATAATTTTCGCCGAGATTAAATATGCCGGCTTGCATCGCTTCAGAAATTTTTTCAGCCGGAAATGTTTTTGACACCGCCACCAGCGTAACCGAACTCGGATCTCGGTTCACCCGAAAACAAGCATTTTTGACGTTTTCCTGTATATTTTTGATGTTTTCGGCTATCATCGGTCAAGTTTGATTTTGAATATAACTTATTATTGACCGAAAAACAATAAATGGAAATGCACTTTTTACAACGAAGGGAAGGCAATTTTGTGCTAAAGTTGGGTAAGAATATTTGGTAGAAAGGATATAACTACTCAATGAAAAAATCTTATCTCGAAATAGTTGCCGATACATACATGTTTCTTCCCGCACGTGGAATGCCACCCCAATCCAAGTGATCGCGATAGCGAAGATCAAAAATATTTTCCATTCCACAATTTAAAACAAGAGACACTGAACTCACCGGCATCGCATAACTCGCTCGCACATTGGCAAGAGAGTATGATGGTGTTGATTGCTCACCGACTTCTGTACGTATTTTATTTTGTTCCGAAGAATATTCTATCTCGGTTTGCAATGTCAGTCCGTTCATGCGGTATCGTGTGGAGGTAACAATCTTAAGTGGTGATATCAACGGAAGTGAAATAGAATGATCATCTTCGCCACGTAAATATTTAATTGAAGAAATGAGATCAACCATTTCTGTCGGATGAAAAACTGCGGTCAATTCTCCACCGGAAATTACTGCATACGGAATATTACGATATACTTTTACACCCTTAGCACCAACCGTCATTGCGCTAATCATGACATCGGGCTTTCCCATTAAATAATTTTTTATCCGATTAAAAAATCCTGTGGCTTTAATCTGCACAGCATCCGTGTGATAACGCAGTGCAAGTTCTGTTTGGAGTGATTGCTCATTCTGAATTTCTGGATTACCGATGTAATCAAAACCATCAAACCGATTATAAAGATAAAAACCAAAGAGTTCATTCATTGTTGATGCGCGCTCTCCATAACCAAGTGTGAGTGTTGCATCAGTCTCATCAGAAAGCTGCCGCGTAAGATTCACTGTTCCGTTTGTAATAATATTTTTTATCGTTCCGCTTGTGTTATATCCAAATACCGAAAGCTGCTGCTGACCAAAAAGCGATGTAACAAGTGTGTTGAAATATTCGGCTCGCAGATTTGTGGTGAGTGAATAATGATTGGAAATTAACCACTCATCATTCACAAATAATCCTGCAGACCAACGTCGTGCATCAGGCAGTGTGAGCATAAACATTGGCGCGCTATGTTGCGGCATCATTGTCATTTCTGCGCGCACATTGGTTCGTGTAACATCGGCACGCAACAATGTTGTATGGGCTTCGTGCAGAGTAATCTGTGCCTCAGCAAAACTACCGTATGTATCGCTCCATCCCGGCATCTCCATGTGGATCGGGACAAACGGTCTGCGTGTATCATCCATCGCGTGAGTAATGTTGTTGCCGTACACTTTCGCTTCAAACTTTTTGAAAAATGATTCGCTCTCGGAGTAACGATATGAAAGCGAATAAATTCGTGCGCGCGCCGAACCGACATCCATTGCAAGCGCAGGAAAGCCGATATTCCATCCATCATCGAACAACACATCTGCGTTTACAACATCGGCTTCTGAAATTTGAAATGTTGTTGCAAGCGACCAGTTCATTTTTTCATATTGTGAAAAAGGAATTTCCGTTCCGCCTCCTGCACGATAATTTCCACTTCTACGATAGACACCGTTGAACAGCAATGCAAAGCGATCCGATCCGGTGTTGAGCGAAAATGTTCCGTTGTATGCGTCTGCTGCAGATTGAAATCCCGAACCGATGCTTACATTAGTTACATTCAATTCCGGTTCCGCCAATTTCATATTCAATGAGCCGCCAATGGAAGAACCATACATCGCTCCATTCGTACCTGTTGTAACATCAATGCTCTGTAAGTTCTGCGGTTCAACGTAAATGGTTACGGGGTCCATCTTATCCGTGCACGCCCCGGTGATATGCATTCCATCAATCGTTACGGCAATCTGTCCGGCGGAACATCCGCGAATACTTGGCTCAAGTCCATAATTTCCGCGACGAATAAGCTGCACACTTTGCGCGCGCGAAAGAATTTCTTCCGTTGTTGCTGAGCGATTTGCTTTATAAAAATTCGCCAACGCATCATTCTTCTCCGCATTGCGCACAATAACAATCTCGCGCAATTCAAAAAGTTTGCTCGTGTCAGCAGAAACATTTTTAGGCTGAGCAAAGATCATGTCTGACATAACAAGCAGTGTTAACACCAACACTACAAAGCAAAACTTCTTCATATATTTTTCTTTCAAAAAGAGCAGGAAAAATTTTTACTCTTCCTGCTCTTTGCATTTGCATAATTACGGAAGCGTTACATCAAAATACTGTGTTGTATCAACAACAGCACCGTTTTTATAAATGTCTAAATTCAAACGCCATGCACCAGTCATAGTAAAATTCACTTTGCCTTTGTAATGACCGTTGCCAACGTGAACAGGATTTACATTGTTCGGCGAACCATGTCCCATCGAAGGCATTTCAGGAACCAAAGCAACGGTGTACGATGAATCAGGATTAAATCCCATCATCGCATTTTTTTTGTGAATAGTGATTTCAAAATCATTGATGCCGACTTTCGGATTATTTGGAAGAAGATATGAGAGATACAACTTTGTGCTGTCATTTTTTGCAGTGAATGATTTCATCACCGGCGGTGTTACATCCACAACTGTAACCGGAAGCGAAACACTTCCTTCAATACCGGTTGTGTGATTATGCACTTCCATATCCACCGTCCAAGTGCCGCCCATGGAAGACATGACAAAAACAATTTGGCAAGGAAATAAGTCATTCACTGCTTTCGTGCTTGCCGGATTTTCAAACGGCGCAGAATGCGACATCGTTCCCATGTTCATCATCGGATTTAAATGCACGTGTGCATCCGTAACAAGTGTTCCCTTTGCAGAATCGATTACTGCAACAAACATAAAATTATATCCAGTGAAGAGCGCTGTCTTCGACCAGAGTTGTACTTTCATTCCTGCACCAACTGCATTTCCTTCTGCAATTTTCGTCAGTCCTGAAAAAGGATCGGCAGGCGGTGTAAAAATATTTGCATCATCTTTTTTACAGGAAGTAATGCCGATGGCTAAAAAGATGAGTACAGCAATTGAATAAAATAGTTTCATGAAATCCGTTCCTCTATATAGGTTAATAAATTACTCTCGCTCACAGAGAGAAAACTCTGCTACGACAGAAAAAAATATTTCAACACATATTAGAGAAAATGGTTCGGGGGATGAAAAATATCGGAAGCTAAAGAAAGCTGAGAGAAGCACAAACAAAGGGATACGTAACGCAGGGAAGAAGAAGTGATATCATGTTTATAATGATCAACAGAAATGTAAGGAGAGATTTCCTGTACTTCTTTGAGAGAGGTTCCCTGAGTTGATGATTGCTTTTCTTCTTTTTGTAAATCTTTGTTAAGATGGCACTTGCCTTTACATTTCAGTTCCGGCTTGTCTTTGTTTTCACACAATGTTTTGGCAATGAAGTCTTTGTTGGCATAGTACGCTATGACGATCAACCCTTTGCTTGTTGATGCAACAAGCAAAGAGAGAATCGCCACAATAGAAAAAAAATGATGCAATATTTTTTTTACGGATTTCATAAAGATAAATTGTTAATCATTTGGTTCGTATTCAGGAACTTGTCCACGAGCATGTTGATACAACGGAGAATCTAATCGTTGAAATCTTTTTAAATATTCTTCATTAGAAATTTTATTATGCCAATGACCTGTAACCATAGCCAAACCGGTAATTGCAACAAAGACTCCCACTACTACACTTCCCATAACAAAAGGTGAAATAGATTTTGCGGAAGAATGAACATGAAGATCGAGTGTGTTTTTTACCGGACATTCTTCAACACAAAGCAAACAATTTGTACACTCATCAGACCATACTTGTTTTATTTCATGTACTTTTATATTTGATGGACATACTTTTGTACACAATTCACAATCAATGCATGAAGAACTATTGCGAGTAACTTTGAGAGGACTAAGCCAGCCGAATATTCCCAACAACGCGCCATACGGACAGAGAAATCTGCACCAGAAATTTTTTATTACAACAGAGATGAGAAGTAAAAATACAATAACTCCGAGCGCGAAACCGGAAATTTCTGCAAAGAACAAATACATTTTAATATCTGCAACTTTATTGTATGGTGAGTAAATGAACACACGCAGCGATTCGATATCCATATTCCAAATTGAAAAAACAAAAAAGAAGAGCAGCAGATATTTCAATGAGCGAAGCGGATAATCTAACCATTGCCACACAGTAAAATTTTTTTTGAATATTTTTTGCCCCAGCAACCACAACGATTCGCTCAATGTTCCAATCGGACACATCCAACTGCAAAACGCTTTTTTTGCTACAACACTAACACCGATGATGGCAAACAAAATAAAAATACTTGCGGGATGAATGTCGTTGATAATTCCTGATGCAGCCCAATATTTTAAACTCATCAACGCGCTGATTGGCAGAAAACCTTCTGCACCGGGCGGACGTTGATAAAATCTTTCTGCGCCGTCAGAGATTCCCCACTTCACAAATAATGAAAATTCGATTCCTATCCAAACGCAGAGCAATACAAATGCCGCTTGTACGTGTGAACGTAAAAATTGTGAGTCGAGTTGTAAACGGTTACGGTAACGTTTGTACCAAATTGGTTCGAGTGAAAAATTAATTTTCTTGTGGCGTTGTCCGTGTGGAATTTTTTTTATCGGTTTCGAAAATTTTTTCGTCAATCTGATTGGAACTGGTTCGGACTGCAATGCGCTTGCAACATGAGCATCTTCAATATTCATATTCTCAATTTTCATAAGTACAGCAAAAACGGTTCTCAAATATGCAAAACAATTTATCTTTTTCGTTTTATTTTCACTCTTTTAAGGGCATCTCTAAAAACTCAAAAAGAATTGTCATTGCGAGCCGTTCTTTGGCGAAGCAATCTCGTTTTTTCTTTTTAATTGAAAGATTGCTTCGGTCGCTTCGCTCCCTCGCAATGACGACGATGTTTTTAGAGATGCCCTTAAGTGAGTTACTATAATTACTTCATAGTAATCCGCAATTTTTGTACCAACCAAGATAGTATTGTCCGATTTAATTGCAAGCAATTGTTATTACAAAAAATTGCTATAGAGGGAATTGGTAACCGGGTTTTTTCATATCAGAAGCGAGTTGGGTTAGATTTTTTGATACTAACAATTGATACAATTCTTCTTTCAGCACACTCCATTTGTCGTGGGCTGCACACGGAGTATCGCCGCCACAATTTGGAAATCCTAGCAAACACTTTGTATGAAAATCAATTCCATCAATTGCGACGACAATATCTAACAATGTTATTTCGTCCGCATGCTTTGCCAGCGCGTAACCGCCGCTCACTCCTTTTGTAGAAGTAAGTACATCTTTGTGAGAAAGGTGTTGAAAAATTTTTCCCGTGAAGTGAAAAGGAATATTTAATTTGCCGGCAACTTCCTTTACCGTGGTAAGTTCGCCATTCCTTTTTAACGCAATATAAATTACTGATTGAATTGCGTATTCACATTGACGACTAAAAAATACACTCATAGTTTTTGCTTGTTTAGTATTTAGAGTAGCAGTGATGGATAATGAATCTGTAGGGTATCTCTAAAAATTAGTTACGAAACCTTCAAGGTTTTTATTTTCGCGATGTACATAAAATTTTAACATCACAAAATTAGATCAAGATAAACCTTGAAGGTTTTTAGAGATGCCCTGTACATATATCTAAGAAATTTTCTCTCACCTACGTACATCTCACATACTCAATACTTTACATATACGTTTGTAATGCCTTCATATAATTTGCGCGTTCAAACGATGAAGGATCTGCAACTGATTTGTGGCTCATGCTTCCACGCATTTGGTCAAGCGAATAATAATCATGATCAACCATCCATTGTTGAACGCCGGTAAGAATTTCACGAATACGTTTCGGACCATGGCGCAACAACGCCGAACATACCATTGTAACATTTGCGCCCGCCATTACAAGTTTTAATACATCTTCGGCTGTGTGTACGCCGGATGTTGCCGCAAGATCAGCTTTCACTGTTTTGTATAAAATTGCAACCCAACGCAGCGGCAAGCGCAGAGAGTTTGACGAACTTAATACTACTCCCGGTTCCACTTGTAATGATTCGAGATTAATATCCGGTTGATAAAAACGATTGAACAGCACAAGTCCATTTACTCCGTGCTCATCAAATTTCTTTGCCATATTTGCCAACGAACTAAAATAGGGCGAAAGTTTTACAGCAATCGGGATGGACACTGCTGCACGTACAGCATCAATAACATCTAAATACATACGCTCCACAGAATCACCCGATGCTTCAGGATCGGTTGCGATATGATAGATATTTAATTCTATTGCATCGGCTCCGGCTTCCTGCATTTTTTTCGCATAGTCAGTCCAGCCACCCATGGAAGAACCATTCAAACTGGCAATGATAGGAATATCAACAGCATTTTTTACACTGCGAATGTATTCAAGGTATTCTTCGGGACCACTATAGTACTCTTCTTGTGCCGGAAAATATGATGTTGCTTCCTGTGAACTTTCAGAACCATATTCCAAAAAATGGAAAAACTCTTTCGTTTCATGGCGAATTTGTTCTTCAAAAATAGAATACAGTACCACTGCCGACACTCCGGAGTCTTCCAGTGCGCGAATACCTCCCAGCGTGCGTGCCATTGGAGATGCCGACGACACAATGGGATTTGATAATTGTAAACCTAGATATGTTGTTGAAAGATTCATTGCTTACTCCTGTAGTCAAAAAATGAAACTCCCCGCCGCAAGCAGCGGGGTATCTTCGTCATGTTCGCCGTGGCGAACATCCACAAATAGATTCCCGCCAAAAACATGCGGGAATGACGACGCAAGTGTCAAGGTATTAAGTCAGAAAAAAAATCTGATCTTATTTATAACCCCGACGCAAGCGTCGAGGAATTCTTTCGATTAAACTCAATAGAGAATAAATTTAATGGGAAAACCGCGGCGCCTCAAAACGATGTGCCGTGGTTCATCGAGTCTAATGTTTTACTTCTTCGGCTAACGGTTGTGTACCGTAATTTATTGCGGCAAGCTGTTCGTAATGTTTCCAGCGATCGTTTACTTCTTGCTGTGCTTCCTTCAAAAATCTTTTTGCCGCTTCCGGATCACTCTTCGTAAGCATCTTGTAACGAATCTCTTTGTATGCGTATTCTTCAAATTTAATCTTCGGTGCTTTCGAATCGAGGTGGAACGGATTCTTTCCTTCTTTTTTCGAAAGCGGATTGTAACGATACAATGGCCAGTGTCCACTATCAACCGCAAGTTTCTGACTTGTTAAACCGTTGCGAATATTTATTCCGTGCGCAATGCAATGGCTGTACGCGATGATGAGCGACGGACCATCGTACGCTTCTGCTTCAAGAATTGCTTTCACTGTTTGCAAATCGTTTGCGCCCATGGCAATCTGGGCAACATACACGTTCCCGTACGTCATGGCAATTAAACCCAAATCTTTTTTGCCGGTTGCTTTTCCGCCTGCAGCAAATTTTGCAACCACACCGCGCGGAGTTGACTTCGACATTTGTCCGCCGGTATTTGAATACACTTCTGTATCGAGCACAAGAATATTTACATTCCGTCCCGATGCAAGCACATGATCCAAACCGCCGAAACCAATATCGTATGCCCAACCATCACCACCCATAATCCACACACTCTTCTTCACAAGATATTCTGCAAGTGTGTGTAAATATTTTGCTTCATCAGATTTGATTGTCGAAAGTTTTTCTTTCAAAATTTTTACACGTTCACGCTGATCATAAATTTTTTCTTCATCGGATTGATCAGCATTCAATAATTCTTGCGCAAGAATTTCACCAACATGCGGCGCTACCCGGACAAGCAATTCGCGCGCGTATTCTGTTTGCTTATCAATTGAAAGACGGAAGCCGAGACCAAATTCTGCATTGTCTTCAAACAATGAATTCGACCATGCCGGACCGCGACCTTCATTATTTTTCGACCACGGTGTTGTCGGCAAATTACCGCCATAGATCGAAGAACATCCGGTTGCGTTTGCAACAAGCGTTCTGTCGCCGAACAATTGGCTTACTAATTTTACATACGGTGTTTCTCCGCAGCCCGTGCACGCGCCGGAGAATTCAAACAACGGCTGCAAGAATTGCGAACCTTTAATTGTATTAACCGCTGCACTGTTTCTATCCACTTCCGGAAGCGAAAGGAAGAATTCCCAATTTACCGCTTCCTGATTTCGGAGCGGCGCTTGCGGCATCATGTTGAGTGCTTTTAATCTGGTTTCGGTTTTATTTTTCACCGGACAGACTTCAAAACACAACCCGCAGCCGGTACAATCTTCCGGCGCAACTTGGATTGAATATTTTTGACCTTTGTATTCGTTGCCGCGATACGGAGTTGATTTAAATGTTGCCGGCGCATTCGCTAATTCTTTTTCATCATACACTTTTATGCGGATTGTTGCATGCGGGCATACCAACGCGCACTTGCCGCATTGAATACAAATGCTTTCATCCCACGCAGGAATTTCGAGCGCAATGTTTCGTTTTTCCCACATCGTTGTTCCAACAGGATATGTTCCGTCTGCCGGCATTTTGCTGACAGGAATGAGATCGCCTTTCCCTTCAATCATTAACGCCGTTACATCCTGCACAAACTTCGGCGCCTTCGCTGAGACAACCGGCGGCAATTCAATAACGCTGTCTGCCTTTGCAGGATATTTTATTTCAAAAAGATTTTCAAGTGTCTGATCAACGGCGGTGAAATTCATGTTCACAATATCTTCACCTTTTTTGCCGTAGGTTTTTTTAATTGAATATTTAATCGCTTCAATTGCTTGCTCGCGCGGCAGCACTCCGGAAATTGCAAAGAAACATGTTTGCATAATCGTGTTCACTCTTCCGCCCATGCCGGTTTTTACTGCAACCGCATTACCATCAATGGTGAACACTTTCAGTTTTTTCGCAATAATTTGTTCCTGCACTTTGCGCGGAAGATTTTTCCACACATCTTCTTTTGCGTACGGCGAGTTCAACAAAAATGTACCGCCTTCAACAGCAAAGTCGAGCATGTTAAATTTTTCGAGGAACTGCCATTGGTGGCTTGCAATAAAATTTGCTTTGGTAATAAGATACGATGAACGAATCTGGCGCGGACCAAAACGCAGATGCGACACTGTTGTAGAACCTGCTTTCTTCGAGTCGTACACAAAATATCCTTGACTGTAGAAATTAGTTTCTTCACCGATAATTTTTATTGAATTTTTATTTGCACCAACTGTTCCATCTGCACCAAGACCGAAGAAGAGCGCGCGTACGACATCATCCGGTTCGATGGAGAGCGATGCATCAAAATCGAGACTGGTATGTGTTACATCATCATGAATACCGATTGTGAAATGGTTTTTTGGATTTGTTTTTTTCTGCTCGTCAAAAATTGCTTTCACCATCGTCGGTGTAAATTCTTTCGATGACAAACCGTACCGTCCGCCGATGACACGCGGGAACGATTTAAATTTCGGAGCGCCGCCGGTAAAGTTTTCGCTTAACGCAGTCAACACATCTTGGTACATTGGTTCACCGGCAGAACCCGGCTCTTTTGTTCTATCAAGCACAGCGATAGAATTCACTGTTGAAGGAATTGCATCGAGAAAATGTTTAACAGAGAAGGGACGGAACAATCGGATTTTTACAACGCCAACTTTTTCACCTTTCGACATCAAATATTCAATGGTCTCATGCACCGCATCCGAACCCGAACCCATAATAATAATTACGCGCTCCGCATCCGGCGCACCGAAATAATCGAACAAGTGATATTGACGGCCGACGAGCTTTGCAAATGTATCCATTTGCTTTTGCACAATTTCCGGACACGCATCATAAAATGAATTTACTGTTTCACGACCTTGAAAATAGACATCAGGATTTTGTGCCGTTCCCCGCATCACCGGATTATCGGGAGTGAGTGCGCGCTTGCGATGTTCGAAGACAAGGTTGTCATCAACCATTGCGCGAATATCTGATTCGGCGAGCTGTTCAATTTTCATTACTTCGTGCGAAGTACGGAATCCATCGAAGAAGTGAATGAACGGCAAACGCGATTCCAATGTTGCGGCTTCCGCAATTAGCGCGAAGTCCATCACCTCTTGTACCGAGTGCGAAGAGAGCATTGCATATCCGGTTGAGCGGACTGCCATCACATCGGAATGATCTCCGAAAATTGAAAGACCTTGTGCAGCGATGGAACGTGCGGAGACATGAAACACGGTCGGTGTTAATTCGCCGGCAATCTTAAACATATTCGGAATCATCAACAACAAACCTTGTGATGCGGTGAAGGTTGTTGAAAGCGCACCGGTTTGCAGCGCGCCGTGCACTGCGCCGGCAGCTCCGCCTTCGCTTTGCATTTCCACAACAAGCGGCACCGTTCCCCAAATATTTTTCTTTCCTTCAGCAGACCATTGGTCGCACCACTCGCCCATGTTGGAAGAGGGCGTGATAGGATAAATTGCAATAACTTCGTTTGTTTTATGGGCAACATACGCCGCAGCTTCGTTCCCATCTATTGTTACCATTTCGCGTTTTGTATTTACTTCATTGCCTGATTTCATAGTACGTAGAGTCCTTTGTTAGTAAAAAAGAAAATCTGTTACCAAGAATTACAAATACCGTGCTACTTTTTTCTATCAAAAAAAGATTTTATTTAGAAAGGTTTCTGCGTATTACGCAGTAATATTTTCCAAAATTGAGAAAATAAGACAGAAGCATCTTACAATTGGGAATGAAAGTGCTGTTAAAAAATTTTAAAAAAGGGAAACGATTGAGTTACAGTTATGGGCAGTTCTAAAAATTCAAAAAAAGAAATTTTACCGCAAAATCGCTAAGACGCAAAGTCCCGAAGGGATTCCCTTGGAATATTTATTATCATTTGTTTATATTTTTTTCTTCGCGCCTTTGTGTCTTTGCGGTGAAAAAAACTTAATTTTTGGAATCGCCTTTATATCAAACCATTTTCTCTCTGCGCAGGAAAATAGAGTGAAAATGTTGTGCCGACATCTTTCGTGCTTTCAACTTCAATAAAACCTTTATGACTTTGAATGATGCCGTACACTACCGATAAACCAAGTCCGGTACCGCGCCCGCGTTCTTTCGTGGTATAAAACGGCTCGTATATTCTTTGCTTTATAGTTTCATCCATTCCCGAGCCGGTGTCGTTCACACTTAAACAGACATACATATCGGAGTGATGCTTGTGGTGTGTTCGCGTTATGATACGAGATGATGGAAGAGAGTACGTTGTAATTGTCAGCACGCCTCCTTCCGGCATTGCATCGCGTGCATTCACACATAAATTCAGAAGTACTTGGTGCAATTGCGCGCCGCTTGCTTTAATCGCCGGCATAAGCGGTTCGATATTCATTTGCAGTATAATATTTTTTGGAAATATTTCCTGCAATGCAATCACTACTTCTTCCACAAGTGTGTTAAGATGCACGTGTTCGAACATCATATCTGTTTTACGTGCGAAGGTAAGCAACTGGCGAACAAGTCCTGCACCGCGTTCAGATGATTTTGCGATTGCTTCACCACGCTGTAAAACTTTTTCAGCATCGGATGCTTCGCTTTGTAATAATTTTGCGTAGCCGGTAATAATGGCAAGGATATTATTAAAATCGTGTGCGATGCCGTTGGCAAGCGTACCAATGCTTTCCATTTTCTGTGCGTGCAGTAAATCTTGCTCAAGTTTTTTTCGTTCAGTAACATCAATACCAATACCCCATCCGCCGGGGTACGCGGGAATAGGATACAAATTCGCAACACTTGAAAAAGCGATGGTCTTCACTGTACCATCTTTGCACGTGCATTCAATTTCCCAATTGCTGTAGTTTCCTTTATACCGCAAAAGTTTTTTATAGATAGAACGGCGGTATGCTAAGTTTGGTACGAACAATTCCATGACACGGTAATTACCGATTACTTCTTCCGCGGTGTAGCCCGTAACACGTTCAGCAGCTTTATTCCACAATAACACATAATTACCTGCATCCAATGCCGTTACAATGATAGGCATATTTTCGAATACGGTGAGCAGTTGCTCTTCAGCTCGTTTGCGATCGTGAATATCACGCACCACATTGTGATACTCTGTTATCGTACCATTGATGTCACGAATAATTCTTCCCGAGATCTCAATCCATCGTATGGTTCCATTTTTTTTTAGAGTACGAAATTGAACAAAGAGCTTCTCACTTCCATCTCGCTTGTTTTGTTCTATACGATACATCACAGCGCGACGGTCTTCCGGCACGATAAACTCGTAATATTTTTTTTTGATTATTTCTTCGTGTCGAAAACCGGTTTCAATTTCCATGTTCGGGCTTGCATACGTAATGTTGCCCTCAGCATCAACAATCTGAAACACTTCGTTAATGTTTTCAAGAAAATTACGGTAGCGTTCTTCGCTTGCAACAAGTTCTGCTCGCGAAACTTCTGTTAGCATTAATGCTTGCTCTAAGCGTTCTTTTTCTATTTGCCACGCCGTAGGCGTGGTGCGTTCTTCGATGAGTTGGAGAAGCGTCTGTTCGTAACGTGTGCGATAGAAGAAAAAAATAACTCCGCAGCAAATAATTAATAAGACAATCGCGATATACAATACAATGCCGGTCGTAGGTTGAGACATCGGTGTAAGCGTTTGAGAAAGCAGGATGTCTTTCGGCAGCACGAGTACACAAACAAAATGAAATAAAATTTTTCGCATGTCGATATGTTTTTTCTTATCAAACAAAATCTGTAACTACACAGCGTTATTGTTGATTCAACTAATCCCTCCGCCAAAAAGCCGGCGGACTTACAGCCTAACCCCCTTTTCAAGTCCC
>CAYHZL010000072.1:0-11006 GCA_964361075.1 uncultured Chitinophagaceae bacterium
GCGGTTTGTTTGCAGGATTGCAGGAAAGTCCGGGCGAAAAAGTTTTATACGAAGGACGCACCTATAAAATTTATCGCGGCATGGGTTCCATCGAAGCAATGAAAGCAGGAAGCAAGGACAGATATTTTCAGGACGTTGAAGATGATATTCAAAAACTTGTGCCGGAAGGAATTGAAGGGCGCGTGCCGTTCAAAGGTGAATTGAGCACGACAGTCTATCAAATGGTTGGCGGGCTTCGTTCAGCAATGGGATATTGCGGCGCAGAAAATATTGCCGCGATGCAAGAGAAAGCAAAATTTGTAAAGATGAGTGATGCCGGTTTGCGTGAGAGCCATCCGCACGATATTAATATTACCAAAGAAGCGCCGAACTATCACGGTTGAGCAGCACATCAAAAATAAAAAAAATCCGGGAATCCTCGAATTTCATCATCTGATTTTTTCAGACACATTTTTTTTGAATAACTTAAAACCTTTACACTACCACAATCGCATTGCAAATTTTCGCACGGCATTCAACGAAAAAAAATGCAATGCTTTTGTTACTACGTTTCTTCCGCATGTTCGATATGCAACCGGTTTTTCCGGTTCGAATGCTCTCACTATCGTTACATCGGATGAAGTGTTTCTTCTCACTGACACGCGGTACGAAGAACAGGTGAAGCAGGAATCCGTAGCAGAACATATTATTGTTACGCGCGAAAATTTACTGACGACTGCGGTGAAGAAAAAAATATTTTCGCACTGCAAAAATATTGCAATAGACTTCGACCGCTTTTCATATAAAGCATTTCTGCAATTAAAAGATTCGCTGAAAGACCGCCGCTTCATCAATGTGGAAGAACTTGTTGAACAATGTGCCGCTGTGAAAGATGAGGAAGAACTTTCTTCTCTGCGGCGTGCAGCAGAAATTTCCGACAAAGTATTTACAAAAATTCTTGGTATCATCAAACCGGGAATGCGTGAGTTGGAGATTGCTGCGGAAATTTCTTACTGGCATAAAAAATTCGGCGCAACAGGTGATTCATTTGATACTATCGTCGCCAGCGGGATTAACAGTGCAATGCCGCACGCTCATCCGACAGAAAAAAAAATTAATCGCGGCGATTTTGTAACGCTGGATTTTGGTTGTGTCTATGGCGGTTACTGTTCGGATACTACGCGGACGATTGCCGTTGGCAAACCGACAAGTACGATGCGTTCTATCTATCAGACAGTGTTGGATGTACAACAGATGGCAATTGATGCAACCCGCGCCGGCGTTTCCGGAAAAAAATTAGATGCGCAAGTGCGTCAGCAATTTCGAAAAAAAAATCTTGAAAAATATTTTGCTCATTCGCTCGGGCACGGCGTTGGTTTACAAATTCACGAACTACCGAAACTTTCACGCAAGAGCACAGACACACTACGCGAAAACAATGTTGTTACAATCGAACCCGGTCTGTATCTCCCCGGTGCGTTCGGCGTTCGTATCGAAGACGATCTCGTTGTGCGAAAGAATGGATCTGAAGTAATAACGACATCTCCGAAAAATTTAATTATTCTCTAACTACTGTTCATGAATAAAGTTCTTGTTATTGCCTACTATTTTCCACCGCTCGGTTTAAGCGGCGTTCAACGCACATTAAAATTTGTCAAGTACCTTCCGCAATTCGGCTGGCAGCCCACCGTGATTACTGTGTCTTCAACGGGATATTTTGCAAAAGATGAATCGTTGCTTCGTGAGCTTGAAGGATTACACATTAAAGTTATCCGCGTCGGTTCGTTCGATATGAACCGCTTCTTTTCGAAAAATGGTACTGTGAAAATGCCCGCAGAGCGAGTGCGGAAAATTCTAAGCCGCATCAGTGACACGTTTTTTATTCCTGATAATAAAATCGGATGGAAACGAGCTGTCATCAAAGAAGCAGCGAAAATTTTATCGAAAGAAAAATTTCAGGCAATTTTCGCCACTGCGCCGCCGCAAACAGATTTTCTGATCGGCAAAGCGCTGAAAGAAAAATTTAAAATCCCGCTCATCATTGATTACCGCGATGCATGGGTTGACTATCCATTTAAATTTTTTCCGACACCGCTGCATAAATATTTGCATTACCGTCTTGAAAAGAAATTGTTACGCGGCTCGGATGGTATTATTACTGCCAGCCGTAACGTGAAAGAATTAATTCTGAAGCGATATAAATTTCTGACATACAACGATGTAAAAATTATTTCGCAAGGATTCGATCCGGAAGATATGAAAGTAGAACATGAGGGCATGCTTCCGCATACAGAAAAAATGCGTATCACGTACGCCGGAGTTTTCTACGAAGACCGAACGCCGGAATATTTTCTTGAAGCACTGCATTTGGTTTTAAAAGAAAATCCGAAACTACGCGGAAGAATTGAAGCATGTTTTGTCGGCGCATTCCGTTCGGAGTACATTGATATTGTCAACAAACTCGGGTTGCAGAACGCCGTAAATATTCTTGGCTACCTTGAACACAAAGAATGTGTCCGCTACCTGCTCGCTTCCGATATTGCATGGGTAATGATGGGCGACGATAGAAGTTCGCCGGGAAAAATATTTGAATACATCGGTGTGCAGAAAAAAATATTGGGCTGCGTGCCCGAAGGAAATATGCGCGCCATTATTGAAGAAGCGGGCGGCGTATGTGTTGCACCGCGCGACATTCGAAAAATTGCCGATGAAATTCTTCGGCTGTACGAACAATACGAACGGCGCGAGTTGCGCGGACCGCGTCCTGAAGTTGTAGATAAATATAACCGCGTTACACTTACCGGTGAATTAGCAAAAACACTGACACAATTTTTGGAAGTGCAATGAATGTCTTAGTCATCGGATCCGGCGCGCGCGAACATGCACTTGTCTGGAAATTAAAACAGAGTCCGAAAGTAACAAAAATATTTTGTGCGCCGGGAAATGCCGGTATCGGCGAGTTGGCAGAACTTGTTTCCTTGAAGAGCGATGATATTGAAGGATTGTTTCAATTTGCACGCAAGAATGCTATTGATCTTACCGTCGTTGGCAATGAAGTACCACTGGTGCTTGGCGTTGTTGATCGTTTCGAACAAAGCGGCATGACAATTTTTGGTCCGTCGAAATTAGCGGCAGAACTGGAAGGAAGTAAAGTCTACGCGAAACATTTCATGAAGCGGTACAACATTCCGACTGCGCGCTACGAAACTTTTACACGCGTGCAGTTTGATGAAGCAAAAAAATATATTCTTGCACACGCCGTGCCGCTTGTTGTAAAAACAGATGGACTGGCTGCGGGCAAAGGTGCTGTGGTCTGTGCCACCACACACGATGCGTTAGCAGCGCTGCGGGAATTTTTCGGAGAAAATATTTTCGGCGAAGCGGGAAGTAAAATTGTTGTTGAAGAATTTATGCACGGCGAAGAAGCATCTGTGTTTGTGTTAACGGATGGAACGCAGTACGTGCTGCTTCAGCCGGCGCAAGACCACAAACAAATTCTCGACGGCGATAAAGGGAAAAATACAGGCGGCATGGGCGCGTATGCACCGGCGCCGATTGTAACGCAAGAAATTTTGCAACTGGTCGAAAAAGAAATTATTCAGCCGACATTGGAAGGGATGCGAAAAGAGGGTCGCACGTATAAAGGATGTTTGTATGTTGGATTGATGATGACGCCCGATGGTCCGAAAGTGGTTGAATATAATTGCCGCCTCGGCGATCCTGAAACACAAGTGGTGCTTCCGCTTGTTGATGGAGATTTGTACGATATTCTTTTTGCGTGCGCCACCGGACATGCGAATACTCTTTCTCTCAAACATCATCATGCAACAGCAGTCTGTGTGGTGATGGCATCGCGCGGATATCCAGACGGATATGAAACAGGAAAAAAAATTGACGGGCTTGAACATGTTAAAGCCGATGATGGTTTGGTTGTGTTTCACGCAGGCACAAAAAAAGAAGGCGACTCGTTTCTGACAGCCGGCGGGCGAGTGCTTGGCGTTACTGCTGTTGGTTACGATCATGATCTTGCCGGCACAATCCGGTTGGCGTACAGCGGTGTGCAAAAAATTACTTTTGACGGTGCATATTATCGCAGTGATATTGGAAAAAAAGGATTGAAGGAATAATTATCCTCGTTGCAAGTGACGAGGTATTCGTCATGCCCGCGAAGGCGGGCATCCATTTTTTTAGATTCCCGCCAAAAGTCCCGCTGTACGCGATGCCGTAAAGCGGCACATGCGGGAATGACGACGCAAGTGTCGGGGTATTAGACTCGATAGAGAATAATTCACAATTAAAAATTCATAATTCATATTTCATAATTCATAATTGCAATGAACATACTCGTTACAGGCGGCGCAGGATTTATCGGTTCAAACGTTGCTGATGCTTTCATCAACGAAGGACACAATGTTATTATTGTTGACAACCTTTCCAGCGGGAAAAAAGAAAACATCAATCCGAAGGCGAAGTTTTATCATCTTGATATTCAAAATCCGGAAGTGGAAACAATTTTCAAAACAGAAAAGATTGATGTGATGTGCCATCATGCCGCGCAGATGGATGTACGAAAATCTGTTGCTGATCCGAAGTTTGACGCATCAATTAACATTCTTGGTTTTCTTAACCTGATGGAATTTGGACGACACTACGGATTGAAGAAAGTGTTATTTGCTTCAACAGGCGGTGCAATTTACGGCGAGCAAGATTATTTTCCTGCCGATGAACAGCACTCGCTGTGTCCACTTTCGCCTTATGGTATTACGAAACTTTCTACGGAAAAATATCTTTACTTCTACAAAGAAGTGCATGGCATCGAATACACAATTCTGCGCTACGCGAATATTTACGGTCCGCGTCAATCGCCGCATGGCGAAGCAGGAGTTGTCGCAATTTTTACCAACAAGATGTTGAAGAACGAACAGCCGGTGATCAATGGCGATGGGAAGCAGACCCGCGATTATGTTTTTGTCGGCGATGTTGTGCGTGCGAATCTTCTTGCATTGAAACATCCGGCGTCCGATATTTTCAATGTTGGCACCGGAATTGAAAACGACGTGAATATGCTGTTCCATCACCTTAAAAAAATTATCGGTGCATCGTGCGAAGAACAACATGCGCCTGCAAAAGCCGGCGAACAATTGCGCAGTGTTATCAGTTATGCGAAGATCAACAAGACACTCGGATGGGAACCGACGGTTTCGTTTGAAGAAGGATTGAAACGCACGGTAGAATTTTTTAAAAATAAAAAATAACTCCGACTTTATTTATTTTTCTTTTTAGAATCTATCTTAAAAATGATAAATAGTCATTGCGAGGCGTTTTTTGCTGAAGTTCCAACGGAATGCCTTCGGCACAATCTTTTATATTTGAAGGAAAGATTGCTTCGCTCATAAAAAACATTCGTTCGCAATGACTTTTTCAGCGGAAATTATATAGACACAAAGAAAAACATAGCCACATTCGCCGCGGCGAATCGCAGAGTAAACTTTTTAAATATTTCTGTTGAGCATCTGTGAATCAGTGGCTTAATTTTTTTGGGTGATTAGTTACGAGAAAGATTTTGTTACAGAATGAACAAACACATCGACATACAAAAACTTCTTTCCGCAGACCGCCGCACAATTGCGCGTGCGATTTCTTTTGTTGAAAACGACCGCGACGGCGCCGAAGAATTTCTTTCTGAAATTTACAAACACACAGGGCGCGCATACCGCATTGGCATTACCGGTCCGCCGGGTGCTGGAAAAAGTACACTCACCAATAAACTTGCACAGCAGTACCGCGCACAAAATATTCGCGTGGCAATTATTGCGGTCGATCCGACAAGTCCGTTTACCGGCGGAGCGCTGCTCGGCGATCGTGTCCGCATGAGTGAGGTTGAAATGGATGGCGGCGTGTTTATTCGCAGCATGGCATCGCGCGGCTCTCTCGGCGGACTGAGTAAAAAGACACGCGAAGCTGCCGATGTTTTTGATGCGAGCGGATTCGATATTATTTTATTTGAAACTGTCGGCGTCGGTCAATCGGAACTTGATATTGCCGGTGCGGCTGATACAACTGTGGTGGTGCTTGTGCCGGAATCGGGCGATGGTATTCAGGCGATGAAAGCGGGATTGATGGAGATTGCAGATTTTTTTGTGATGAATAAATCTGACCGCCCCGGCGCTGATCAGGCAGCGATGTCTATTAAAATGATTCTGGGATTTCGTCCGCATGATGCGCATTCATGGCTGCCCGATATTGTGAAAGCAACTGCAAGCGAAGGGAAGGGCATAAAGGAAATTGCGGAACTGATAGCGCGCCACAAACTCTATCTTGAAACAAGCGGAAATTTTCTTGTCCGCCGCACACAACGTTTGAAGACCCGCATCGAAGAAATTATCCACGATAAATTCAGAGTTGAATTCTGGAATCCCGACCGACAAAAACTTCTTGATGAAGAACTTGCCAAAGTATTGCAACACGAACGCACGCCGTACGATGCGGCGGCAGTGTTGTTGAAGAAATAGGTTTTAAAACGAAGATTATTTTACCACGAAGGCACAATAAACAGGAATGCATGTTCCAAAGGAATCTGGCGAAGCCATCACTTCGTGACCTTTGGGAGGCATGCGTTCCTACGGAACATTGTAGGCACCGATGCCCATCGGTGCAAATTATTAATTTGAAGCAATGAATGAACGCTGAGTCGCCGAGAGGCTGAGAAATAGTATTGTAGGCGCGGACGCAAGTCCGCGTTTTTTTGTTTTGCGCCATCAAAACAATTTTTGCACAGGAAATGGTTGCTGTAGTAATATTAAACAGCTACATTTCAACGGCGATGAATCAGCAGGGAGCGATTAGAGAGAGCGAACTTGAATTTTTTTATTACTGTCGTGAGTAGACCAAAATATGAAAAGAGAATATTATTCTGATTCACTCGGTAATTTTAAGAAGGCTACTTCAAATGAAATTTTTGGTCTACTGGCAACCAATAATAATTTCGCTTTAGAACAGACTCAGCGCGATGCATGGCTCGAAGAAATTAACATTCTTCAAGAAATTCTCAACCCTTATCAGGGTTCAATCTATCTTGAGTATTCAATTCCTCGAATGGGAAAACGAATTGATGCGTTGATTATTATTGGACCAGTAATCTTTGTTCTTGAATTTAAAATAGGAGAAAAAGAATTTTTGCCTTACGCCATAGATCAGGTTTATGATTATGCTTTAGATTTAAAAAACTTTCATGAATCGAGCCACGATCTTTTTATTGCTCCAATACTTATTGCCACAAAAGCGAAAAGTGTAAACAGCATTATTGCTGTAACATCGCAAAATGATAAACTGATTTTTCCTATTAAGTGCAACGTAGAATTACTTAGCAAAGTAATCGCAGACGTTTTGCATTTTGCAGAAGGTGTTGATATTGATTCAACACAGTGGGAACTCGGAAGATATTGTCCTACTCCAACAATTATCGAAGCAGCGATGGCATTATATAATGGACACTCCGTTGCCGACATCTCACGCAGTGATGCAAGTGCAATCAACTTAAGTGAAACATCTGAATCGATATCAGAAATCATTTACTCTTCAAAAGAAAAATCGCACAAGTCTATTTGTTTTGTAACCGGTGTTCCTGGTGCTGGAAAGACATTGGTTGGACTCAACATCGCAACCAAACACATTGATAAAACCAATGAACTTTATAGTGTTTTCCTTTCAGGTAATGGACCACTCGTTAAAATTTTACGTGAAGCTTTAGCACGGGATAAAGTTCGACATGAAAAAGAACGCGGACGAAAAATAAAAAAAAGTGAGGCAATGAGTGAAGTGAAAATGTTTATTCAGAATGTTCACAACTTTCGTGACGATTGTCTCGTTGATTCTAAAAGACCACCCATCGAACATGTTGCGTTGTTTGATGAAGCACAACGTGCGTGGAATTTGCAACAAACTGTAAATTTTATGCATCGAAAAAAAAATACGCCAAATTTCAAACAGTCTGAACCTGAATTTTTAATTTCCTGCCTTGATAGGCATTCTGATTGGGCTGTAGTTGTTTGTCTTGTAGGCGGGGGACAAGAAATTAATACTGGAGAAGCTGGAATTAGCGAATGGATTGAATCTTTAAATCGCTCTTTTCCAGATTGGCATATTTACATTTCTTCTCGACTTACCGATAGCGAATATGGTGCAGGGAGTGTATTGGAAGAATTTAAATCCCGTTCAAAGATCGTAATCAAAGATGAATTACATCTTGCAGTTTCAATGCGTTCGTTTCGCGCCGAGCATGTGTCTTTGTTAGTAAAACAGTTGCTTGATCTTGAAATCAAGGATGCACAAAAGACGTTGGCTAAAGTTGAGAGAAAATATCCAATTGTTATTACGCGTGATCTTTCAAAAGCAAAACAATGGTTGAAAAATCAAGCACGTGGCTCGGAACGCTATGGGATTATTGTTTCTTCTCAGGCGGAGCGATTAAAACCTCATGCAATAGATGTAAAATCACCGATGGATCCGGTTCATTGGTTTCTCGATCCCAAAAATGATGTTCGTTCGTCTTATTATCTTGAGGATGTAGCAACGGAATTTGATGTGCAAGGACTTGAACTTGATTGGGCGTGCGTTACTTGGGATGCTGATTTCAGATATACTAAAAAAGGTTGGGACTATAGGTCTTTTTGTGGCACTCGCTGGAATTACATTAAGAAGGAAGAACGGCAAAACTATCAAAAGAATGCTTATCGCGTTCTTTTGACTCGCGCTCGACAAGGAATGGTAATAGTTGTACCAAATGGTGATTCAGAAGATTTAACACGCAAGCACGAGTTTTATGATCCGACTTTTGAATATCTGAAAGAAATTGGCTTCAGTATTATTTGAACAAAATTAAAATAATTAATGACAATGGCTTAAATTTTTATTTAACATCCTTTGCATCTTAGCGTCTCTGCGGTAAAAGTTTTTGAATATCTATGCCTTATTTGAACACCAATCTCTCCTAGCACTTCATACCTCGCTTTTTAATGCCAACTTATTCTTGACAGAGATACGCCAATGGCGTATATTGCATTATGGTCATCATAGAAACGCCTGTTTTTACGAAGCAGATTCTTGAAGTTCTTACAGATGATGAATACAAAGAACTTCAGCAAGAGATCGCAGATAACCCAAAGAAGGGTGATCTTATTCCCGGCAGCGGAGGTTTACGGAAATTACGCTGGTCGGCAAGCGGAAGAGGAAAACGAGGCGGTGCGCGGGTGATCTATTATTGGTTTGTTTCAGATTCAACAATTCTTATGCTTTTTGTCTTTAAGAAGAATGAACGTTCGGATATAACAAAAGAACAAATGAAATTATTACGATCGATAGTTGAAAAGGAATTACAATGAAAAAAGAAAAATTCAATGAATTATTAGAGAGCATTCAGCAGGGTGGAAAGATCGTTCGGGGAAAAACAAAGCCGAGCCGTGTCTATCAACTTGATGATCCTGATGTACCGGAAATTCGAAAGCATATTGGATTGTCGCAGGAAAAATTTGCTCAACTTCTTGGAGTTAGTGTTGCAACACTACGAAACTGGGAACAAGGGCGAAGAAAACCCGATGGCGCTGCACGTGTTCTCTTATGTGTAGCTGCAAAACATCCACAGATCGTGTTAGAGACTGTTCACGCTTGAAGTGTTTCACATAAAAAGACTGCATTGTTTTTCTTTGTGTATCTGTCGTAAATGCTTTTCTCTCCTTGCACTTCACACCTCGCTTTTCTAAATTAGTTCTACAAAAAATCTGAGCGCACATCACTTATCACGAAGTGATGGCTTCGCTCACAAAGTGAGGCGCGCTGTTTAAAAACCATCACCAAACATGTGAGGAACAAAGTATGTCTGAAGTACAATTCAATATTGCACCAAGCGAACAAATGCAGATGATACAAAAAATGGCACGCGACTTTGCCGAAAAAGAAATTCGTCCGCACATTATGAAGTACGACGAGCCGCAGGAATTTCCGTTTCCCATCACACACAAAATGGCGGCGCTCGGTTTTCTCGGCGTTACTTTTCCTGAAGAATTTAACGGCGCAGGTCTTTCAACGCTCGATTTTACCGTTATCGTCGAAGAAATTTCCCGCGTTGATCCTTCACTTGGTTTAACAGTCAGTGCGCACAACGGATTGTGCACCAATCATATTTTTATGTTCGGCAGCGACCAGCAAAAGAAAAAATACCTTCCGGATTTATGCAGTGGAAAAAAACTTGGCGCGTGGGGATTAACGGAATCGGGTTCCGGCAGCGATGCAGGCGGAATGCAAACCACTGCGGTGAAGGATGGCAGCGGATGGATTGTGAAAGGCAGTAAAAATTTTATTACGCACGGCTCCGTCGGCGAGACTTTTGTTATTCTGGCGGTTACCGATAAAACAAAGAAGCATGCCATCTCGGCATTCATTTTGGAAAAAGGGATGCCCGGTTTTTCTGTCGGCAAAAAAGAAAATAAATTAGGAATGCGTGCAAGTGATACGGCAACATTGAACTTCGATAACGTGCGCGTGCCGTCGGAAAATCTCATCGGCAATGAAGGTGAAGGATTTAAACAAGCATTGCAAATTTTAGACGGCGGACGCATCGGCATTGCGGCGCTCTCTGTTGGTCTGGCGCAGGGTGCGTTGGATGCAAGTGTGAAGTATGCAAAAGAGCGCGTGCAATTCGGAAAGCCGCTGTCGGAGTTTCAGGGAATCCAATTTAAGCTTGCCGATATGGCAATGGAAATTGAAGCCGCGCGCTTGCTGACACGCAAAGCGGCATGTATGAAAATGAACGGCGAAGATTTTACGCTTGCTGCGGCGGAGGCAAAATATTTTGCCAGTGAAGTTGCCACTCGATGCGCGAACGAAGCGGTGCAGATTCACGGCGGGTACGGATTTACAAAAGACTATCCTGTTGAAAAATTCTACCGCGATGTAAAACTGCTCACCATCGGCGAAGGAACAAGCGAAGTGCAGAAGATGGTGATTGCAAGGAAGATACTGAAGTAAGTTAT
>CAYHZL010000072.1:11106-15781 GCA_964361075.1 uncultured Chitinophagaceae bacterium
GAACAAGCGAAGTGCAGAAGATGGTGATTGCAAGGAAGATACTGAAGTAAGTTATCATTGATAGTCATCGCGAGGAATGAGTTTTGCTTTAGCGAGACGAATGACACGGCAATCTTTCTTTCGACAAGAAAAATCAAGATTGCTTCGACAAAAAACGTCTCGCAATGACCTTGTTCCAAGGTAGTAAATAAAAACAAAAGTCATTGCGAGGATTCGCCGCAGGCGAAGACGAAGCAATCTTTCTTCTGATAAAAAACAAGATTGCTTCGCTCATGAAAAACAATCGCTCGCAATGACAATTACGGAGTGAAGGTATTCATTTACAATGACGACCTAATAGCTAACAGCCAATACCTAACAACCCAACACCTAAAACCTAACACCTGCTGTAATGACCAAACAAACACTTCACTCTCTCATTGCAATACTTTTCATCATCTCTGGTGCAACGGGACTTGTCTATCAGATAGTCTGGTTTAAATATCTCTCGCTGTTTCTTGGGAACACAACACAGGCGCAGACAATTGTGCTGGCAACATTTATGGGTGGACTTGCCATTGGTTCTGCGCTGTGGGGAAGAAGTGCGGATAAAATCCGTCATCCGATGTTTCTGTACGGCGTATTAGAACTCGGCATCGGCGCGTATTGTTTTTTGTTCCCCTCATTTCTGAATGTCGTAAAAAATATTTTCTACCATGTCGCACTTGCCTCGTCTCTTGAAATCGGCGGTACGATGCTGCTGTCGTTAAAATTATTTGTTGCCATCGTAACAATTCTGCTGCCGACAATTATGATGGGAGGAACACTTCCCGTCTTGGTGAAAACAATTTCCGAGCGCGTGGATGAATCGGGGAGAAATGTTGCGGTCTTATATTTTCTGAACAGTTTCGGCGCGGTCATCGGCTCGCTGATGTGCGGATTCTTTTTTATTCGCGTGATGGGATTGGAAGGAACAATCTACGGCGCGGCAATCACCAACCTGCTCATCGGCGTTGCTGCACTTTTGCTTTCCCGCGTTGTGCACCACGAGCCGCATGCGCCTTCCACACCGCTGATGACAGAAATATTTCCCGTCCGCAAACAAGCGCTTGCGTTGCTCGTTGCATTTTGTTCCGGCTGTGCGGCAATGATGTATGAAATCGGCTGGCTGCGATTATTGATTCCGGTCTTCGGTTCATCAACATTTTCTTTTTCGCTGATACTCATCGCATTTATTTCGGGAATTACAATCGGCAGTTGGTTTGTGGCGAAAAGTATCGATCGTATAAAAAATCTTTTTGGATTTCTTGCCGTGTGTCAGTTAGGCGTCGTGCTCTCTCTGCTCGTCTCACTGCCGTTGTACGGAAGAATTCCGTACCTCTTTTGGAATCTTTCCACACTTTTCTCGCGCACCGATTCTGCGTATGCACTTTTTCTTTTTGTCGAATTTTTCTTTTGCTTTCTGATTATGCTTGCGCCGACAATTTTTCTCGGCATGACACTGCCTGTTGCAAGCCGCATCGCTTCGACCAGAATCGAAAAACTCGGCGCGACAATCGGCAATGTTTTTTCGATCAACACAATCGGCGCGGTGCTTGGTTTGCTGCTTGCCGGATTGGTGTTGATTCCTGCAATCGGTATTCGGCACACAATGGAAATCGGTATTGTGTTGAATGCTGTTGCAATGCTTGCTGTTGTTGTTGCTGATAGAATTTCTAAAAAAATAATGCGGCTGATGTTTTCGCTAAGTGCCGTTGTCGCGCTCGTGTTGTATTTTCTTTTTGCGACCGATTGGAATCAACTGCTCACGATGTCCGGCGTGTTTCGCCACATCAGCGAACGCACGGCTTCTCCGAAAAATTTTGCAACGTTTGTTGCGCACGTGAACGATAAAAAAGATTTGTATTACAAAGAAGGAAGCACCGCAACAGTTGCCGTTGTGGAAGCGACAGCGTTCGGTGTGAAACAAAATATTCTGCTTATCAACGGCAAAGCTGATGCATCATCCGAAGGAGATTTGCCGACGCAAATTTTACTTGCGCAGCTTCCGATGATGCTGCATCCGAACGTGGATACGGCATTGGTGATCGGATTGGGGAGCGGCATTACCGTCGGCAGTTTGCTGACGCACCCGATTCATCGTGTGGATTGTGTTGAGATTTCGCCTGAAGTTGTTGAAGCATCGAAATATTTTTCGCGCGCGAATAATAATTGTTTGGAAGATAAACGAGTGCATCTCTTCAACGAAGATGCAATTGCGCTGCTGCATCTCACGCGTACGAAGTACGATGTTATTGTGAGCGAGCCGTCCAATCCGTGGATCGCCGGCATTGGAAATTTGTACACCGAAGAATTTTTCCGTGACTGTAAAACAAAGCTGCGCAAAAATGGAATGATGGTGCAGTGGTTTCATCTGTACGAAATAGACGACGATATTTTGAAACTTGTTCTGCGCACATTTCGTTCTGTGTTTCCTTCCGTAACCGTGTGGCAATCACTCCGCCACGATATAATAATGAT
Source organism: uncultured Chitinophagaceae bacterium (assembly GCA_964361075.1). GTDB lineage: Bacteria > Bacteroidota > Ignavibacteria > UBA10030 > UBA8401 > CAYHZL01. The sequence continues at coordinate 13,606 of CAYHZL010000072.1, forward strand.
TGGCTCCGCACAAGCATTGAACATCGAACAAGCCGCGCTGCAAGAAAAATTTGCCATGCCGTTAGTGAAAAAAGATTTGCAGCGTATCAATATAGTTGATGTGCCGTCGCTTCTTTCGCTGCAAGTTTTATCGCCGCAATCGGTGGATGATTATTCGGCTTATGGCGTTTTCAATACTGAAAACAAACCGTATCTTGAGTATTGGGCGCCGCGTGCTTTTTTTATGAATCGCGGCGTGCCGGAATATCTGCAGCTTGATGAACGAATGAAATTTAACGGCGATAGTTTATTGTTCAGAAAATATATTCGTGCACATCCGTTGAATATACCGGAGCGTTTGAATGTTGCGTTTCTTCATTCCATTTCTGACCGCGGCAATCTTCAACTTGCATATTCGTTCCTGAATGAACATCAACAGAATCATCCGAATGAAATTCCTATCCTCTCAAAACTTGCTGATGTGAGCGAGCAACTCGGTCAGACAGAAACATCCAAAGAATATCTTCACCGGCTTTCTTTGGAAGCGCCGAATGATGTTCGCACGCTTGAACGGTACGCGTGGCTGCTTTATTCAACTGAGCGCATCAAAGCGTCGCCAGAGGAGCGATTTAATATTGATGAGCCGGTTCGTTTGTTGCAGCGCTGTATTACTCTCGCAGGCGATACGTTGGATCGTGTTCGCATTCGTCTTGGTGATGTTTATTTTGGAAGTCAGCAATTTCACGAAGCGGCGCAACAATATTTGCGCGCCTTGGAATTACGTTCGGCGTACAGAGGAGATGCATCAATTCCGTACGATGTGTTGTTTATGAAACTTGCACACTCGCTCTATAATAATGGCGAGCAAGCAAAAGCGTTAGAGTTTGCCGCGCAGGCTTCGCTCTGGAATGACGATAGTGAAGAGATAAAAGATTTTATGTACAATATTATGATGTTGCAATTGAAGAAGTAGAAAATTCGTAACTACTCCGTAGTTTTCAAAAATAGAACACATGAGCGAAGCCATCCCTTCGGGAGATGACACAGAGATAACAGATTCGAACGGATAAAACTAAATTAGTGTTTCAAGATATCGCAAATAAAAAAAATATAAAGAAAATTGAATCCGTGTAAACCCGTTTCATCTGTAATATCCGTGTTCTATTAACAAACCAGCATGTATGCTGAGTAGTTCTGTTTTCTTTTAGAAAATATAATCAAAAGGTGAAACCATGATCGGATCTGAAATAAAAAAAGACGATGCTTACAAACGGAATGTAGAGTTTAATAAGCAACAGCTTCTTGCATTGGAAGCGAAAGCAAAAATTATTCGTCTGGGCGGCGGAGACGATGCTATCGCGAAGCATCACAAAAAAAATAAACTCACTGCGCGCGAACGCATTGAAAAACTGATCGATCCGAAATCGCATTTTCTGGAAATCGGATTCTTCACTGCGTACGGCATGTATGAAGAATACGGCGGCGCACCATCATCGGGAACAATTTTCGGGATTGGAAAAATTCACGATCGCGACGTAGTGATAGTTGCAAATGATGCGACGGTGAAAGCGGGCGCGTGGTTTCCCATCACCGCAAAAAAAAATCTCCGCGCGCAGGAAATTGCAATCGAAAACCGTTTGCCGATTGTGTACCTCGTTGATTCAGCCGGAGTTTTTCTTCCGCTGCAATCGGAAATATTTCCGGACAAAGAACATTTCGGGCGCATCTTCCGCAACAATGCGGTGATGAGCGCGATGGGCATTACGCAAATTGCGGCAATCATGGGACCGTGTGTTGCCGGCGGCGCGTATCTTCCGATTATGAGCGATGAAGCGATGATTGTTGACGGCACGGGCAGTGTTTTTCTTGCCGGCTCGCATCTTGTAAAAGCGGCAATCGGCGAAGAGATTGAAAACGAACAGCTCGGCGGCGCGACTGTGCATTGCGAAATCAGCGGTGTGACCGACCATAAAATGAAAAACGATGATGAGTGTCTGAAAAAAATTCGCAGCATCATTTCAAAACTTGGTCACAATCCAACAGCGGGATTCGATCGCGCAAAACCTTCGAAACCAAAATTCGATCCGAAAGAAATGTTGGGCATTATTCCTGCCGAGCGGAACAAGCCGTACGATACATATCAATTGCTTGCGCGTATGTTGGATGACAGCGAGTTGGATGAATACAAATCCGGTTA
>CAYHZL010000073.1:0-11053 GCA_964361075.1 uncultured Chitinophagaceae bacterium
TTCCTCGCTCTTATTCCCCTGACAAGGTCATCCCTTCGGGACTTGAAAAGGGGGTGAGGCTGTAAGTCCGCCGTCTTTTTGGCGGAGGGATTTTTTGAATCAACAATAACACTGAGCAGTTACAAAAATTTACATTATCTCGCTTGCAATTAAATAGTGTTCCGGATTTTGCGGCTGGCCATCTTTCCACAATTCAAAGTGTAGATGAGGACCGTAACTCGTTCTTCCTGAATTACCAAGCAGCGAAATCGGTTGTCCACGCTTTACAAATTCGCCGACAGATGTAAAAATTGTTTGATTGTGTTTGTAGATAGTAAAATATCCGCCGCCATGCGAAAGGATAATCATATTACCATCATCGTACGTCCAACTTGAAAACACAATATAACCATCTGCTGCCGCAGTAATCAGCGTTCCGATACTGCCTACATAATCAATACCCAAGTGTCCTTGCGTATCTTCAAATCGCCGCGATACATATCCGGCGACCGGCGCTGTAATAGGAAATGAAGCCTGAAACGCTTTCGTTACAATTTTCCGATTTACTTGTTCGGCAATTATTTTTTCCGAACTGCCTTCTTGCACTTTCACTGGTGCGCTGCTGTGAGCCGGAGTTGCTTCCTCACTTGCATCTTCACTCATCGCATATACCGGTGCACTACCAATCGTAGTATCGCGCGGCACACTTTCGCCCAACGCAGAGCGCAATTTCAAATTATATTCACGCACAATAACAACTTCTTCCGAAATTTGTGCTAACCTTTTTTGAAGTTGAACCAACTCAGTTCCGTAACGTCGTTCCATCTCGGCATCGGATACCGGTAACAAACTACCCACCGGCGTAAACACAATTATTGCTACAGTGAAGGCAACGATTAGCAACGCTATGCCCACTGAGCCGGCAATAAATATTCCAACCGATGCTGTAAAAGAGCGTCTCTTTCCGGCATCTCCTTGCGGAATAACCAAAATTTGAAACGTGTTCTCTTTTGATGTATGATGATCGCGGTTGGCAGGCATTTACAATTTCGCTTTCCGCATTGTTTTTACTCTCTTCAAAGAGGATAATCATATTGGATTGTAAATATAGAAATATCGTCCAATAAAGTCAACGCATTTTGATAGGTATCTTATCGAATAAAAGCATTGCGATGGCGCCTTTGGCGCCACACAATACCATTATTACATTTGCAGATTTGTGGCTATATTATTTCCACAATAAAGGAACAATACCACACTCATGCAGATTTCAGATTTTCAACAGGATGTTCCGCTGCACAATTGCACAACAATCAGACTCGGCGGAAAAGCAAAATATTTTGTCTCATGCACCAACGTTGCGCAGCTTGTTGAAATTTTACAGACCGCATATTCGGCTAACCTACGCGTTCATATTCTTGGCGGAGGAAGCAATACACTTTTTTCGGATGATGGGTTTGACGGGCTTGTTATCAAAATTAATTTTAAAGGAATTTCATTTACCGAAAACGGTGCGAACATATTGGCAACGGTGCAAGCCGGAGAAGTGTGGGACGAATTTGTTGCAACATGTATTGAACGTGGTTTTGCCGGTGTCGAATGTTTATCTGGAATTCCCGGATCAGTCGGCGCAACTCCGATTCAAAACGTTGGGGCGTATGGACAAGAGGTAAAAGATACTATTATTTCCGTAGCAACAATTGAACGAGACACGTTAACAGAAAAAATTTTTACAAATGCCGAATGTTCATTCGCGTACCGCGAAAGCCGTTTTAAATTGGATGACAAAGATAGGTACATCGTAACAGCAGTTACATTTCGATTGCAAAAAAATGGTACGCCAACAATTCATTATCCCGAATTAAAAAAATACATCGAATCACATGCTTCGTTACATTCACTTGCAAACGGCACTCCCAAATTACGCGCAGTGCGCGATTCGGTACTTTCACTCCGCAGGAAAAAATCCATGGTCGTGGATTCAACCGATCCGCATTCATGTTCCGTCGGATCTTTTTTTCTCAATCCGATTGTGAGCAACGGTGCATACACATCGCTCAAGACAAAATGGAAGGAAGCCGGACACGAACATACAATTCCAACCTTCGCTGCACAGAATGGTATAAAAATACCGGCAGCGTGGCTCATTGAGCAAGCCGGTTTTTTCAAAGGGTATCGCGAAGGCGGTGTCGGTATTTCGGGCAACCATACACTTGCTCTCGTCAATTATAGTGGAACCACGAATGAACTTCTTGCGTTAGCAAAAGAAATTCAGGAGAGCGTGTTTCAAAAATTTTCGATTCGGCTTTCGCTTGAACCGATTATTGTGGAATAAACTTTAGGGCATCTTTAAAAACTCACGAATGAATAAAAATAGAACACTGATGACACGGATTAAATGGATTAATACGGATTTTATCAGTGAAAATCAGTCCCATCAGTGTTATCCGTGTTCCATTAAATTAGTTTTTAGAGATGCCCATAAAAAAATAATAATGGAGTATGTATGAAAACAATATTTTTTCTCACGCTTTTCTTTATCACTGCAACAATGATCGCACAACAAAAAGAACCGTGCTGCGGTACTACTTCAACAGAGGAGTTTGCAAAACTGAGTTCCGATAAATTATTTGCATCCGCACATGCGGATCCGCTTCCTTCGCCGATGAGGGTTGATGCCGGCACAATGGTTTCCTTCGAAACACCTGACGGAAAAAAGGCCGGGGCGTACGAAGTGAAATCTTTGGCGCCAACAAACAAAGTTATTTTTATGATTCACGAATGGTGGGGATTGAATAGTTACATCAAACAGGAAGCAGAAAAATTGCAGAAGGAACTGGGCGATGTGAATGTGTATGCGTTGGATTTGTATGACGGAAACATTGCAACCAATCAGCAAGATGCAGCAAAGTACATGGGCGAAGTAAAAGATGAGCGGGCAAAAGCAATTATTGCCGGCTTATTGGAATTTGTTGGTAAGGATAAAAAAATTGCTGCTATCGGCTGGTGTTTCGGCGGCGGGTGGTCTCTGCAAGCGGCATTGCTTGCAGATAGCCAAGCGGCTGCGTGCGTTATGTATTACGGTATGCCTGAAAAAAATATTGCCCGGTTGAAGACGCTGCATTGTGATGTGCTCGGAATTTTCGGTAAAAAAGATGGATGGATTTCGCCGAAGATTGTAGATGAATTCAAAAAAAATATGACTGCGGCTGGAAAAAAATTGGAAGTGAAAATGTACGATGCCGATCACGCATTCGCGAATCCGAGCAATCCAAAATTTGATAAAGCCGCAACCGCCGATGCACATGCGGCTGTTCTTTCATTCCTCAAAGAACGATTGCAATGATAATGAAAAAAATTTTCATTGCACTGTGCGCATTGTCTGCAACTTGTGTTGCTCAACAAACAACGCCGTACGATTCGTTATATCTGAAAAATAAAACGTACACACTGCAAACTGATTTGTATAAAATATATACAACAGAGCGTGCAACAATCGTCATGCTTGGCAACTCCATTACGTTCGGTGTGAATTGGAACGAACTGATGGGAAGAAATGATATTGCAAATCGCGGCATTGGCAGTGATAATGTATTGGGATATTATAGAAGAATGGAATCGGTGTACCGCCTGCACCCAACACTTTGTTGTATCGAAGGAGGCATCAATGATGTGTACGCTGATATTTCGGTTGACACAATATTTGTGTACTACAAAAAAATTATTGAGGAACTACAAGCGCACAATATTATTCCTGTCATTCAATCCACGTTGTACGTTTCAACAAAGTGGAAACGCTATGCAGAAAAAAATTCCGAAGTAACAACACTCAACGCACTTCTTTCCGAATACGCTGCGCATCATTCTGTCGAATTTATAAATATCAATGCAGTGCTTTCCAACAATGCATTGCTGCGCGAAGACATTACACACGATGGTGTGCATCTTAACGCTGAAGGATACACATTATGGCGCGATATCTTAGAAAAAATTTTCCAAAAGTACGGAGTATAGCATGCCATTTCTTGGTGAAATAAGCGCGCTTGCGACCGCTGTGTTGTGGTCAATTTCGTCATTAATTTTTTCCGCAGCAGTCGCGCGTATTGGTTCGGTGCAAGTTAATTTTATGCGAATGGTGTTCGCTGTAATTTTTCTTGGCATCACACTTCTTGTCTTCCAATTACCTCTCGCCATTTCGTTCCATCAATTTGTTCTGCTCACAATAAGCGGCTGTGTCGGTCTCACATTTGGCGACACATTTTTATTCAAAGCATTTCAATACATCGGTGCACGCATCACAATGTTACTGATGTCGCTCGCTCCGGCAATTTCTGCGGTGCTGGCGTATTTTCTTTTGAACGAAACGATTACATCGTTTGCACTGCTCGGAATGATCGTTACGCTTTCAGGAATTGCGATGGTGGTGTTGGACAAAAAATCTGATGCAGAAAAAAATTCATTTACATTCCGTGGAATAGTGTTTGGTGTCCTCGCAGCGTTCGGACAAGCCGGCGGTTTTGTTCTTGCGAAGATCGCTTTTCAAGAAAGCGCTATGAACACATTTTTCGCTTCGTTCATCCGCTTATCGGCAGCGGTTATTGTGTTGTTTCCGATAATGCTCCTTGCAAAAAAAATTCGTAACCCAATTACAATGTTTGCACAAGACCGGCACGCTCTTGTACTTGTTTCATTGGGCGCTGTGGTAGGACCGTGTCTTGGTATCACACTGAGCCTTATCGCTGTTGCAAATACTGAGGTTGGTATTGCCGCAACATTAACAGCAACGGTGCCCATTATGATGCTGCCATTAGTTGTGTTTATCCAGAAAGAAAAGCTGACATGGAAAACCATTGCAGGCGCTGTTCTTTCGGTTGCAGGTGTTGCAATACTTTTCCTGCATAAATAAAAAAGTTTGTGGAGAGTGCAGACTTCTATTTTTTGTACTGCTCAGCGTATTTTTTGTCCCGAAGGTTCGCCACGGCGAATGGTGGCGAAGCCATCCCTTCGGGACTTCGCCAGATGTTCCAAGGGAATGGCGTTGCCACCTTCGGCATAATTTCAGTATTTCCAAAAAAAACGAATCCCCCGTCCCGATTAAAAAGCAAATCGGGACACCCCCTTTTCAAGGGGGAATAAGAGCGAGGAAATCCCCCTTGAAAAGGGGGCTAGGCTGTAAGTCCGCCGGCTTTTTGGCGGAGGGATTTTTTGAATAAACAATAACGGTAAGTAGTTACTATTTTTTTCAATTTCAATTTTGTATATTCGTTCGGTAAATTTTACTAATTCACGTATAACTATCAATCCGGAGTATTCAATGAAAATATTTTCTCTGTTGATGTGCAGTATTCTTCTTCTTACAGCATCAACCACAGCGCAAAAAAAGATTTCCAAAGCACCAAAAGCTAAAACTGAAAAACAGGCATTCGCCACTCAAAAAGAAAAAATAGGATATGTTGTCGGGTACGACCAAGGAATGAGAATGGCTGCCGATATTAAAAAAAGAGAATTTGAACTGAACCTTGAAATGTTTGCACAAGGCATGCATGATGCACTGACAGAAAAAAAGAATGCGCTTCCTGATTCGGAAGTAACGGCAGCGATGTCGGCATTTCAACAACAAGTAAACGAAATGCAACGCAAACAGTTCGAAGCACATCAACAAGTGTTGGAGAAAGCCAAAAGAACAGGCGAGGAGTTTCTTACATCAAATAAATTAAAAGACAGTGTAAATGTAACTGCAAGCGGATTGCAATATAAAATTTTACGCGCAGGCAGCGGTGCTTCACCAAAAGCAACCGACACGGTGGTAACACAATATCGCGGCTCATTGATAGACGGAACTGTGTTTGACGAATCATACAAACGCGGTGAGCCGACAACATTTCCCGTCAATGGTGTAATAAAAGGATGGACAGAAGCATTGCAGTTGATGAATGTCGGAGCGAAGTGGCAATTGGTTATTCCTTCCGAACTTGCATACGGCGAACGTGGTGCCGGACAAATGATTCAGCCAAACGCAACATTGGTATTTGAAATTGAATTGCTTGAAATTAAAAAAGGACCGGGCGAAACGCCAGCAGCACCTGTTGTAAAAGAAGCTGCGCCAAATAAAAAATAATTTTTTGTTTTCCGTTGTTACAAAGCCATTCATACTGTACGATGAATGGCTTTTTTATTGTCTGAATTATTTTCGTATCTTTCTTCCGCTATGAAAAAAACATATTTCGTTGTACTGCTCTTGTTCGCTTCCTTTTCATTGATATGTGCCGCTGAAGACGGCAGCGCTTTTCAATTGCATCTTCTACCGGCAAAAAAAATTGTACCGTCATTTTCCACCAATGCCCGCGCACACAGAACAAGCATTGCGAAAAATTTTTCATCGAATGTTCTCACTGCTAGTTTCGGCGGCATATTCCCGCTTGCCGATGTTTCGTTGTTCAATAGTAAATTTCAAAACAGCCTTGGCGCAACGGTGTATAATTCGTTGATGAATCCGGAAAATCACCTTCACGTTATCACCACAGATTTTTTTGTTGATTGGCTTTTTGATGTACCGATAACCGATCTCTTTATTATACGATTTGGTCCGGGGCACTCAAGCCAGCACTTGACCGACGATGCAATCGAAATTTATAAAGAGCATTCACTGAATTACGCAAGAGAATATTTTCAGCTATTCGGATATTACAAACTGAATGCAACCAATGGATTTGTGTACGGCGGTGTGTACGATAATTATTCGTTTAAAATTTCTTCTGCTGTACCAAATGGATATATTTTTGAATTCGGCGGCGAAGCATTCAGCACGCGCCTTAATAATCAACTGTTTGCATATACCGGATTGGATATTAAATATCGAAGTGAAGTGAATTATGGTGCGTCGCAGAATTATCAGATTGGGATTCGTTACAACGGTGAAGCCGGCAACACGACACGTATCGCACTAAATTATCAAACCGGTTTTGAAGAGCGCGGACAATATTACAATCAAAAAATAGATGTCATCAATGTCGGATTGTATTTGGAGTATTAATTGATCAGCGTCAGAAAATTATTTCATGTAATTTTTTTTGCCACAATTCTTTTTGCACCGAACGAATGCAGGACTCAATCGGCGATTCGCGATTCAACATCTTCGCTTCCTTCTTTTTTCAATCGGAAAAATGTTGTTACCTACGGCATCATCGGTTTCAGTGCGGCAACTATTTTTGTTGAATACAATTGGTGGTGGAAAGGCGATTATCATTCATTTGTTTTTCAACCTCAAGGCTGGTACGGTGATCATAGTTTAGGTGTTGATAAAACCGGACATTTCTATACTTCATATTTTATTTTTGGGTTCATTCATGATGCATTGAAGTGGGCTGGTGCGGATGAAAAAACTAACACATTGTTGAGTATTGCAATTCCTGTTTTTCATGCGGTCTCTGTTGAAATCGGCGACGGATATTCCAGTTACCGGTTTGATCCGAATGATTTAACTACGAATCTTGCCGGCGTTGCGTACGGTTATGCACAAACGCAAATTCCGGTATTGAAAAATTTTAATTTCAAATTCAGTTACTATCCTTCCGGACTTGTGCCGTTCGATAAAAACTGGGACCTTGCCGGCGATTATGACGGGCATATTTATTGGCTTTCGTGCAATGTGCATGATGTCCTTCCGCAAACGTGGCAACAGTACTGGCCCCGTTTTCTTACTCTGGCGGCTGGCTACGGCGCCAACAATATTTCTCGCGGAACATCAGGCGAAACATTTAGAAAATTTGCAATCGGTTTTGATTACAACATCAACGAACTTCCGCTTACAGGTGACACGTGGGATATGGTGAAAAATATTTTTGATAAATTTCATTTTCCTGCACCTGGCATTCGGTTTATTGAACAACATCCGGCTGAAGTAAAACCATTATTGTTGAATTAACACATGAAAAAATATTTCATCATACTTGTTTTTCTTGCGCGCACCATATCAGCGCAAACTAATTTCTCCATGTTTCCGCAGAAAAATCTTGTTCCGCAATTTACAGCAAATGCAACTGCACACCGCATGTCGTTTGAAAAAAATATCAAAATTAATAATTTTTTCGGAAGCATCGGCACTATTCGTCCGCTTGTACTGGCGGAATTTGGTTCTACCAAAGCTGAAGCAAGTATTGCCGGTTCGATGCACACCACATTGCAAAAATCGCCCGGACATTGGCAAGTGATTGACGTTGCCTTTTTTGTAGATGTGTTATTCGATGTCGCACTTACACCGACAACACAAATCCGTTTTGGTCCCGGACATACAAGCCACCATCTTGCCGATGATGCATTCGAACTTTTGAATTATAAAAAATCTATAAACTACGTCCGCGATTATTATCAGCTTTTTGCAATACAGCACATAAATTTTTTGAATGGATTTGTGTACAGCGGCGCATTTTACAATTATATTTTCCGCATTGATTCTGTTCGTGTTGATACGTGGATTTTTCAAGTCGGCGCTGAATTATTTAACACACATATTTCGCAAAATATATTTTTCTATACCGGTTTTGATGTGAAATTTCATGGCGAATTAGAATACGGTACGTCGCAGAATTACCAAATCGGAATTAAATACGAACAAGGCGACAGACGAGCTATCCGTTTTGCTTATAATTATCATACAGGATTAGAAGAACGCGGACAATTTTTCCGCGATAGAACTTCTACCAATACACTTGGCTTTTATGTTGACTTCTAAAAAAAATATTTTCTTTCGGTGTTGTTATTCTTTTCAATTCAAACATTAGATGCACAACAAGAATTTTCGAAAGACAATATTCAGCCGACTCTGTTTGGTGTACCGCGAAAGCCGGTCGTTGCAACTGCGCTCGTGCTTCATTCAGCATACACATTCTACATTGAATATCAATGGTGGTGGAAAGGTGAGTATAAACCGTTCGCTATTCAGTCGGAAGGATTTCTTAACGATTACAGTCTTGGTATTGACAAGTTCGGACATTTCTATACTCCGTATGCAATTTTTTCCGGTGTCTATCAAATTATGACATGGGGCGGGTTTGATGAATCAACTGTACTATGGACAAGCATCAGCATTCCGGCTTTTCATGCACTCACTGTTGAAATCGGCGATGGATTTACACGCTATCAATTTGCACCGGATGATTTGTTATTCAACGCATTAGGAATATCATACGGTGTATTGCAGCTTCACTATCCGGTGTTGCAGAATTTTGTTTTCAAGTGGAGCTATTTTCCAACAACACATTTGGAAAAAAAATTTAATCTGACGAACGATTATGATGGACATATTTATTGGCTTGCGTTGAACGTGCACAATCTTCTTCCAAAAGATTACAAAAATCTCTGGCCTAAATATTTAAATCTTGCTGTCGGTTATGGAGCAAAAAATGCTTCGGTGGGTTCGAGCGAACCAATAGTGAGGAAATTTGCTATTGGATTAGATTACAATCTGCTTTCACTTCCCATTACCGGAGAGACGTGGGACGTCGCAAAAAATATTTTTGATAAATTTCATTATCCTGCACCGGGCATTCGCTTTATTGAAAATCAGCCGGCAGAAGCGAAGCTCTTTCTGTTGAATTAATGCAAGGACATCTCTAAAAACCTAAAAAAAATTGTCATTGCGAGCCGTTCTTTGGCGAAGCAATCTCGTTTTTTCTTTTTAATTGAAAGATTGCTTCGGTCGCTTCGCTCCCTCGCAATGACGACGATGTTTTTAGAGATGTCCGCAACTCATTATTTTTCTGAGCGTATATGTGAAGTAACTTATGCAATGAACATGAAATTATTGTTACTCGTTATCATATCAACGGTAGTATGTGCGCAACAATCAACAGTGATGATTATTGCGCATCACGGTGCGTCATCATCTGCGCCGGAAAACACGCTTGCTGCATTTCGTAAAGCGATAGAACAAGGCGCCGATGCCGTTGTGGTGGATGTTCGACAAACAAAAGATGAGCATCTGGTAGCATTGCACGATGCAACAATTGACCGCACAACAAATGGCGAGGGGTATATTTCCGATTACAAGTTGAAACAAATCCAAAAACTTGATGCCGGCAGTTGGTTCAACGACGCATTTTCTAACGAACACATTCCTACCTTTGATGAAGTCTGTGCCGTTCTTTCACCATCAACTAAAATTATTATTGAAATTCGCGACGGCTCTTCTGTCTATCCAAACATCGAACAACATGTACTCGATGCAATAAAAAAAAATAATATCGAGCAGCGTGCATGTATTAAATCGTTCGATATTGCTATCCTCAAAAAATGCCGGCAGTTGTATTCTAAAATTCCTCTCATTTATAGTTACACGTTTCACATTCCTCTGCTCAATATCATTGTTGATAAAGGTGTTTCTCTTGGCAGTGTCTTTGATATTGATGCAGAATATTTACAGCCGTACAAATTATTATTAACTGCTTCATTTGTTTCCAAAGCACAAAAAAGAAATTATAGAATTATTGCATGGGGCGTGGAAACAAAAGAATCCGTTCGTGAAGCGCTTGAACTCGGCGTTGATGCGATTGAAACTGAATCGCCGTTGATGGTAAAGAAAATGATCGCAAAATAATTTCCTTCGAAAAAAATTTGGCTACTCTTTCCGAAAAATCGTATCTTATTCACGCTTAAAAATTTTTCATCCACCAACACAGAAAGAACTTTCATGAAACAATTTCTCCTCGCATCATTGTGTCTCGCACTTCTTGCGTGCAACAATCAAAACGGAAAAAAAGCTGAACTTAAAACTGATAAAGACAGCGTGAGCTACAGTATCGGACTTGATATTGGTACAACATTAAAGCGACAGGATATTACCATTGAACCTGATGCATTTCTTCAGGGATTGAAAGATGCAGCCGACACTTCCGCAAAACGATTGATGACGGAAGATCAAATTCGAACAACGATGATGGCATTCCAACAAAAAATGATGGCGCAGGCGCAGGCAAAAATGCAAGAGCGCGGCGGCAAAGCAAAAGTTGAAAGCGAAAAATTTCTTATTGAAAATAAAACCAAGCCGGGTGTTATTACAACAGCAAGCGGATTGCAG
>CAYHZL010000073.1:11063-15718 GCA_964361075.1 uncultured Chitinophagaceae bacterium
GGATTGCAGTATAAAGTTATTACCATGGGAACAGGAAAAAAACCAAAAGCAACGAACGAAGTAAAAGTGCATTACAGAGGAACTTTGGTTGACGGAACTGAATTTGACAATTCACACAAACGCGGCGAGCCGGTAACGCTTCCGGTAAGTGGTGTCATTCCTGCGTGGACCGAAGCATTGCAATTAATGCCTGTCGGTTCAAAATGGATGCTGTATGTTCCGGCACAACTTGGCTACGGCGATCGTCCCGCAGGACAAATTCCCCCGGGCTCCGTGTTAATTTTTGAAGTAGAACTTCTCGCAATCCAAAAATAATTTTTAAGATAAATGTTTTCAATAATTTCCTATAAAACACAAAAAACATAGCCACAGATTAATCGTTTAAATTTTTCAATCGAAAATCTGTGAATCTGTGGCATATTTTTTTGAATGAGTAGTTACAAAAATACGTATATTGTAACGTGAATCTTGGAGATGTAATTCGCATACGAGTTACATCTCTTTTTTTATAGCACAGTTGTAAATACAATGAATCCAATTCTTCCTCGACGAACATTTGCAATTATTTCTCATCCCGATGCGGGCAAGACCACGCTGACGGAAAAATTTCTTCTCTACGGCGGTGCCGTGCAGCTTGCCGGCTCCGTGACCGCGCGAAAAAATCAGCGCCAGTCAACTTCCGACTGGATGGAACTGGAACGCAAGCGCGGCATTTCCATCAGCTCCACCGTACTGCAATTTGATTACAACGGCTATCGCATCAACTTGCTCGATACGCCGGGTCATCAGGATTTTTCTGAAGACACGTACCGCGTGCTCACGGCAGTGGATGCCGTCATCATGGTGATTGATGCGGCAAAAGGTATTGAAACGCAGACGAGAAAATTATTTGATGTCTGCCGAATGCGCGGCATTCCGATTTTTACTTTCATGAATAAATTGGATCATGAAACACGCGATCCGCTTGAACTTGTTGACGAACTCGAAAGCGTACTGCAGATCGGTGCGTATGCGATGAACTGGCCGCTCGGACAAGGCGGACGGTTTCGCGGTGTGTTCGATCGCCGTGAGAAGCAGGTTCATCTTTTCGAAAAAACTACCGGCGGCATGTACCGCGCGCCGGTTTCTATTGCGGATATTTCTGAGCCAATTGTGCGCGAACAATTGGATGATGCAACCTACGCGCGTGTGGTGGACGAATTAGCAATGCTTCACGGCGCGGGAGAAGAATTTAATCACGAAGCGGTGTTGGCAGGAAAACAAACGCCGGTGTTCTTCGGCAGTGCGCGAAATAATTTTGGCGTGCAGTTGCTGCTCGATAATTTTTTAAAATATTCTATTGAACCAACACCGCGCGCAAGTTCTATCGGCGTCATTGAACCATCGCGCGAAACATTTTCCGGATTTGTTTTTAAGATTCAGGCAAACATGGATCCGCGACATCGCGATCGCATTGCATTTGTCCGCATCTGTTCGGGAAAATTTTCCCGCGATATGTCGGCAATTCATTCACGCACCGGAAAAAAAATTCGTCTTTCCAACGCGGCAAAATTATTCGGTCAGTCGCGCGAAACAGTTGATGAAGGATATCCGGGCGATATCATCGGCTTGGTCGGGCATGGCGATTTCGGTATCGGCGATACGCTCAGCGAAGATCCTTCGATTGTGTTTCATGAAATTCCGCGCTTCTCGCCGGAATGTTTTGCGATGCTGCACAATCCTGTTCCCGCAAACTACAAAAAATTTCGCGACGGACTCGATCAATTGATGCAGGAAGGTGTTGTGCAATTACTGCAACTGAAATTTTCCGGTATTAAAGCCCCCGTGCTTGCGGCAGTTGGTCCGTTACAGTTTGAAGTAGTGCAGTATCGTTTGGAAAATGAATACAACGCGCCGACTCGTATCGAACAGGCAGAGTGGAAACATTTGCGCTGGGCACATCCTTCACACGATGAAAAATTTTTGCAGTCGCTTCTGCTTCCCACAGGCGCAGTCATTGCAGAAGATGGCGAAGGCAAACTGGCTATTTTATTTACAACAGATTATTCGTTAAATTATTTTGTTGAAAAAAATCCTGACCTCAAACTTGCAAAACAATCGTGGTAGAGAGGAACGCGAACTCTATGACTAAAAAAATATTATTCTTTGTTCTTTTTTTGAATCTCCATTTTATCTTCGCACAAAGTTCTGATACAACAGAAGTGAATACTGTGGACGCTATCGCAACAGAAGACAGCACTGATTCTTCTGATTCCGATGATGAAGTCTTGCCATGGACTTTTTCTTTCCACAACGAATATTCGAAAACAAAAATAAACAAAGGCGTTGAGGTAAGTAATGATCTTCCAACGTACGCTGCTTTTTTTTCTCTCGGACATTCTACCGGATTGAGTGCAAATATTATGTGGATGCGCTCGCTCGGCGACAGCAGCGGATTTTTATATTGGTCAGGTGCGGTTGGCTATGAGTATTCGTATAAAGATAATTTTACAGCATCGGCTTCGTATTCACACACGCAGTACTCAAGTGATTCTTCGAGCGCGATTGCGGCATTAGAAAATAATTTCACACTGTCGGCACGCTACGCTTTTTCTTTCGTCAACATTGGTGTTTCGTACGAACAATATTTGGGTACATACGGCGCGCATTTTTTTTCATTCGATATGAACCACGAATTTGAAATCGGCAATTTGGCAATAACGCCATCAGCTTCGATAGCGTTTCTTTCTCAAACCATTGAGATTACCCGATTAAATGCATTGAAACAACAGCGGATGCAGAATAAAAAACAAGTTCCCAATGCGAAAACCAAAACAGTGGATATCAGCGGCATTAGTTCAATGCAATTTGGATGTGAAGCGCTGTATGATCTTGGAAAAGGGTTTTCTCTGTATGCAACACCTGAATATGTTTTGACGCCAAAAATTGAAACCGCAAAGCAAGCACGCCAATTTATTTTTTCAATTGGCGCTCAGTATAGAGCAGAATTTTAATTCTCCAGTCGTCTTTTGCAATCCTCCGGACGCAAACAAGAAAAGTATAAAAGTGATTTGGTAAAGTCCGGAATACTTTCGGAAGCCCCCGACAGTATATGGTAAGGACAACAGGTATGGTCGGGGAATTCCCGAAGTGAATTTGGTTGCCGGCGGTGGTTCGGCGGTAAGCATTAAACCTGCGACTGCCGATGAAAGCAAAAAACTTAAACCATATAAAAAATAATGTATGGCGAAACTCTGTTTCGCAAAGTACGGCAGATTTAAAACTGCAATTCCGCAATTTCCAAGTTCGGCAATTGTGGAATTCTTTTGTACTCCAAACGGGAATCCCTGTTCGTGACATCAAAAACTACAAGTTTTCTATAATATCTTTATAGCCCCTGCCAATGGGAATAGATACTCCATTAACCTCAACTATTTCGGCCGTGTATGATTCAATCTTGCTTATTGAAGCTATAAAAGATCGGTGAATCCGTTTGAAGCCGTTTGCGGGTAAAAGGTCCTCCATTTCATGCGTACTCATTTTTGAAATGTATTCTTTTTTTGTGGTAACGATCTTGATGTATTCCCGCTGACTTTCGATATAAAGAATCTCTGAGAATAAAATTTTTACCTTCTTTTTTTGAACATTTAGAAATATAAAATCTTTCATCTCCTCGGTTTCATTTTGTTTCTGTTGTTTTCTTCGTGCTGTTTTAACCTTATTTACTGCTATTAAAAATCGTTCAAATTCAAATGGCTTTAACAAGTAATCTGTAACATTTAGACTAAAACCCTCCACTGCGTATTGATGATAAGCTGTTGTAATAATTACTGCAGGAGGATGTATCAGCGTTTTTAAAAAGGCCATACCTTTTAGTTTAGGCAGATGAATATCTAAAAAAATAAGGTTGATGTTATTATTTCGCAGGTAATCAGTTGCAAGAATAGCATCTTTAAATGTCCCCTGTAATTCCAGGAACGGTACTTGCAAAATATAATCCGATAAGACTTTTACTGCTAAAGGCTCATCTTCTATTATGATACACTTTATTTTAGACATGACTTGCAAGGTTAATATTTAAAGTAGCCGTAAACACAGATTCGCTTTGTTGAACAGATAAATCGTAATCGGTATAAAGTAATTCCAGTTGGCGTCTCAGGTTAGAAAGTCCAATATTTTGTTTTACACGCTCTTGCTCAGGAAATGCTTCAGTAGAATTTTTTACAACAAAAGCTAAAAGCCGGTTATGAACCGAAAGATGAATATCAACAAAGGGATGAGCCCTTGTTTCAGACACACCATGTTTGAACGCATTCTCAACTATTGGGATCAGCAACAGTGGCGGTAAGACTTGTTTCATATCTGCAATGTCGTAGTTAAAATTAACACGTAAAGAATCATCGTAACGCAATTTTTCAAGGGCAATATAGTCACTGATAATATTTAGTTCCTGTTCTATAGTTATATACTCTCCACCGGTTTCATACAACATAAAACGCAATATTTTCGACAATCGTAAAATTGATTCGGGAGCCAAATCTGACTTATCCCTCGCCAACGAATAAATATTATGCAATGTGTTGAATAAAAAATGCGGGTTCGTTTGTGATTTGAGATAGCTCAATTCTGCCTGTTGCTTTTCAATACGCAGTTGTTGGGCTGACAGTCTTAATTTA
>CAYHZL010000074.1:0-15600 GCA_964361075.1 uncultured Chitinophagaceae bacterium
CTGTAAGTCCGCCGTCTTTTTGGCGGAGGGATTAGTTGAATCAACAATAACGCTGTGTAGTTACAACAAATGATAATAAATACTTTGCGTCTTAGCGACTTTGCGGTAAATTTTTTTTTTCAATTTATAGAACTGCCCTTAAGTAATACTGAACAGGAGTTGTTAGTTACCGCATGGAAGTAATCTCTACAATTCAATCGACCGTATCGCCAAAAACCGTTACCCGGAATTTTGGTGATACGGTTTTTAAATATCTCACCTCATTTTTTGCTTCTCTCGTTCTCGTACTCATTGTATTGATGATCTATGAAATGTATGCGGCATCGATACCGACCATAGAAAAATTCGGCTGGAAGTTTTTGTTCAGTTCAGTATGGGACCCGGTGAAGGATGAGTACGGTGCATTACCATTTATCTACGGTACGCTTGTCTCATCGTTCATTGCGCTTGTCATTGCGCTTCCGCTGGGAGTCGGTATTGCAATTTTTCTTTCAGAACTTGCACCGCGATGGTTGGAACAGCCGTTCTCGTTCTTTGTAGAATTGCTTGCAGGAATTCCGAGTATTGTGTACGGTATATGGGGATTTTTCGTAATGGTGCCGTGGGTACGCTCAACGGTGGAGCCATTTCTGAGTAAAAATTTTGGTTTTATTCCGTTGTTCGAGGGCGCACCGTACGGAGTAGGAATGCTATCGGCAGGAGTTATTCTCTCTATTATGATTTTGCCGATTATTGCATCAATCTCACGCGATGTGTTGAAGTCTGTGCCGGTCTCGCAAAAAGAAGCGGCATTAGCACTGGGTTCAACACGATGGGAAGCTACGCGCATCGCCATCAGTTATTGCCGTTCAGGAATTATCGGCGCAACTATTCTCGGGCTTGGTCGCGCGTTAGGTGAAACGATGGCTGTAACGATGGTAATTGGTAATCGCCCTATTATCAAAACGTCGCTCTTTGAACCGGGCTACACGATGGCGAGCGTACTCGCAAATGAATTCACCGAAGCCACGTCACAATTGTATATCAGCGCTCTCATCGAGATTGCCTTGGTGTTATTTGTGATTGCAATCCTGGTGAATAGCATTGCACGTTTGTTGGTGTGGAGCTTCACAAAAAATTCCGATGTCGGAACACGATTATAATAATGAAACATCTGAAATATTGTTAGCGAAAGAAGATGTCAGACATCTTCCCTTTGAAATTTGATAAATTTTCAACTCTCTCGAACTTTATTAACAAGATGTCCGACATCTTGTAGAATTTTTCAGAAATCTCTAATATGAGTAATCTGCAATTTTACTATCGAAAATATAAAAGTTATTTCATGTACGGGCTCTGTGTGCTCAGCGCAGTTCTTGCCCTCGTACCGCTCTTGCTGATTTTTTACCACACGGTTTCACTCGGCGCATCGGCATTAAACTGGGACTTCTTTACGAAATTACCGAAACCGGTCGGCGAATCCGGCGGCGGGCTTGCGAATGCGATTGTCGGAACAATGACCCTCGTCGGACTTGGTTGTATCGTCGGACTTCCCGTGGGAATTTTTACAGGAATTTTTCTTTCGGAATTCGGAAGAAATAAATTTGGCACTACCATTCGATTCTTGACTGATGTGTTGAATGGCGTGCCGTCGATCGTAACCGGTGTCGTTGCATATACCGTTATGGTGCTGCCGATGCACCACTTCTCCGCGTACGCCGGAGGGTTTGCGTTGGGAATTTTGATGATACCGATCGTTACCCGTACGACGGAAGAGATGTTGAAGATGGTGCCGCACTCATATCGTGAAGCGGCACTGGCATTGGGCATTCCTCAATGGAAAACTACACTGCGGATTATTCTTCCTTCTGCGGCCGGTGGAATCGTTACCGGCATCATGCTTGCAATAGCGCGTGCCGCCGGCGAAACTGCGCCGTTGCTTTTCACTGCGCTCAATAATCGCTTCTGGCACACGTCGCTCGATCAACCGATTGCGTCGCTGACAGTCTTCATTTATAACTACGGCGTGTCGCCGTTTGATGATTGGATTGCACAGGCGTGGGCGGGAGCGCTCGTGCTCATTTTCCTCATTCTCTTACTCAGTATTGCGGTTCGTATTGCAACACGCCCGCGATATTAAAATGATACTCGTATGACACATGTCGTTGAAAAAGAAAACATAACATTCAATACCGCAACAACCAATTTTCATTCTGAAGAGAAAATGACAGCACACGCTCGCAAAAATAAAATTACTGCAGACTTTGTAAATTGTTATTTTGGAAAAGTGCAGGCGCTGAAAAATATTTCGCTGACAGTGGCAGAAAATAGTGTACTGGCAATCATCGGTCCTTCCGGATGCGGAAAGTCAACATTCCTTCGTGCCATTAATCGTATGCACGAATTAGTTTCCGATAGCCGGATTACCGGAACGTTGAAATTAGACGACGAAGATATTTATCAGATGGATGCAGTTGCTGTGCGGAGACGAATCGGCATGGTGTTTCAGAAACCGAATCCTTTTCCAACGATGTCGATCTTTGACAATGTTGCTGCCGGTTTGCGAATGAATGGTATGCGTGATAAAAAGAAATTGACGGAAGTTGTTGAGCAGAGTTTACGCCACGCGGCACTTTGGGATGAAGTGAAAGATTCTCTCTCGAAGAGCGGCATCAGTCTCTCCGGCGGACAGCAACAGCGGCTCTGCATCGCACGTACGCTCGCCGTGAATCCGGAAGTGATCTTGATGGATGAACCTGCAAGCGCACTTGACCCTCTTGCCACCACAAAAATAGAAGAGTTGATTCACGAATTAAAAGAAAAATACACCATCGTCATAGTTACACATAATATGCAGCAAGCAGCACGCGTCAGCGATTTTACCGCATTTTTTTATATGGGCGAGCTTATTGAATTCAATAAAACTAACACTATATTTACAATGCCAACTAAAAAACAGACTGAAGATTACATCACAGGGCGTTTTGGATAAACAAATCTTGTGTCCATTTTTTATTCAACAAAATTTTTTTAATGATTCGCCGCGGCGAATGACTTTTACAGATTGATATGCCCCAAAGGGATTCCTTTGGAACTGTTAAATGGAGCCTTAGGCGCCAAACATTTGCCAGATAAGTCACGGCATCATTCGCGATAAAAACACATTTTGCGTAATTTCAGTTATTAACTGATGTTACGCAAAACACAAAATAGACCACTGATGACACAGATTAAACTGATGTACACAGATTTAAATCCGTGAAAATCTGTCAAAATCAGCGTTATCCGTGTTCTATTATTCTTTAAATCGTTCTTTTTTTTCATAAAAGTTGAACTTTGCGTAATTTCAGTTATTAAGTAAAATTTTATTACACATTAGGAAGAACATGATAACACATCTTGAACACGATCTAAAAGAATTAAAATCTTCGCTCATTAAAATGGCATCAATGGCAGAGCGGGCAATCGAGCGTGCTATTGAATCGCTTATTACAAACAACAAAGCGTTAGCAGAACAAGTTATTAGTGAAGATACAAATATCAACGATATGGAAATTGTCATAGATAAAGCCATTGTTGATTTACTTGCATTACAACAACCTGTTGCATCAGATTTGCGGCTTATTCTTGCAGTGGCAAAAATCAATAACAATCTGGAGCGCATTGGTGACCACGCAGTAAATCTCGCCCAATCAGCGTTATTCTTATTGAAAATGAAAGAGCCTCTTCCTTCCCTTCAAGAAATACAAAGTATGACGGAAGTAACAAAGCGAATGCTCTCCGATGCATTAGATAGTTTTATCCATGTTGATGCAAAAATGAGCGAAGCGGTATTGATGATGGATGACGCGGCAGATAATTTGAATAAAAAAATTATGCAGGAAATGAAAGTAATAATGAAAAGTAATCCTCAGACAATCGAGCAGGCGCTTGAATTAATTCGCGTCAGCCGAAACTTGGAGCGCGTCTCTGATTTAGCAACGAACATTGCCGAAGAAGTGATGTTTATTGCACAAGCAAAAGTAGTGAAACACCATGCAGCCGACATTTCGCATAACAAATAACTCTTGTACAAATACTATTTTTAAAACAGACATGCCGAAGTTATCTTCGGCATGTCTGTTTGTGGCAACAATATTTCTTTTCTCGTTATTTACAATAGTGCCAAATGGCACTTGTTAATTTTTGAGTTTTTTTGTTGTCTATCGTTAACAGTACTCGTTTCTTTTCCATCTTCTCCAACACTTTTCCGCTGCGCTCTTCGATTCCCACAACTGTTGCTTCAATCTGCCCTTCCTTCAGAACGTGCTCGCGTACTAAATGTTGTTTCGCACTCGCTACTATTTCTTTACTGAGTTTAGGAGAGAGTTCATACGAGTGTTGAAGTTCGTATAGAAACTCTCCCTCGATACTCTTGTGCTGTTGGCGACTTGTTGTTGTGTTGCTCATTTGACACCTCCTTGTCCGAAGGACTCCTTCGGAGATTAGTTCTAAACTAATCTTTTTTGAGGTGTCATTTGGCACTATTTCACCAATTGCATTTTCTTTATTGAAGAGAACGAACCGGCTTGCAGTCTATAAAAATAGAGACCGCTGCTCAATTGATATTGAGAAGTTGAAAATTGATAAGTATATGAACCTGCATTCTGATTTCCATTCATCAATGTAGCTACTTCTTTTCCAAGAATATCGTACACTTTTAATATAACAACACTGTTCACTGGTAACTGATAACTGATCACTGTTGTCGGGTTAAAAGGATTCGGATAGTTTTGCATCAATTCAAATTTTTCCGGCGTTACAATTTTTTCTTTTGTAATTGATGTAACACCTTTACTATAGTCTGTGTTTTGTGGATCAAATTTTGTCCATCCTGCTGTCCATTGTTGGCTCATCGGTTTGGAAGGATCAAGTGCACCGCGATATGAAACGGAATCGAAGAATGCCGGCAATCCCCATTTTGCATAACCGGTTCCGGCTGTTGCTGCTTCAGAAGTTGTTTTAGGACGAGGATCAAATGCTTTGTCTGTAAACGGAACACCTGGATTTACCAAACCAACATCACCGTTATTACGTGGTGAGCTACCAAGATTTCCCCAGTCTGCAGTGGTAAACCATGTGGTTGCGTTGAATCCCGCAATATTAACTTCTGTACCAGAGATGCTTGCAGTAATTGGCGTTGCTTTTGTTTGAATACTAGTATTACGAATTTGTAAACGTCCTTCAATTGCAGCGCGTTGTGTTAATGTATCGCGGAGCGTAATACCTTTGGGCCAGCCCATTAAGATAGAATTGTAGCAACTAAATTCAGTCGCGCGGCGAAGCATTCCCAAATTGCCCCAGTGGCTGTTGACAACTGAACTTGTATCGCTCATCGGTCCGATGTATGTTACGTTTGAAACTTTTCCTTTGGTGCGTGGATTTACATCCCAAGGTTCAGATCCCATATTATCAGATTCAAAACCGTTTGAAGAACCGGAAGCTGACGCATCAAAAATTAATGAGTCGCGTTTTACAAGAACATACTGTAAGTTTCCAGCCCAGCCCCAATCTGTATCCATATTGTCATCAATATTTCCATTCGTAACAATATGTTTTGCACTTACGGTACCGCCGAAATATTCAATATCATCATCTTGTGCATAACTAACCTGCACATAATCAACCACAGTTTTGCTGCCAACACCACCGAACGTTAGACCATTGATTTCGTTATCTTGAGCAAAAGCAATACCTGCCCATTCAATGCGAACATAACGCAACACGCCGCTCGAATCGTTTGGATCGGAACCTCCTAATTGTGCCGTGCTGTTTGGAACTGTGCCGAAGCCGCCTTCAATTGTTGCAGTAATTGGTTGGTTCGTTGGCGCATTTCCAAGAACAATAACACCGCCCCAATCGCCGGGTGCACGTGAACCAATTGCTTGTTCACTGGTAAAAACGATCGGTGCATTCAATGTTCCATCAGCAATAATTTTCGCTCCGCGTTTAATAATAATTGTTCCACCTGATAGTTTATCACCGACAATAAGAGTTCCGGGCTGGATAGTTATTTTGTATGTTGAATCAACAAAATACCAACCTGTTAAAACATACGTTGTGTCTTTGCTTAATGTAATGTTAGATGTTTGGTGATATGGCATACGGAAATTTGTTGTACCTCTGCCTGCCCCCAAAATTTTTTCCGGACGTGCCGCAAACGCAACAGTAGAAAGAAGCAACATCAATGTTGCAAAAAATGTGAATTTTTTTCTCATGAACTACTCCTGTATTGATTATGAATTATGTGAATTGTTTGAAATGAAAAAAGCTATCTTGTTTTTTCTGCAACAAGATAGCTTTGGAGTATTAAGTAAATGTAAATAGAATATTACCGAAATAAGAAATTATAGTTACAGTCCGACTGATATTTGAAGTGCGTATGTTGTGCCGCTATTAACGCGCTGATAGATACGATCTTGCTGAGTTAAAATACGCTCTTTGTTGAAAATATTTTTAGCGGTTAACTTCGTTTCAATTCCGTTACTCAGTGGCTGAGTGATGCTGACATCAACCATATCTCGCGGTTGTTCATAAATATCGGAAGTTAAAAATCCTACCGCATCTAATCGTTTGCCAAATGTATTGTAAAGCACGTTCACTGTTGTACCAAGCGCAGGTTCTGTAAACAACAATGAAAGATTGATCATATAAGGTGATTGACCTTGCAATGGACGAGTGCTGATGGTGGTTATTGTGTTTTCAGAATTCCCGCTTTCGGTAGAAATCTGAACTTCGGAATAGATTCGAGTGTAGTTTCCTGTAACTGAAAAATTGTCGAAATATCCGCCAAGAAAACGAAGCGATTTACGTACTTCGAGTTCTACGCCATTATTCTTTGCTTGATCAGAATTGAACCACGTGCGCGTACGAACTGAGGAGAACGACAGTTGTTCTTCAATAGCACCCGAAATTATTTTACTAAAATAACTGAGTGCGATAACTTCACCAGCTTCAGGAAAGATTTCAAACCGCACATCGTAATTGTGAATGAATGAACGTTTCAAATTCGGATTGCCGCCGACGAGTTCATACGAAATAAAATCGAAAAATCCGGACGATGCTAATTCACGGAATTCCGGCCGGTTTACCGTGTGGCTGTATGCAAACCGCAGATTTGTTACATCATTAATAGTGTAGGTTAAATTTGCCGATGGAAGGATATCTATATTTTTTAGTTGTGTCTCATCTGTTGGACCGTCCGGTTGAGATGAACGGGGGACAAAAACATTTTGGAGAGAATTTTCTAATCGCGCACCGCCGCTAAATCTGAAATTGTTATCGTAAATGCTAAATGGAATATCAATCATGCCATAGCTTGCCAAAACTTCTTGATTGCCAAAATAATTATCCGTTGGCTTTGATGACTCATCTATTTTAAAGTTGTTTCCACTAAAATTTTTTGGATCATAGATGATCTCAATTGGAAGTTCTGCTAAAACCGGATTGTAAGTTTTTAACGATACATTAAAGTAACGAATCTCATAATTCGTCGTTTTCTTTTCATACAGAGAACCAAATTTTACTTTGGCAAATTCAATTGGCAAAGCAAAATCAAGATTATACGTTGTTGTTTTGCCATTGAGTTTACTCCAAGATCGCTGATTGATTGCGGCATTGAACGGTGTGTTATCCGGATCATCAATTCCACGATAGTATGTTACTTCTTTTCTATCGGGGTCTTGACGCGAAGATGATGACACAGAAAATTTCCAATCTGCACTAAGATTGCCGAACGCAAGGAATTTATGCTCTCCGGAAATAATACCAGTGTAGGTCTTTCGTTCGCTCCACGTTGACGCCAAAAAATTATTTTCTGTGCCGTTGTTACCATCAGTACCGTTAAAATTACGAATCTCATCATCGGCAGTTTGGCTATAATTATTTTTGAATGAGAGTTTATGCAAGCCGGAAAACTTATAGCTAAGGTTCAACATTCCGCCCCACAATACGGTAAAATTATCTTGAGTTCCTTGTAATGTTCGCGAAATTTCGTTTGCATTAATTTCTTTATTATTACGTTGAAATGAATTGCGGTACGAAAACGCTCCTATATAACCAAACTGACTACTTTCTTGTTCATCATTCAACGAAAATTTATCGCCAAAAGAGAGACTCAACGACATATTTATTGGAGCGGTTTGTTTTTTCGGAGCCCAATTATTGGGTAATTTTTTTGCAAGATCAATTAAATCTTCTGTATTGTTTGGCAGAGCGCGTTTGCCGTCATCTGCACCAAGCCAATCTTTGCTTCCACCTTGTGATGATTGAAAATCCTTAAAAGTTGTAATACTGTTCAACCCGGAAGTAATCCCGATTTTTATTGTTTTGATATCAGGAAAATCCAACGTATTCATCTGAACCAATCCGCCGGTAAAATCTCCGGGAAGGTCGGGAGTAGAGCTTTTCACAACAGTTGTATTTTCAAGTAGGTTTGCAGGAATCATATCGAACGCAAAACTTTTCTTTCCGACTTCCGTGCTGCTCACATTTGCACCGTTTAATGTTGTACCGTTATACCGTTCCGATGCACCGCGGATATACACAAACTTATTATCAACAATGGATAGCCCAACAACACGCCTCAACACATCGCCGGATGTTGCATCGGGTGTACGTTTCACTTGTTCACTGCTGATACCATCACCAATTGATACCGATTTTTTTCGTTCTAAAAGAATTGCACCATCCCCTGATTTTATTGCATCTGCACTTACAATAACTTCCTGCTGTTTAAGTCCTTGATCTTCAGACAAACTTACATCAAGAATTAATTGTTCGTTGGGTTTTATAACAACTTGGAAAATTAGTTTTGATTCATATCCAAGAAAAGAAACACGCACATTGTACATGTCTGTGGGAATTTTCTTTATTAAAAATTTCCCTTCTATATCAGTAGAAGATCCTATTTTGGTTCCGACCAATGAAACACTTGCACCAATCAATTCTTCGCCGGATCTTTGATCAACAATTTTCCCGTATAATGTTCCGGTTTGCTCCTGAGAAAAAGAGAACGTTGAAATGAATAAGAAAAATGTTGTTAAAAAGAAGGATGTAGATTTCATTGTGTGCCTTTAAAGTTTAATGCATTGAACTTTTATGGCACAAAAATCAGAAATTAGTGTTAATTTTATATTACGAGATGGTTACCGTTACATTAATGTTCGGTAACATATTCTTAACGTTTGCTTTATAATCGAAAGATGTATGACGACAAGAGAAGAGAGGAGGGAGTGTGCCCGGGACTGGACTTGAACCAACACAACTCATGCTGATTCGCCGCGGCGAACCAGCATCTTTGCCTGCTTTAAGATACCGAAATGTCCCGCATATACAGAATCTCTGCATAGGCGGAATCCTGAAAAGCGGGACATCCCGTACAGCGCATTGGCGTCAACTTAACTTGTGATTACTGATGGGAAGAAGATGTGCAAACATCAATCAGCAATTAACAAACAATTACTTATAAATCCTCTACGAGGATTATTGTGGATTTTTTGATTTTTTTTCTACAATAATTTGACCTCTACGAGGTCTACTATTATTACAAACATCGTAGATGTTTAATTATTGTAAAACGAAGGAACACACAACAAACATCCTCGTAGAGGATGAATAAGAGTTGTGAAATTTTTTCTAACCTATTTTTGAATACATGATTACAGAGAACAAATAAAATCATAAAGAGAAATTAAGCTGACGCCAATGCGTACAGCGGGACAAGTCCCAAAGGGATCACTTCGTGATTCGGCATGACGTTACTCCTCGAATTAAGACACTACCCGGCAACAATATTTCTTTTCTCGTTATCTCATTTTTACTAATTTTTCTGTTGTGTAAAGTTGTTTATCGCCATTCTTTACAATAATACGATAGAAATAGATACCATTAGCAATTTCATCGCCATCTTTATCTCTGCCACTCCAATCTATTCGGTTGAATCCGGGATTTAATGAAGATGGCGGAATATTGAATTCCTGAATAACTCTCCCGGCAACAGTAAATATTTTAATTCTAAATTCTTCCGGCACTACTGTTAGCGTAAACGTAAAGGATGTGTTGTTTGCAAATGGATTCGGAATATTATACACATCTTTTAATTGCATGTCGGTAGAAACATTGACGAGAAGCGATGTTGTGTCAGAATAATTTCCTGAGACATCGCGTGCAAAATAGCGGATTACATTTTCGCCGTCGGGCAGCGTCGGTTTCCATTTTATTTCTGCCCGCACAGTTGAACTTCCCGGAATAAATTGAATTAACGACGGATCGTTGAAATAGACCTGCTTAGTATTCAATTGAATTTTGAAATTGCTTGTATCATTCAGTGTTAATGATGAAGTATTATTGTCATAAAATTTAATACTCACTTCCGGTGTTGCGCTTACATAATCTCCATCCATTACTCTCACACCATTAAAAGTAAGATCAAGTAACGGCTTCACGGTATCGGGCAATACTGTGTACGGAATAGAAAGAATATTATTCGACTTATATAATTCTGTTACTTTTGAATCGGGATCAATGCTGACTATAAAAGCATTATTTCCTCTCCTGCCCTTGCTGTTATATTGATATTGAAATTGAATTGAATCACCGGCATTCAATGAAGTAACGGGATACGTTTGTAAAACGCGATTGGAGCCGCTATCATTGGTAAAGAGCAGAATTGAAAAACTGTCCGCGCGAGAGATGCCGACATTGTGAATACTGAAATTAATATTCAACAACTCACCTTCCTGAATTATTTTCTTACTCAATGAAAAGAACTGCGGCGATGTTGTTAATTCAGCCGGTGATGTTACACCAAGATTCCATGAAGAAAGTACTGGAGATTGGTTTGCAGGGTTTGCCTGCAACGAAAATTTTAATTTTAACTTTGGATATGTTATTGCTGAAACACTCTGTAAATTTATTGTGGAAGAAGTGGACGATAACAATGTATCTATTCCTCCATTTTGTTTTACTCCAAGCACAGCAACATTGCTCTGTGATCCGTTTGGCAGAGCTTGTTGAATCGTCAATGTATTCCATGCGGCAACAGGACCAATTTCAGGAGTTACGATAGTTCCTGACGTTTCAATTTTCGTAAATGTTGTTTCAACAATTGCTTTTCCCGTTGTGCTTGACTTATACATTTCAAGAGCGGTGCCAGCAGGTGCGCCCTTTTTACCGATGACAGCCCACGAATCACGCCAGCCAAGTTTACTTGCTTCTTTTGCTCCAATTAAAGAATACGCATTTCGAGCAGAAGAAGAAAAATTGTTTGATCCTTCATCAATAACAACAACTACAACAAACATCCCATTCTGTATTTGATTAATAAATGCAACAATGGAATCAGCATTAGCAGCTTGGTTATACAAATCGAATGTTCTTTTTGAAAGAACTGAATAATTTGCAGTATCAATAACAACAATCGAGTGCCCGCGGCTAAAAGAATTATTAAGAACATTAAACCCATTCAATTCTACAACACCAAAAGTTCCATCAAGAAAACCGGAGGAAATTGCACGAAGAACAATTTGGGTGCTTTGTATTTTAGCATTAATTAATGCTGATGACTGCACTTCCATTGTTGTTGCTGTAAAAATATTTTCACTCCAGGCAAGAGAATCATTCTGACCAATATCGTTGCCAGATGAACCGCCTTGATAGAATGTTCCGGTTGTCCACATGGCAGATGGTGTATTTATTTTTGCTTTCCACCAATATCGTTTTGTGGGAATCCATCCCTTCGGGAAAAGTGGCAATGTGCTAATATCAAACTCTGTTGTGAGATTACCCATTCTGGAAAATATTCGTGTCGGAGAATTAAGACTAACTGTCGTATCAATTTCTAAAATAACAGATCGCGTCGTATCATTTGTTATGACAATCGGATTTAATAAAATAATTTTCGATACTGCGGCACTGTTCCGATCTATTGGCTGTAGTACGCGGAAATTAGTTGAAATTACAATGATGCTTTTTTGTGCAGCATTATCCAATTTACTGATCTCGCTGATTTTATTAAGCGAATCCAAAGTAATTTGAACACTATGTTCGCCCGATTTTTTCTTTACGGTGATGAAGAATTTTACTGAATCACTGAATAACGGAATCGGACGACGCAGAATAACATTTTTTATTACTTGTCCATTAAAGCGATGCTGGAAATAAATATCCACCGAATCAGAAATTGTGCTGCCAAAATTCATTACTGCGACCGTAACCGCAACACTATCCATTTCTTCACTTATTATATTTTGTGTTCTGATATTTGTTGGTGTTACAGAAAGATTGGGTTTGAATGGAACAGCAAGATCAATTGATGGATCACCAACAAGCGTATTGGTGTATAACATAACACTGTTGACTGCAGAAAAATTATTCAACGCCATCGCAACTTTTCCTTGCAGATGAGCCTTGCCGATGGTAAGAACGGAATCATGTAATATTTTCTTATAAAATTCGATTGGCAGTTGTGCTGCAATACTTGTAAAACCGAGCGCAGAATTCCCGATATAACCAATAACACTCGATGTGCTTCCAATAATAAATGATTCACTAAACGACGTTATTTGCGGTTCAGCAAACTTTCCAGTTGAGCAGCCAAAATCTGTAATGAGCGGGAATTTTCCCTGTGTGTTTTGTAATTGTATCGGATCACCAATACTGTTATCCCACGTTTGTGTTCCACTATGTCCGATGTACGAAATAAAAACACCGCCGGCTGCAATTGCATCCTTTATTTGTTGCGACGTGTATGGACCAAAATCTGATTGCGGGTTTGTCGTTTTATAGAAATGAATTCCTTCCCCGCCAATCGGGGCAGGACGTACATAATTATTAAAAACATAATTATTGACAGTTTTAAAACTTTCAATTTGTCCGGAAGTGTTTGGATCGCCACCGGTGAAAAATAGATATCGTTTATTCCATTCACTATTTTGTGTTGTCGTGTATGTTTGTACGCGGTGTAAATATTGTGTTACTTCTCCAACAGTATTAACAGGCAGGCGACCAACATACATTTGAGGAATATTGGAGAGCGAATCATACGTAACAAGCATTGGATCGCTGACAGGATAACCGAACGATGGGACATAATTTTGCGCTTTTGTATTTCCATAGACAAATTTATAATCGTACGAAGCGTCGCCAAGAAGAAAAAGGAAAGAAGGAATTGGTGAATTCCATGTTGTTGTACTCTTAAAATAATCTCTCATCGCTTCGGCAGTCGGGTATCCATACCCGAATTCATCAAAAATATCTTCAACATCAATCAAACGAGTCGTCATCCTTTTTGTCGCTGCCACATATTGACGATATTGTTCCGCTTCAGAAATAAATTTTCCATGTGTAACAACAAGGTAATCGGTTTGATGTTTATCTGCGGAAATATTTGCAAACTGTTTTACTTTTTTAATGACCGGAGTTAATAGACGGGCATTTGTGATGGCAATGTATTGTTCTTGCGGACCAACTGTATCAGCAAACGTAACTGTGTATGGCGCAGAAACAGAAAAAGAAATATTGTTGATTTTTTCTATGACAGGTTTAATTTTGTAAATGGCAATATCTTGTGAAGAAAAATTTGAAATCTGTACAGAACGAACAGTGCGCAAAGTAAGATTTCGAAAATCAAATAAGAGAGAATCGTTAATAGCTTTCAACTGGCGCGGATATTCAACTTCTAACCAATCGGGAATTATCCAATTCACTGTTGTTGCAGATGTTGGTTTTGAATATACCCCAACAGTATTGTTTCCATTCACTAAAACAGAAACCGGCTCTGCACCGGAAACAACAGCTTCACCGTAACGATGTATTGTTGTTACACCAAGATCATTACCGCTATTGATGCGCACAGAAACACTATGCGCATTCACATCAACATTCGCTCCCCAACTCACGAACTTTGCATACGCACGCGCGCTGTCTCCATTTGTAGCAACATCACTCACACTAAATGGCTGACTAAGATTTCCATTCGCTGCAACAAATCCCCATCCCCACATATCGTGTGAAGTCCACAACGGATTTTGTTGCATCACAATATCGCCGCCGGCAAACTGTACAAATGAATTTGATTCGAGATGTCGGAAATCTGTGTACGCCCGTAATGTTTCGGCTGTTTGTGCAACAACAGGATTCGATGACATACGTAATCCGTTCGTTACTCCAAATGTGAGCCAATACATTGTTGAATCAGTGTAGCGGTTGAGATATTCGTTATACTCCTGCGTTCCGGTTGTGATAGTCCGATGCTTACCTGTGTAATTTTTTAGCGCCGGAAATTCCAAATAATCTGTTGTGTTAAATACTCCGTCACTTTCGCCTTTTACATATAATGGAATTTCAGTTCCATTTGTGAATAATTGAATTGTGCGCGGGTCAGCATTCAACAATGCGGAAAAAGCTGTTTGTAATTGTTGATATGTAAAACGATATAACCCATCTTGAGCAACAGCCATTTTTAGATATTGTGCTGAAGCATTAAACCATGATGTTGCAGTAAATGGCAATACATTATTTTCGTAAGGAACAGCATCATCATAATTAATAATCATATCACGAAGCAGTGATTCAAAATGTTTGTCATTCTTATTTCTCACTTGCGCCGTTCGCAATGGTTGAACTAATGAAGATGAAACATTGAAATGAAGATTGATGTCGCTGATATATTGAAGTGTGTTCTGTTGCGCATCTATTATATAGGGTGAGATTTCAATGCGCGCAAGATAATAGCCGCGATAGTTTTCATACTTTGAGATTACAATATGCGGCGATGTGCTGAAAGAATTACGAAGAGATTGTTTAGTTTCGTACTGCCGCACAGTTCGAATAATAGAAGTATCATTATCTGCAATGATGATAGATGAATTTTCTAACAGGTTTGCAGGAAGATTTGTCGTTTCATATTTTTCAACAGAAACTTGAAGTTGTTGGTTCGGTTGAAGTGCAAAGTATAGAACATGTTTTGCTTCAGATACTTGCCCCTCTAATTCATTGTTCATCGGATTAAAACGGAGACGTAATTTCGTCATTAATTTATCGCCATCTATGCGTTCTACACTTCCCCAAGAGTGTTCAGAATTCTTATTCTCGTCGGCAAGAGAAAGCAATGATGTACAGAACATCAACACATAGATGGAAACAAATTTCATATCACAATTTTAGTTTTTGTTTTATTACAAGATAACAAAAATAGGGTATACCAACCAAATAACGATGCCAATAATATCGAGGATTTGAGCATAAACGGAAAAACCATTCGAGCCCGAGCACCTGAAAAATCCTTGGTGCGCGTGAACGTGTCCGAGCAATATATCCAATTCCACCACCGACCATAAGACAAACACGAACCGATGATTTTAAATAATCCCGATGAAGTTGAATCCATTCCATTTGTTTTTGCAATCCCATCCCAACGAAAAGGATATCGGGTGATGCATCTTTTATCATCTGCAATAGTGTAACATCATCATTATCAAAATAACCATGATGGTAGCCGACACTATTTAATCCTGGATATTCATTCGCAACTGTACTGCTTCAACAGGAAAATGACTTTTTCAAAAAATAATTTGGTGGAGT
>CAYHZL010000075.1:0-15573 GCA_964361075.1 uncultured Chitinophagaceae bacterium
AAAAGGGGGTGTCCCGATTTGCTTTTTAATCGGGACGGGGGATTCGTTTTTTTTGAAAATACTGAAATTGCAAAAAAGACACTGAGTAGTTACAAGGAAAAAAACAATGAATAGCGCCGCACACATTATTGAACAACTGAATAATATTTTACGAACGAAGTATTCAGATTATCTCGGAAGTTACTTATATGGCTCGCAATTGAGCGGCAAAACCCACGATGATTCCGATATTGACGTTGCATTAATTTTCCGCAGAGAAATTTCATGGAAGTTTAAGGACGAAGTATATGACAACATTTTTAGCATCATGGTAGACAATGATGTAGTTCTTGATGCACGAGTCTATTCAGAAGAGGAAGTAAAGCATCCTTCTACTCCTTTTCGCCAAGAAATTATTGCCACTGGAAAATTTTATGCAGCAGCATAGCCAAAAAGATATGATTCAATACCGGCTTCAACGATCGAAGCAAACAATTGTTGAAGCCGAAGGTGCGCTGAAAAATAACCAACTTCATCTTGCCGCAAACAGAATTTACTATGCAATTTTTTATTCTGTATCTGCTCTTTAGCTCACGCAAAATTTTTCAACAAGTAAACATAAACAGTTACTTGGCTGGTTCACCAAAACTTTTATCAAAACACAGTTGTTACCCGTAGAACTTGGTAAAATTTATGCAAGCGTGTACGAAACACGGCAAGAAGGCGATTACGATGATATGGTTGAATTTGATAAAGACTCGCTTACAGCAAAGTTTGCCGACATGAAAAAATTCGTTGATGAAATTGAAAAAATGATTACAACAAAATAATTTTTTGCTCGCATGATGGAAGGTGCGAAAGAAGTAAAGTGTTCCGAATTTGGCGATGCAGTAATTGCAAAAATGTAATATTTTTAGTAACGACACATGTCAAGTCTGAAAGACTTGACATGTGTATAGTGTACAAAAACCCGAGTGATGAACTCGGGTTTTGTATTTTAAATAAAAAAAAATCACCCCCGAAGCAAACTGCGGGGTATTCGTCATGCCCGCGAAGGCGGGCATCCATTTTTTAGATTCCCGCCAAAAGCGTGCGGGAATGACGACGCAAGTCCCGAAGGGATGGTGGCGAAGCCATCACTTCGGAACTTCGCAACCATCACTTCGTGACAAGCTGCATTTCTTCAACTTCCTTTATTGCCTTCAGAATTTCATTTTGCCGCCGCATATACTCCAGCACATCATTACCATGCAGCGACGCATCTTTTAATTTCATTCGGATTTCAGTCAACTCTTTTTCCAACGCTCGCTTCTTCATTCTCTTAATTGCACCAAGCGCCAGCTCGTACACACGCGTTTCGCTTTCGCGTGCACCAACTTCTCTTTGAATGCGGCTATCTTCCGAACTGCGCGCAAAGGCAGCATCGTTAATTATTTTTCGTAATTCATCGTTATCAATTTTTGTGTGAAGCTGCTGCAATTCAATATCGCCTGCACGATCGTACTCATCAAGAATAATATTTACCAACGTGCGCACATGTTCATGCGAAAAATCAGATGGCTGAATATGTGAAAAAGCAAAAGGAATAATATTTGTCGGCTCCTCCAATAATACTGCAAGCAACTCTTTCTCTTCAATCGGAATTTCAACCGGTGCTTTGTGAAGTGAAACAGTTTCTTGCTTCTCACTTTCCTTTTTAGGATGAGAAATTGCTGTGCGGAATTTTTCCGGTACTTTCTTCGTGTATTTCTCTAATTCTGAAATCAATACCGATTCATATAAACGATATTTCTCAGCCACTTCACGAATAAAAAACGGATGTTTAAGAGGGTCTTTAATTTTGGCAATCGTCTGCACAATTTCGCGCACAGCAACAGCCCTTCCTTCCGGCGAATCAAATTTTCCTTCGCGCTGATAGACGCTCGCTTTGAAATCAACAAAACTAACCGCGCGTTCCACCAATGATTGAAATGCTTCGCCGCCATTTTTTCGCACATATGAATCAGGATCATCACCCGCAGGCAACTGCACAATCCGCACATCCAATCCGTTTTCCAAAATCAAATCAACACCGCGCATCATTGCATTCGCTCCGGCAGAATCCGCATCATACACCATCGTAATATTTTTTGTGTAACGCGCAATTAATTGAATTTGTTCCGCCGTCAGCGCCGTGCCGCTCGATGCGACGATATTTTGTGTGCCGGATTGAAAAACAGAAATTAAATCTGCATATCCTTCCACTAAAATAACATTATCTTTTTCGCGGATCGTTTCTTTTGCCTGCGAAAGTCCGAACAACACTTTGCTCTTATGATAGATTGGAGTTTCAGAAGAGTTAATATATTTCCCCGGCACTGTATCGTCATCATAAATTTTGCGCGCGCCAAACGCAATCACTCTTCCTGTGGAAGAAAACACAGGGAACATCGCGCGACCGCGGAAAGTATCATACACGCCGCCGCCTTCTTTCCTTTTCACCAAACCAACTTTTTCAAGATGAGCATCGGAGATTCCTTCCGCTTGCGCCGCAGTAAGTAATCCATCCCAACCACGCAGCGAATATCCGAGACCAAATGTTGTAATTGTTTTATCGGTAAAGCCGCGCGAAGAAAAATATTTTAAAGCGAACTTTCCTTCCTCAGTAGTGCGTAAATTATTGTAAAATAATTTTGCTGCAAACGTGCAGACGTTATACAACTGCTCAAGCTCGTTCGATGCCTGATAGCCATCATCGGTGCGCGTAATTTCTATGTGCGCACGTTCAGCAAGAATTTCGATTGCTTCAATGTACGATGCCTTCTCCCATTCCATCACAAACTTCACAACATCGCCGCCGCGCTGGCAACCGAAGCAATAATACATTTGCTTGTCAAGACTGACGTTAAACGACGGCGTCTTCTCGCCGTGAAACGGACACAAGCCGAGATAATTTTTTCCGCGCTTTTTCAATTTCACAAACAAACCGATGTATTCAACAATATCAGTTGCGTTGCGAATTTCTTGTATTTTATCTTCTGGAATTCTCACGGGACTAAAATAGAAATTTTTCGAGAAGGATGAAAGATGAAAGATGAGGGATGAGGGATGAGGGATGAGGGATGAGGGATGAGGGATGAATTATAATTTTAAATTTTGAAAAATGAGTATTTCATCATTGCTCATCACTCGCTGTGAAAGCTCTTCGGATATTTAAGTAGATCGCAAAAGCAGAAAGAAACATTCCACACCAAAACAATATTTCGCCAAACGTGTAGCTTACTTCAATCATTCCCCAATTATTCATCAGCGTTGCCCAATCGTGGTGCGACTTACTTAAACCACCGATGAGCGGAAGTTGTAACATGCCGGCATCTTTTACATAGACGCTCACATCAACAATACTGTAACCGGTAAAAAATAGTGCAGCAATTGTTAAACGAGAATTTTCGCGATGCGCTACAATGTACCACACGACAGGAACAAGAATTTGTGAGAGTGAGCCGCCGAGAATATACAATGTGTCGCCAAAAATTCGGAAGAAAAAATGTCCGGCTTCGTGAATGTAAAGAAAAATGAGATGAATGAACCACAACACATTCGGCAGATGAAATGTGCGCGATGGCTCGTAGTATGCAAAAGGAAGTTGAACCCAGATTGCAAAAAGAATGAGCGAACCGAAAAGTGAAAAAAATAATTTTGGCTGTAATTGCATAGTGTGTCGTAAATAAAAAACCTCACAAGCACTTGCACCTGTGAGGTTTCAATAACACTGAAATCATTTCTCTTATTTCTTTTCAACCTCAACCGAATCTGTTTGCGCTTGTTCCGGTTTGTATGTCTTTTTATGTGCCGGACGTTTTCGTTTGCGCATATATTTCTTTTCAAGCTGCGCTGCCTGTTTTTTCTCTTCTTCCTCAACATCAGGATATTGATAAATATCGTACTTGTAGTTGCGAAGAATAATATTGTTGCCATTCTTGCCAAGCACATATTGCGGAAGAAGCGGAATTTTTCCGCCGCCGCCCGGCGCATCAATGACATAATGCGGAATCGCTAGACCGGATGTATGTCCGCGCATTTTATCAATAATATCCAATCCCACACTGACCGGTGTTCTGAAATGATTTGCGCCTTTGGTAATATCAGCTTGGTAGAGGTAATATGGTTTCACTCGCATGAATAATAATTTGCGATGCAACTCCAGCATGACATCAGCATTATCATTGACATCTTTCATCAACACCGCTTGATTGCCGACAGGAATACCGGCATCGGCAAGCATTTCACACGCTTTCTTGGCTTCCGGCGTACACTCCCACGGATGATTGAAATGTGTGTTGACATATATCGGATGATATTTTTTCAACATCTTTGTAAGTTTTGGCGTGATGCGCTGCGGAAGAACGCATGGCATTTTTGTGCCGAGCCGAATAATTTCGATATGAGGAATGGCGCGAAGACCGGCAATAATTTTTTCTAACATCACGTCGGTCAACATCAACGGATCGCCGCCGGAAAGAATCACATCACGAATTTCAGGATGCGCCGCAATATAATCCAAACCGCTTTGGATGTACTTCATGCTGATTTTTCCTGAATCGCCGACTTTGCGTTTGCGCGTACAGAATCTGCAATACATCGAACACTGGCTTGTTGTTAAAAACAACACGCGATCAGGATAACGATGCGTAATACTCGGAACAGGGCTGTCAGCTTCTTCATTCAGAGGATCGAGCGGAGAATCATCATCGAGCAATTCCTCAGCATCGGGAATACATTGCTTCCAAATCGGATCACCGGGATAACGAATAAGGCTGAGATAATATGGATTAATACGGATGTGGAACAGTGAGTTGAGCTTTTCTGCAAGTTCTTTTTCGAAACCGAAACGTTCTACTAAATCTTTTCCGCTGTCGATACTTGCACGCAACATTTCCTGCCAGAGTTCCATAGAGTAGGTACCTTTTATTGTGAGAGATATTTTCCGTAGATGATCAAGTCATCATCCGGTTTGTAATACGCTTTAATATGCGCGAGTTGCTCAAAACCTTTTCGTACATAAAACGATCGCGTCTTTTCGTACTTCGCTGTTGATGAGGTCTCCGCAATCAACAACGTTGCACCTTTCTGTTTTAAAAATTCTTCCGTGTAACGTAATAACTCAGAACCGACTCCGTGCGCTTGGACAGATGGATTAACCGCGATCCAATACATATCATACGTTGAAACTGTTGCCGGTGTTGGTCCGATACAAATATATCCTGTAACTTGTTTTGCATCATCCGCACTCACAAATATTTCATAATCTTGTTGATGTGGATTGCTCAAATAAATTTCTAACAACTCAACTGCGATATCAACTTCATCTTTATTGAAAACATCCGTCGCAATAATAATCTGCCGTACTGTTTCAAAATCTTCGCGTACTAATTTTCGAATGTTCATTGTTCTATTCAACACACAGCCTGTTGATGTCTGCCTTCGCACACATCACACGACAACCAATTCTTATCACGAAGTGTCCCAAAGGGATCCCTTCGGGAATGGCTTCGCTCATTTCTTTAATTTTAGTTTTCGTTCAATTGCAAATCCAACAATCTTGCCGATGATCTCTGCGTACGAATATCCGGCAGCTTTTGCTGAACGATAGAAACCGGCATCAGCAGAAATATCAGGATTAGGATTCACTTCGATGACGTACGGCTGATTTTTTTTCGAAAGACGCATATCAATGCGCGCATAGTCTCTGCATCCCATAAGACTAAATGCATCTTTCGCAATTTTCTTTATTTGTTCTTCAACATCGTTCGGCAGGTCAGCCGGACACACACCGGTCGTTCCTTCGTATGCCGCGGTACCAATCATCCATTTCGCATCGTACGTTACTATCTTCGGATACTCTTTCGGTAAACCGGAAAAATCAATTTCGGAAATCGGCAGCACTTCAGGAGTTGTTTCGCCAATCACCGCAACATTCAACTCACGCCCGTCAATATATTCTTCAATAATTGCCGGCTGCTGATATACGTTGAAAATAAATCGCACACGTTCTTGTAACGCGGTGAATGAAGAACAGATTGAATTATTATCAATGCCAACACTCGCATCTTCTTTCGCCGGCTTCACTATAACAGGAAATGAAAGTGAAAAATCATCCGCGTTCAGTTGATGTATGCCGGTGCACATAAAATATTTCGGCGTCGGAATTTTGTGGCTTGTTAAAATCTCTTTTGTGCGCGCTTTATTGAGACACGTTCCGAGTGCAATCGGCGATGCGCCGGTGTATGTGAATCCGAGAAGCTCATACATTCCCGCAACATGCATTTCGTGTATCGCCTGATCGCCTAAACTTTCTACCATATTAAAAATAATATCCGGCTTCCCTTTCGACAAAAAATCAAAAAAGCGGTTCATGTCGTTCGACATATTAAAAATTGTAGTGCGATAGCCAAGCGATTGCAACGCCAATTTAATATCCTCTTTTTGCTCCAGCACACCAACTTCCGACATATCAATTTTACTTATCGTACGTGCCGTTTCTTTCAGCAAACTTTTTTCAGCCATCGCTGTTTCAGAAACGAATTTTCGCCCCTCATCAGTTTGCACTGTCGGTTCGTTGTATATGATAGAGACGTGAATCGGTGTATTCATACATTCATTCAATGGCACCAAGGCGCCACGCCGTTTTCAGAGTAATCCATACCTTTTGCAACCGGCATCGAGAACCTTGTTTAACATTTCGTTATATGAAATTCCCGCCATGCGCGCCGCTTTTGGGTAGCATGAATTATCTTCAATGTTCGGCAAAATACCGGGCAACGGATTGATTTCTATAATATGTGGTTTGCCCTGCCCATCCAGACGCACATCAATGCGCGACCAATCTCTGCACCGCAACACGCGGTATGCATCGAGACAAATTTTTTCAATTTTATTTTTTAATTCGGAAGAAACTTTTGCAGGACATTCAAAAATATCGAGCGGGTTATCAGACTGATCCCAAATCCATTTTGCTTCGAATGAATAAATAGGATTGACACCGGAAGGAAGCGAATCAAATTTTATTTCAACAATCGGAAGAACTTGCGCATCGCTGCCGTTGCCAAGCATGGCAACAGTGAATTCTCTCCCCGGCAGAAATTCTTCAACAAGCGCGGGCTGCGAATATGTCGTAAGAATTGTTTCTACTTGCTGCATTAATTCTTCGCGCGTCTGCACCAACGACTTATTAAAAATTCCTTTGCTGGATCCTTCGTACAACGGTTTTACCATGCACGGCAAAGTCAGCGCAAGAGAAGAAACCTCGTTGAGTGAATGAAGAACAAAAAATTTTGGAGTTGGAATTTTATAGTAGGAAAGAATTTCTTTTGCGCGAGACTTATCGAGACAGATACCAAGTGTCAGTGCATCGGAACCTGTGTACGGAATATTCAACATTTCCATCATCGCAGGTATGTGCGCTTCACGCGAAACGCCGTACTGTCCTTCTGCAATATTGAAAACAATTTCCGGACGCAACCGTTTTAAAGAATCGTATGCTTCGTCGTTTGCTTCGACCATCGTTACTACATGACGAAGCGCGAGTGCATCACGAACAGCAGTAATTGTTTCGATTGTATCCCACTCAGCGTACGTATCAGATTGTATTGTTGTCTTCTGAACTTGCGTGCTGACATCGGAGATGTTCTGACCCGAAGGTTGAGAATCGCTTTCAGCGAGTTCCGTTTCTTCCTTCTTCAAGTTATAGACGAGTGCAACTTCCATTGAGGAGAGTACCAAAAAAAATATTTCGATACCTTTCATTTTTATTTATGAACTCGACGACACGTTGTCATCTCATTGTTAATACAAATATAACGATTTAATAAAAGTAGTCAAGCGAAAAGTGTGTTTTCGGCAGTAATAAAAAAAAATTAATGAAGAAGATTTTTTGAGGTAAAAATATTTTTCAGGAGGAAAAAAATTATTTCATGACAAATTTTTAAATAAATTTATCCGATGCGGACATACGAGAGTAAATCTTTAAACGCATTTTCAAATTGTGTGCGAATGTGTTTGTGCTCAGGTGATCGGAGATGCGGATCGTGTGCGACAATATCAAATGCTTCGGTACGCGCAAGCAACAGTAATTCATGATCTGTTACGATGTTTGCAACTTTAAAATTCGGCACACCGCTTTGCCGTGTGCCGAAATAATCTCCCGCGCCGCGCAATTCCAAATCAACTTCGGATATTTTAAAACCATCATTCGTCGCAACCATTGTTGCTAAACGTTTTTGTGTCGCTTGTATTTCTTCACGTGCTTTCGCGCGATCGTTCATCAATTGTAATTTTTGTTTTGCATACTGTTCATCTGTTAATAGAATACAATATGATTGCTCTGCACCTCTTCCGACACGACCGCGTAACTGATGCAACTGTGAAAGTCCGAATCGTTCCGCATTTTCAATAATCATAATCGTTGCGTTTGCTATATCAATACCAACCTCGATCACTGTTGTTGCAACAAGAATATCAATCGTCCGTTTTTTGAACTGTTGCATGAGCGCATCTTTTTCTTCAGAAGAAAGCCGCCCGTGCAGCAGCCCGATTTTAAAATCAGGAAAAATTTTTGTGCGGAATATTTCATATTCGGCAGTTGCGGCTTTCAAATCTACTTTTTCAGATTCTTCAATTAACGGATAGACAATATACGCTTGTCTTCCCTTTTGCACTTCCGCACGCACAAACGCGAATATTTTTTCCTTTTCTTTTTCTGTACGAACTGCCGTACGAATTTCTTTCCTGTTTTTCGGCAGCTCATCAATAATCGAAACATCCAAATCACCGTACACCGTCAGTGAAAGCGTGCGCGGAATTGGCGTTGCAGTCATCACCAACACATCAGGATTTAATTTCCCTTTTTCACGCAATAATGCGCGCTGTGCAACGCCAAAACGGTGCTGTTCATCAATGACAACAAAACCAAGATTGGCAAATTCTACATGTTCCTGCAGCAGTGCATGTGTGCCAACAACAATCTGCGCACTACCGCGGCGGATGTCCTCTAAAATATCTTCGCGCAATTTTTTCTTCTGCGCACCAACAAGCAAACGAATATTAATCGGGAGTTCGCTGAAATAATTTTTAAGACTGCGCCAATGCTGTTCTGCAAGAATTTCCGTAGGCGCCATCAGCGCAGCTTGAACACCATTGTCAACAGCAACCAGCATCGCCAGCACTGCTACAATAGTTTTGCCGCTTCCCACATCGCCTTGCAGCAAACGATTCATTGGTGTAGAAGCGTGCATATCGCTGAATATTTCTTCTATCACGCGCTGCTGCGCCTTCGTTAATTCAAACGGAAGCACGGCGCGAAGCGACTGCGCTAATGCACTTTTCGTGTTGAATGAAATTCCCTTCAGTTCACCTTTCAATTCGCGTCGCCGGTATGCCATCAACAATTGAAAATAAAACAGCTCATCAAATTTCAATCTCCGCAATGCGTGGTCGCGTTCTTCGTACGATTTTGGAAAATGAATTTTTTGGAGAGCCGATTGAAGACCATACAACGAATATTTTTGCAATATGGAACGAGGCAAATGTTCGATGATAGTTGAAATATTATTTTGCACGGCGTTGCGCAAAATTTTTCTAAAACCGCGATTGTCCAAACCGACAGCACGAAGCGCTTCGCTCGAAGAATATTTTGGAATAATAGCGCCGGTATGAAGCAGCGAATTCCAATCGGTTTCATCCTCCGCATCTTTGGTTTTTAGCCGGTCAAATTCCGGATGAATAAATTGCACACGATTGAATTTATCTACTTCCGGCACCGCCGACACGGCAAGTATTTCTCCCGCTTCAAACGCGTTTTGATACCACTCAGTCCCTTGGTAGAACACGCACGTAAGATACCCGGTGTCATCTTTCAATGTGAGAAAAAATATTTTTTTTCTATTGCGAGTATGTTTTGTTTCTGAACGAAATACTGTGCCGATGATCGTTACTTCATTGCCGGGCTCGACGTACTTTTGCAAATCTTTTATTTTGATAATGCGGGAACGGTCGAGGTAATCGAACGGAAGATAATTGAGAAGTTTTTCGACTGTATCAATGCCGATTTCTTTTAAAGCCGCGGCGCGAACAGGTCCGATACCTTTAACGTATTGAAGTGCAGTGTGCATTGTGGACGATGTTGCAGTATGATTCACTCTTTCACTCGCTCATCCACGTACGTAATCATTTTTTTCACATCCACATAAAAATTTTCTTCGTCTATCATCACTTCTTCCGGACGAATATTTTTCAACTCCATCGTTTGCCACGAGGTCGTCGGTATAATGAAAGAAAATTTTTGTGTTGATGTTGTTATTTTTATCGGCATTGCAAACTCGGAAACATCAGTATTCCATTTATATTTCATTGTCAGCGTGTTTCCTTTTTGACGCAACACAATGTGTAACTGCGGAAGTTTTGGGTAGTTCAAATACTGGCGAAAAAAATATGAAAAATCTTTTTCAGTCTTTTTGTAGACGTACTCAACAATTTCCTGTGTTGATGTTGTTGTATATTTGAAATCATTTGCAATGCCGCGCAGCAATGTAAACCATAGCGAATCGTTATCAACAACACTGCGCAGTGTATGCAACATCAAACATCCTTTGTTGTACATATCAGGTGAACCTTCGTTGCCCACATTGTATGTGCCGATAATCGGCGCAGTGTTTCCCACTTTCCATCGTTGCGCATTCATATAACGCAACGCTTCTTTTTTTCCATACAACTCTTCGAGATACACAACTTCGCTGTACGAACAGATACCTTCGTGAATCCACATATCAGCAATATCTTTTGATGTAACGCTATTGCCCCACCATTCATGTCCGCTTTCATGAATGATGATGAAATCGAATTTCAATCCGACATCCGAACTTGATGCGCCTTTGTATCCATTCACATAACCGTTGCCGTATGCTACTGCGCTCTGATGTTCCATGCCGAGATACGGAGTTTCAACAAGTTTGTATCCATCGTTGTAAAAAGGATAAGCACCAAAATATTTTTCAAACACACGCAACATTGGTTTCACTTGCTTAAACTGCTCGCGGGCTTTTTCAAGATTGTACGGTTGCACATAATAATCACATGTGAGTGCATTATTATATTGTTCATCAAAATGTTCAAACGTTCCTATGTTCAGTGAAATGTTGTACGTGTTAATTGGATAACTGACGAACCAATCGAACCGCGTACTGCTTTTTGATTCGTCAACTTTATT
Organism: uncultured Chitinophagaceae bacterium; assembly: GCA_964361075.1. Classification (GTDB taxonomy): domain Bacteria; phylum Bacteroidota; class Ignavibacteria; order UBA10030; family UBA8401; genus CAYHZL01. The sequence continues at coordinate 11,222 of CAYHZL010000075.1, forward strand.
TCGTAATCGTCCGTTGGAAATATCTGTCAATCCTTTCGGCACGGTTACACTCAGCAGCACGCTGTCCGGTTTATCCGATTGATGATCTTTGCAAGGCAACCACAGACTCGCACCAATGCCCTGACATGCAGTTGCAATCCACAACGCGCCGGTGGTATTGCGCGTCCAAACGAAACCGCCATCCCACGGCGCACGTTTTGCAATAATTGGTGTGCCGGAATAATGCACAACGATGCTTTGGGTAGAATTCTTTTTTAGCGCTACGGGAAAAGTAATAAACACAGCATTGAATTCTCGTTTGAATTGCAGTTCCGTTTTTCCATACACAATTTTTTCGATCTTCATCGTGTCGAACAAATCAATCTGCATCGTTGAAAACGGTTCGACTACTGAAAAATAAATCGAATTGGTTCCGCGAATAGATTGTGTTGTTGTATCAACCGTAATATCGAGATGATAGTACGTTACATCGTAACATGTGCGAAGCGGTGTTAGCATACCGCGCAGCGAATCGGCACGAGTAAATGTTTTGTTACTTCCGCCGACAAATTGCGCAGAAGAAAAATGAATAAAACAAAAATAGAGAAGGAAGAATAATTTTTTCATACAAAATCCGTAATTACTCAGCGTTATTGTTGATTCAAAAAATCCCCCCACCAAAAAGACGGCGGACTTACAGCCTAACCCCCTTTTCAAGTCCCGAAGGGATGCCCTTGTCAGGGGAATAAGAACGAGGAAATCCCCCTTGAAAAGGGGGTGTCCCGATTTGTTTTTTAATCGGGACGGGGGATTCGTTTTTTTTTGGAAATACTGAAATTATGCCGAAGGTGGCAACGCCATTCCCTTCGGGACAAAAAATACGCTGAGCAGTTACCAAAATCCATTGTTATACTTTCGATTGCCGGCGCAAATCCATTCCCTTTACAATAACATACGCAAGCAAGGCAAAAATGAAAAAGAGAAGCAGCATCCATGCATCGCTTTGCAGCGTGCCGATGATTGTGCGGTACACTTCCAGCACCCAACGCTCCATCGTTAACTCTACAATTTGTGCAGTGCCTGATTTTGGTGTAATGTATTTTTCTAAATCCCACACACGAACGCCGCCGGAAATGCCAACGACGTAAATGGCAAATACTAAATATTTACTCCACGCACTAGAAATATCTTCGGCTACCAATCGCTGCATAATCTTTTCAATCGGCGGCCGAAAAATTTTTGCAACAATAAAACTCCCCGCCGCAAGCAGCGGGGTATCTTCGTCATGCCCGAATGCTCTTATCGGGCATCCACAAATAGATTCCCGCCAAAAGCATGCGGGAATGACGACGCAAGCGTCGGGGTATTAGACCCAATAGAGAATAAAAAAATAAATCCCAAACACTCTTTAATCTATTTGGGATTTGTGATGTACTACTTGATATGTCCTTTTCGAATTATGATTCGCCTTTTATTTCCCTCGTCATCAAATCCATTGTTGCTTGATGCGGCTCTTTTCCTTCAAAAATAATTTTGTAGACTTCATTAAAGATTGCCATTTCCACATGATGCTTCGCAGCAATATCAACCACCGAGCGGCAGGTTGCAACGCCTTCCGCAACCATCACCATCCCTTTTAAAATATCGTCAATCTTTCTTCCCTTTCCCAACTCATCGCCGACAAAACGATTACGACTATGCCGGCTCATACAAGTTACAATTAAATCGCCAACACCCGAAAGTCCGGAAAACGTACGCGGTAACGCGCCCATGCGATCTCCAAGACGAGTCATTTCTGCAATGCCGCGTGTAATAATTGCCGCTTTAGTATTGTCGCCGTAGCCCGCGCCATCAACAACGCCCGCGCCGATGGCAATAACATTTTTCAATGCGCCGCCAAGTTCAACACCACGAATATCATCGCTGATGTACACACGAAAATATAGTGTGTTGAATGCAGCCGCTATAGCTTTCGCTGTTCGGACTGTGAAACTTGCTGCGACAACCGCTGTCGGAATTTTTTTTACAACTTCTTCTGCGTGGCTCGGTCCGGAAAGAATTGCCAGATTCGATCTCTTCTGATGTTCCAAGACATCGAGCATCACTTCGGACATTGTCATCAACGAATTGTTTTCAATACCCTTTGCAACATTCACAATAATTGTGTCAATAAAATCCACATGCGCAACTTGTTTCAACACCGAGCGAAGAAACTGCGACGGCACTGCACAGACAAGCATATCTCTCTTGTGAACAGCTTCTTGAAGATCGGTTACGATTGAAATGGAGGTCGGAATTTTTGTGCCGGGAAGGAACGAAGGATTTTCGCGTGTCGCGTTCATGTGCGCCGCTTGATCTGCACGGTATGTCCACAACGTTACCTCATGTGCGTTTTCCGAAAGAAGAATTGCCAGAGTTGTTCCCCAACTTCCGGCACCTAAAACTGTAATGCGCATAATCAACCTGCAGAGTAATGAGAGAGAAGGTAAAAATTATTGTAACTACTCACCGTGCCTTTAAAGTCATGCCATGAGTTACTTTTTGATTCGCCGCGGCGAACAACATTCACCAAAACATTAGACAAACTCATGGCATAACTGAGTAGATACAAATTATTTTTTGTGCGTACCCTTAAAACTTGTAATCTTATTTTCAGTACCTTCAATCAGTCGCTTAATGTTTTCGCGATGAGTGAATATGATAAGCAGCGCGATACCGGATGCAAAATAGACAAGCGTATGGTATCCTTGTATATCAACATGAAAAATATTTTCGCGAGTAATCATTGTCAGAGGAAAAGCAATGGCAGCCAAAATTGAACCGAGTGAAACATACCGCGATGCAATAAACACTGAAGCAAAAATACCAAGCGCAATCGCAAACTCAATCGGCGCAAGTCCGAGAATCATTCCCGCGCCCGTCGCTACACCTTTTCCGCCTCTAAAGCCGGCAAACATTGTCCAGATGTGTCCGAAAATTGCTACTACACCACAAATAATTTGCACAACGGTAAAATCTTCAAATGGTGTCTGGTTTTGAAATGGTAAACCGGGTTCCCAAAAAATTCTTGGAATGTAATACGACGCAACAACGCCTTTAAAGATATCGAACAATATAACAACCAATCCAATTTTCCAACCGAGCATACGCACTACATTTGTTCCGCCGGCATTGCCGCTGCCAAATTTACGAATATCCCCAGCCTTAGCCAATTTCGTTGCTATTATACTTGTTGGAATTGAGCCGACAAGATAACTTAAACAAACTACAATGGCGAGATTGTTCATAGTGTTCCTTTATATTGGTTATGAATAAATACCGGTTGCTACAAGAAAATACACAATTCGAAAATTAAAAAGCAAGTATTACTATTGTTATTTAGTTGAACCTTAAAAAGTCTTATTTACAAAGCGATGCCATGAGTTTGTTTATCAAGAACGTGAAAATTTGAATTATCTCTGAATCATTGTATTACACTCATGGCATCACTCGCATTTGATAAGGGACGATTATTTATTTATGGAAGAAACCGTTTCAGAAGTAATTCAGCCAACGCCAAATCATCAGGTGTTGTTATTTTGATGTTCTCGTAGCTTCCTTCAATAATGATAGGTGAAATTCCGATTTGCTCAACCAACAATGAGTCATCGGTAGCAACAATATTTTTTCTTTCTGCATGTTCGTATGCTTTCATTAAAATTTCACGCTGAAATGTTTGCGGCGTCTGCACATTCCAAAGTGATGACCGATTGAGTGTACGTTCTACTCGTCCATCAGTAGATGCTTGCTTAATAGTATCTTTTGCACGAACTGCCACAACCGATGCACCGAAATTTTTTGCCGTTTCAATAGAGTGTTCGATAAGCCTTGTTTGAATAAACGGGCGGACTGCATCATGCACACAAATAATTGTAGAATGTGGGTTGATGTGTTGCAATGCATTAGCAATCGAATCCTGCCGACGCTCGCCGCCTTTCACCAACGATTGAACTTTTGTGAAGTGATACTGTGCAATAAGTTTTTCGATGAGAGAAAATGATGTTGGCTGCGTTGCAATGATAATTTCATCTACTGCTGTGCATTGTTCAAAACGATCCAGTGTGTGAATAAGAATTGGTTTACCATCAAGAGAAAGAAATTGCTTGCCGATGGTGGCTCCCATCCGCTCGCCAAATCCTGCTGCCGGTATAATAACAGTGGTAAACATGTTGAAAGACAAAATATGAAGGATGAAATATGAAGGATGAAAAAAAATTCAACCTTTCATATTTTGTAACTCGTTGTAATCTCAAATAAATCAAGAACTTAAAAATTGAAGATTTCGAGTTACTCTATTTGAAAAAAATTCGCCGAAGGCGTACTGAACGCGCTAC
>CAYHZL010000076.1:0-15560 GCA_964361075.1 uncultured Chitinophagaceae bacterium
CATTTTTGCGCGCATATAAATCCTGATTGGAAAGCCGCGCAAGTTCATCAACAAGTGCTTCAAGTTTTCCCAGTTCGCTTTCGAATGCTTTGCGGTTTTCCTCTCCGGCTCCTGTTAATGCAATAGTTTCATCGCGTGTCGCTTTTACTTTTTGTTCGAGCGATGCAAAATAATTTTTTAAACTGTCTACTTCTTTATTAAGAATTGCTAATTGCGTTTTTAAATTATCGCGTGTCTTGGTATTTTCAGTAATTTGTTTTTGCCACTCTTCCTTTGTCATTTTGTTTTGAGCGACACTCAAAGCTGTGAGCGTACCTATCAACATTATCACTATAAAAAATCGTTGTATCATTATTATTCTTCTCCTAAAAGTAAATATCCCAAGGGGATGGCGTTGCCATAAAATTATTGCTGACTCTTTAAACGCTCTTTGGTAGCGTTTTGCTCTTCGACTGCCTGAGCAAGTTGTGTTTCTTTGTCAGCAATTTGTTTTTGGAGAGCAGTTTTTTGAGATTGCTTTGAGGCGACTTCCTTTTGCAATTGAGTTATTTCATCTTGAAGCGCTTGCAGTTGTTTCATTTCTTCTTCACTTGGTCCGCTGCTGCACGCCGCTATGCCCAACGCTAAAAAACATAGTGCATACATTACATATTTTCGTATCTGATTCATTTTTTTCCTTTTAGAATAACAGTATCTACTTACTTTATCGACCGCTTTCATTAATAGTGTAGCGAAAAGTATAAAGTAAGTCAAATTAAAAAATTGTAAGAAAGGAATTTGTTTAAAACACAAACGCCCGAATTCAATTTTCTAAATTCGGGCATGGTGTGTAACTGCTACACTACTATTTGTTTGCAATGCGTTGGGTTTAGTTGTTTAAGTCAGTCACAGATGAAACTCTTTTGTAAACTACATCTTCAAAATTCTTGAAATGTGCTATTCCGCAATCAATTTTCAATTTCTCGCTCCCTCTCAATTCCTGTCCAGCAGATTTTGTCTCGGTAACAAAGTAAATTTTCTTTATACCTTTTTTAACTATTGCCCAATCAGGATTATATGTTCCTATTGGTGTATTTATCTTAAACCAGAAAGGGAGTTTAAAATAAAATTCAATGTGTTCACTGCTCTCACAATCTTTTGCAAATTGATTTTCTACTCCACTATCAAGCGGAATATAGTTTTCATAGATCGTCTTTGAACTGTCGGTAACAGTGTGCGTAAAATTGTCAAGGTAAATTTCAAAATCGCTGTCGTCAAACAAAGTCATTTCATAAACCTTGCCCCCGATTTTTTCATACTTAATTCCGTCAATCATTAACTGATGTAATTCGTCTTTGATTATTGAAACCGCATTATCCATAAACAACTGCGGATTGAGCAATAATTCTTTTAACCGTTTTGAATTTTTCAGTATTTCTAAAATAGTGCTTCGGGTTAATTCTGTTTTGCTTTGTATGTAAGCCAGCATATCAGGAATTTCAAAACCAATTCCGTAATCGTCATTTGCACTGTCGCTTACTAATTGTCCGTCCACACCTTCATTAGTAATCACAACTTTTTTCTTTGTCGATCTGATTGTTGGCTTTTTCGTTTCATCCATTTTACTCACTGCATTTGCCGCAATCGTAATGAGTTTTTCCGTATCGTAATTGACGCAGTATTTTGTTTGAAATCTTATCTTCTCCCAAATTTGTAAGAACTTAGGGTCTGCTTCAAATCCTTTTCTGTAATTTATTTTCTTCTTCTTATTCTTATTTTTTATTATTCCTGAAAAATCAACGCCGCAATCTTCCTGAATTTCTTTTTGTAATGCTCTTGCAAAATCCTCGTATCGCTCATTTGCAACAACTGTAAGTTTATTGATGTTGCGATCAAAAATTCTTTGACCGATCTGATTTACGGGCAAACGTAGCCCTCTGCCAATTTCCTGTCGTTTTTTTATTTCCGATTTTGTTTCGTTCAAAGTGCAAATCTGAAATACATTTGGATTGTCCCAACCTTCACGCAAAGCGGAATGACTGAATATAAAGCGAAGCGGAACATTCACATCAAGCAACTTTTCTTTCTCTTGCATTATCAATTTGTAAGTATCATCGTCTAATTGCGTTTCGCCTCCTGTGTCTTTTACTCTGCCTTTGTTGTCTTGCGAAAAATATCCGTTATGCAGTTCCTCTACTGAATAAGAAATTAAATTTTTGTAAGCGGGTTTGGAAATTTCCTTTTGATAAATTTCTTCAAACCATTGTGCAAACTTTCCTTTGAGCGGGTTTCCGTTGGAATCATACTCACGATAATTTTTTACTTTGTCAATGAAAAAAAGCGAAAGGACTTTTATTCCTTTGTCTTTGTAATTCTTTTCTTTTTTCAGATGCTCCTCAACGGTTTTGTTAATCATAAAACGCATAACTTCATCGTTCATTCCGCCTTGCGTTTCACCTTTCTTCAAAACAATTCCGTTGCTAAGTTCAATTTGCTCATTACCAAAATCAATTTCATAAACTTTAAGTCCATCGTATTTTTCATTCCTGTTTGAGAGTAAAAACAAATCAAGATTTTTTCCGCTTGCTGTAACCGATTTTCTCTTTACTCCGTCTTCAGTACTTACATCAATTTTTATTTTTGCTTTAATTGAATTCCCCGTTCGGGTAATATTCTCTAATTGAAGGAACGGACTGTTAAAATCATTTTCGCTCACAACAGAATCAACCTCTATCTGTTTCACCAGTCCCAAATTATACGCTTTCACCGGATTAAGCGAATACATCAAGTTGTAAAGGTTCGTGTGCGTTGCAGAGTAGCGAAGTGTGCACAGCGGATTAAGATTTTCAATTGCTCTTTTGCGGATTTCCGTTTCCATATTCTGCGGTTCGTCCACAATCACAATCGGCTTGCAGCTTTGAATAAACTCAATCGGTTTTTTCCCAGTCAGTTTATCGTTCGGCTTGTTGATGATATTTTCATCTTTAGCAAACGAATCAATATTGATGACTAATACCTGAATAGTATTTGCAGAGGCGAACCCTCTCAAATTGGAAACTTTCTTGCTGTCATACACATCAGAAGTAACTGGAACTTTGTCGTAAAGATTTTGAAAATGCTCTTCTGTTATTTCAAGATTTTTCATTACCCCTTCACGAATCGCGACCGAAGGAACAACAATCACAAATTTTTTGAAACCGTACAGCGTATTCAATTCATAAATGGTGCGGAGATAGACATACGTTTTTCCTGTCCCTGTTTCCATTTCAATAGAAAAATTCAAGCCGTTACTGCTAATTTCATCTTTAGTTGAAACATTCAAGCTGTTATTTTTTTGAACACGTTGAATGTTTTCTGTCAGTTGGTCTAAACCTGAAAAATCTAATTTGTTTCCAAAACCGTTTTCAGAAAGCAACTCACCTGAGCGGCTGATTGAAAATTCTCCGAAGGATCCTTTGGAAAAGTCGCCACCGCTTAACGGCTGTCCTTCAAAAATGTCGGTGATGGCTTTTACCGCTTCTAATTGGAATTCCTGTTTGCTGTCGAAGTGTAGTTTCATTTTAATCTTTCTTAGTTAGTTGTGATAATTTATTGTAGTCAACCTTGCGAAGTGAAAACCAAAGCACAACTAACCAGTGCTTGAAATCATCATAGAAGGAAAATATTTTCGGAAATAATCTTTTCCCAAAGTAAAATATTGGAATGAGCAGAGGAGAAACAAAAGTCCAAATGTTTGAGAACATGTCAACCTCTAATTGAACATAGTGTTTCTTGAATTCATAAACTGCAATAGGAGATGCTAAAAGGAAAAGCAACAAAGCGAAAATGTCAATCACAATATCAATTCTCTTTGTAACTATTGAAATGAGTTTACTGACTTCATTTGAGAGTTCGGAAAATTGATTTTCAATTTTCGTGTTCGGATGGATTTTCAGAAGTTCTAAATATGCCTCACGAAAAGCAAGCAAACTGACAACATCATTGACTTCTGCGAAAGCAGAAGTCAAATGCTGTAAAGCATTTTCGTTATGCTTCCGAAAGAATGTTTCATCAATCAGTTTGTCTAATTCTGTTTTAGGATTGGGAACAAATTGTAAATTTTCCGAAGGAAAAATTTTAGTCAGTAAAAGTTTTTCCGCTATTGAAGCAGTATCAAAATAATTTTTGAGATACTTAATCTTTGCCTCGTTTGATTTTAAGCAAACAGGAATAAGAGAAGTAATGTTAGTGGAGTAGTGAATGTGTTTAAATGGTTCGGATGGTGCAACTCGTTGCACCTCTTTAGAAATATCAGCAGAGGAATTGGTAAAAACTGCGAAGCAGATTTTATCCAAGTCGCCTGTTTGTATTTCAAGAGTTCCTGTGAAGGGTTGCTTAGTAACGAAATGATAAAACAGTTTCTCCCTATCACCAACATTAGTGAAAAGTAAATCATGCAATTTTTCTATTTCGTTTTTTAGCAGCATCAAATGAACCAAAGTTTATCCTTCACTTTATTAAGTTGTTCGGGATTCCATGAAGGAACTAAAGACAAATCATCCCTAAGTTTTGCCATGAGTGCAGGATACTTTATAGTTACTGGAACATTTGCATATTTGAAATTACGGTAACACAAATGACAGAAGTAAAGAACCTGTTTGCTTGCATCATAGATGTCAACAAAGTTTGAACGCTTATCAATCTGAATAAGAATTGGAATTTTTGTGTAAGCACCCATGTGTAACAACGCTTGTCTGTGTGAAAGCTGAACAAACGAACCACGAATAGGAGTTTCCTTTCCACTGTTTTTGTATAACCTGTAATTGTGATTGAACGATAAATGAACAATGCCAAATTGTATATCGTAATTTTTGAACTTTGAAAGTGTTTTGTCAATCGCTTTCAATTCATGTTCTTTCCCTGCCTCCTTTGTGAGATGAAAAATTAAACGAATCGGGTCTGACGGTTGTAAATTTTTTGAAGCAATAATATTTTTTATCGCTGCTGTTAAATGCTGTTCCAAATTGTCAACATAAGTTTCAGCATTACAAACTGTGCTGCAATCACCAATCAGATAATTTCCGTTGTAATCAAAAATGTTTGCGAAGCCAATTATTCTATCGCTGTTGTAACTTACTGTGGAACTAATTCCAATTATGATTTCTGCTTTTGCTTTTGGAACTTGTTCTACTGTCCATGCAGTGCCTCCCATCTTGGAATAAATGTTTAATGCAACTGCATCATAAATCAGTTTGTCTTGTTTCTTCATTACCTCAATAGTCAATTCCTGTGTCGGAACTTTTTCATTGATGAGTTTTGCTTTCGTTAAAAAGTATGGTGCTTTGCCCTTTGTCATTGTTTTCTCTGCACCTGAAACAACAACTATTGCCAAATCATATTTGCTACAATCATTCTCGTCAACTATTGAAGAGTAAGTGCTTTTGTTCGCCTCAATTTTTAGATAGTCAATTTGAAGTTTAGTGAGGTGAAATACTGTTCGTAATCTTTCTTCAACCTTCTTAATGAAGGTTTCCGTTGTGCCTTCGTAAATATCTTTTGTGATAACTACAATTTTTGTTTCTCTGTTATTGAAGTAATCAAAAGTGTATGGTTTAAAATCTATCAAAAGGTCTTGTGTGTATCTGCCTCCTGCTGATTTGTCCTGATAGAAATAATATTTCGGTTTGTTTACAGTGTCCTCTTTGAAATTTGAATTTGGAATGTGATGAAAAAGAAAGTCCGAAATTTTTAAGACGTCAGGCATAAAAATAAGGGGGATAATTTGGTCTTTGAAGTTCTTTACAAAAAAGACAAATTGCTTGTAGGTGTTTTCATCTGAATTAAGTGAAGCAATGTGAGAATCAAAAACTGCCTTCTGTCCAATGGCTGAAAGAAATTTTTTTGTATTGTCTCTTGATGCTGCAATTTCACTTTTTGCATTTCGTGTCCAATCCCGTGTATCAATGTTTCGCTTTTTTATTTCTGATTCTGTGATAGCGAATTTATACTTTGTAGAATAGCGTAATGATAATGCAGCTATTTGTTTTTTGTCTTGCACACTGTAAAGCGGATGAACGGCAAAGTTCAAAATCGGAATTACCAGCAACCCTTGAAAATCTCTTGTTCCAGTTTGTAATTTAAGTTCATAAGCAGAACCATATTTCGGTTTGTAAATATCTCTGCCTTTTGACTTGAATAAAAATTCAAGAGATGATTCTAAAATTTTATTGAATGTTAGTGTGTCGTCAACTCTGTTTATTTCTGATGGTGAAAATTCAGAAGGCAAAGCAAGTTCGGGTTCACTTACTAAGTGCCATGCGTAAATAAAATTTCCATTGCGATGGAAATAATGTTGCCTGAATTTTTTCCGATACTCTTTAATTATGTAATCCTTATACGGTGTTCTGAAAATCATTACTTCCTCTTTGGAAGGAATGATTTCAAGAATGTTCAAAGTGATTCCAGTTGTTGGTTGGATACCTTTGCTCTCAACGCTTACTGGTTTCTGATTTTCAGTTGTAGTGGTTGTTTCCATTGTTATATCGTTTTAAAATCAATTTCTGCATCTCTCATCTGCAACACTGTATTTGTCTTCAATTGGTCGTTGCCTTTGAAAAGTAGTTTTATTTATGCCGCCAGTTTTTCTATTAACTCGTCCCTTTTCTTCCACGAAAAATCATAAATACCGTATTCACCGATTGCCTGAGAAACATCGGGGGCAATTTCTTTTTCCAAATCATTTAATATCATTATCCCCTCGTTATCACGGGCAAGTTTTGTGTCTTCAAATGCAAAAAGATGAGCGATGATATTTTGTTTTTTAGGACTTGAAACTGCTTTGATAATTCGTTCGGGGGCTTTTTCAGAAGAAGGAATTAAAAAATCAAACTTGTGTTGAAAAGAACTTTTCCCTTGCAATATTATATTTCGTGAAAAACGGACATTATTCTGTTGAAGAAAATTAGTTACATCTTCTAAAAAGAAGGATTCAACTTTTGGGGAAGCAATGATATACAAATCATCAACTGCCATTAACGCTTGCAAATAATTATGTTTTCGCATTGGAAATGTTGATGGTGTCGCCATTGTTGTCAACTCATTGCCTTTTATAATCACACCAAAACCATTAAGGATAGAATCTAATTCTCTTATTCGTACAGGTGTGGATATATCCACTCCCGCCATTTCAAGATTATTGAGAGTTTCTCCGTCATCTGTCATATAAATATGGTCTCTCTCATCCCGTTTCAGATAGAACTGAATATAATCATTGATATGATTTACAAACGGAGTCGTTACTTCGTAATAGCCGTTTATTTCTTTGTAGTTGATTTTTTGTTTCAATCAACCGATGTACGATTCAATCAGGTCTTTCATATCAGTAATGTTTTTGTAATCTTTGGTAATTATTTGACATTGTAAACCTTATTACCTTAGTAACCCAGCTATTTGCATACCAAGTCAACCTTATTAGCTTATTCCCACTTCAATGTTTTCTGATAATATTTTATAAAGTCATCATATTCCTTTTGAAAACTTAATTTTTTATGATGTTCAGGTTGATTCAAAATGTATTTACATATTTTATCCACATCGGATTTGGATACTGAAAAAGCAGATGCGGAATTCTGCCATGAAAAGATACCGGTGCATAGTTTGTTTTCATTAATAAATTTATTTGAACTGTCAGCAACTCTTGTAATTAAGGTTTCTTCTGATATTTTTGGAGCGCGTGAAACAAGAAAATGAACATGTTCCGGATTGGCATAAATTGCATATAATTTCGAAGCATTATTATTCACTATACCTGTAATGTATTTTTCTATTCTTATTCTTTGCCTTTCCAAAATAATAGGGTATCGGTTTTGAGTTATGAGGATAAAGTGAGTGTATAAATTATTATATTCTATTTTCATTGTAATAAGGTAATAAGGTTTGTGAAATTACTTGATTCTATTTTATTACTAAGGTAATAAGGTTGATATATTACAATGAAATGTGCCATTGTCAAATCGTCCTAAAATCAATTTCAGTATCTCTCATCTGCAACACTGTATTTGTTTTCAATTGGTCGTTGCCTGTGAAAAGTGTATCGAGAGTAATTACTTTTTTCGGCTTGGCTGAAATAATTGTATCAACCAATTTCTGATTCATTTCTTCCAATGCAATAATAAGTTCTCCGTCATTCACAGAGAAAAAACTCCCCCCTCCTTTTTTAGGAGTGGTGTGTAATTCCACTTTGTCGGTTAGTAAATACCCTGCTTTAAGGATTAACTCGTACAGCATGTTTTCTTTTTCGCTGCCATCTTTAACCGGATTTGTGAAAGCGTCCAACTGAGTTTCTAAATTTTCTTCCGTAATTTCACTGCCTCTCCATATTTTGAAATTGGAAGATGAGAGTTTGAAAACCTTAAATCCAATGGATAATTGAGAATTGACAATTGATAATTGGGAATTATCTAATTGCAGTTCGCCAATTTTTTTAATTTTCAATTGTTCATTTTCAATTTTCAATTTCTTTATCACCCGTCTTATTCTTTCTTTTGCAATATCTGCAATAGTTTTGTAGCCCGCTTTGTATGCTTCGCTTTCTTCATCGCATTTTTCGGGTAACTGCACTAAAATAAATTTTCTGTTGCCTCCGTCTTCTTTGTTCGATTCTAAAACGGCGTGCGCGGTTGTGGCTGAGCCTCCAAAGAAATCAAGGATAATATCATCATTACCTTCACTTTGAGAATACTTTATTAATTGTCTTATTAATTCGTATGGTTTAGGATTATCAAAAATATCTTTTATGCCAAGTAAATTTTCTAAATCTTTCGAAGCACTGTCTGTTGAACCGTGTTCAAATAAAATATTTGGATTTGCTGATGTTGTATCCCTATCCTCAAAATCATAAATTTTTAATTTAATAACTCCATCTTCAATAATAAATCTATTTTTTGCTTCTAATTCTCTTGCTGTTTTCTCTCCCAATTGCCATCGCTTTCCTTCTCTTGGTTTATTTCCAAGAATCTCAAATTGCATTGATTTTCTTTCATAACTACCAGTATTCTTCTTTTCAATAACAGTTTTACGATAGTTTCCTTCCGTATCACTAAATTCATAATTTCTGCTTTCTTTCGGCACCACCCTGTAATTCAAACTATCACTATGTTCCGTTCTACAATAACATAAAATATATTCTGTGAGGGAACTTACTTTTGCTCCTTCAACATTTGTAGTAGTTCCTTTTTTCTTCCATAAATATGTTGCTATAAAATTCTCCTCTCCAAAAATTTCATTCATTATCATCCGCAAATTGTGAACTTCATTATCGTCAATGTGAATGAAAATAACTCCGTCATCACGCAATAAATTTTTTGCAAGGAACAAACGAGGATACATCATACTTAACCAGTTGCTGTGAAAGTGTCCGCTGTCCTTGCTGTTCTTACGGAAGAAACCTTCTTTGAGCAAATATCCTTCTTCGTCTTTGTCGCCTATTCTTTTTTGATATTCTTCTTTGCTTTCCTTAAAACTATCGGGATAAATAAAACTGTCGTTGCCTGTGTTGTATGGCGGGTCAATGATGATGCACTTTATTTTTCCGTAGTATGCTTTCTGCAAAACTTTCAATACTTCAAGGTTTTCACCTTCAATAAAAACATTTTCAGAAGCCCCCTCCTGACCTCCCCCAAAGGGGGAGGAAAAGCCATCATTGATTCCTTCACCGATGCACGGTTTCAGTGTGGCGGTGGTTGGTATTTGCAACACCTTAAATGCATCCATCTTGCCCGCCCAGTTTAAAACATAGCGTTCGTTACTGAACTCAAGGTTTTCTTTTCCAAGCGTTGCCTGAAGTTTTTCCCAGTCAATTTTTCCTTCTGTAATGGCTTCGGGGAAAAGTTGTTTCAGTTTTTCCAACTGGTCTTGCTGTATGTCTAAAGATTCGCCTGTCATTATTTTAGTGTATAAAATTTTTGTGTGTTGGGTAAAAGCAAATGTGCCAAATGTAAGTTGTCAATTGTTTATGAACAAAATTCGTAACTACTCAGCGGTTAGAAAAAATAGAACATTCGCCGCGGCGAAACACGGATTTGACTGATTCGCCGCGGCGAACTGATAAAATGGAGCTTCTTCATAAAGGGCATCTCTAAAAATCAATAAAATAATCCGTGAAAATCTGTTTCATCCGTGTCATCTCACGAAGTGATGGTGGCGAAGCCATCCCTTCGGGACTTCGCTCATGTGTTCTATTAGTAAGTCAGCATCTGCTGAGTAGTAGTTACCAAAATTCTTTTGTCAAGTATAATGAAACCTGAAACCAGAAACAAGAAAACACAAAGATCAAAGCCCCATCAGGTCTACAATAACCTGATGAGGCTTTTTCTTCCAACTACATTACACTACAGGCGGTGCAGGCACCGGAGTGTCGCCGTTTTTATTATGCCACACACCCGTATCTTTTACAACGCGTGCAGAAAAATATTTATTATAGGGCAGTTCTAAAAATTCATTGTTTCACCGCCAAGGCGCAAAGAAAACAACTATTAAAGCATAATAAAATCAATATTCCAAAGGAATCCCTTCGGGACTTTGCGACTTCGCGTCTTTGTGGCTAAGCCATCCCTTTGGGACGAGAAATTTTTTTTTCAATTTATAGAACCGCCCTAAATAATTCTGTCTCTGTCGGTCTCAGTAATTGCATATACTTGTCAAACTCTTCGTCTAACACAAGTTATTTTTTTACTGTCAAATTAAAAATACCTACGCATCACAACAAACCGCGCTCTACAAAACTTGTAAATCCGTTTCCCGCAATAATGAGATGATCGTGCACAGGAATGCCAATAATTTTCCCTGATTCAACTAATTGTTTGGTGATGTGAATATCTTCCTGGCTTGGCTCAAGATTTCCACTGGGATGATTATGAAGAAGAATAATGCTCGCGGCATTTTCCAAAATTGCTTCGCGAAATACTTCACGCGGATGCGTGAGCGAAGAATTTAATAAGCCGCGTGTAATAGTCCGTTCCTGAATAATTTTATTTGCAGAGCTGAGACAGACAACAATAAATACTTCTTGTTTCAAATCGCGGAGCAATGGAATAAATTTTTCTGCAATATCATTTGGCGTGCGAATACTTTTATTCTCGGCGCTCGGTTCCGCATTCAACCTTCGCGCAACTTCAAACATGGCAACAATTGTTACTGCGCGTGCTTCACCAATTCCTTTGAATTGCCGTAAATCGGCAACCGTTAAACTTGCCAACGAACGCAAAGTTTTATACCGAACTAAAATACTCTTCGCTAAATCTAATGCCGTAATTTTTCCAACACCCGAGTTAATAAGTATTGCCAGCAATTCAGCATCAGAAAGCGACGAGGCGCCGCGGGCAATTAACTTTTCTCGTGGTCTCTCTTGTTCCGGCCAATCTTTTATTTTGTAGTGATATGATGAAGGTTCGTGAAATGAGTTCTCCATAGCATCCCTTATTGTTGATATTCAACTTCTCCGATTTTATGAATCTTTCCTTTTTTAAATTGAAGAATGTGAAGGTGCGAATTTATTCTTCCTTGTGTAAATGAAATTTTTGAACGAATGCCTTCATAGTGCGAAACCTTTTGCAATACTTCTTCGCATTGTTCGCGCGATGTTATTGTTTGATGCAGCAGCAACGACATCGCATCATATCCGAAAATGATATTATCGTTTAAAGTTTTTTTATTCCGCCGCACAAATCGGACGGCAAGTTGTGTGTACCGTTCGTTCTCTTCATACCAGCGATCTGCGAAAAAGATAACGCCATCTGCATAGCGTTTATTAATATCCAGTTCATTCATATCACCCCACTCACTTGTGCCAAGCAATTGCGATTCAAGATTGTAGTATGTGAGCTGCGAAGTAATCACTCCAATTTCAGCACTGCTTGCTATCGGACAAAAAATTGCATCAATCGAATGGATCGAATAATTTAAACTATCCGGAGGGATAGAAACTTTTTGTAGTGGGATGCCAAGTGAATCAGCAATTTTTTTTCCATCGTTACCAAATAATATTTTAACACTTACCGGTTTTCTTGCCGCCAATAATGAATCGGCAAAAAATGGCGACACTCCGGCTGTTACTAACTTGCTCAACATATCGGCGTATTGAAATTTCCTTACAAAGGAAATCTGATAGTCTGTTCCATACACTGACGCATCGTTACGCAATGAACGAAATACATGCCGCAAATCCATTGCACCTTTGAAATACCGATAGTCGGAAACAATTGTAGCGCCAAGTCGTTTCGTCTCTTCAATAAATGCATCGGCAATTAATTTGCTTGGCGATGTTTCGGGAGAGAGTATTGCAAATGATATGTAGTGCAAATTTTTTATTGCATATTGCGCCATTAATTTCCCGCGCATGGAAAAATCTGAATTCATGAGAAACACAAATTTACTTTTTTCGGCAAGACCGTTTTCCATTGCAGTCGGCGAAAGAAGCGGAATGTGAGATGAGTTGCTCGCTTCCGCAGCACTGCTCACTTCATCGCTAAAAACAGGACCCACTATACCGACAACATCATTGTTTTTTTTCCATCCATCAATAGCCGTACGAATTGCCGCAGGATTACGTTCCGAATCTTTTATATCGAGCACGACCGAGATCTTGTTTTCAGCAGCATTGCTTTCATACTCATCCAGAGCAAATCGTATTCCTTCAAGAATTTCATTTGCAGTTTTTTTCTCCCGGCTTTCCGTTTGTAGTGCATTCATAAAAGGAAGTAACACACCGATAGTAATGGAGTTTTTCTTTTCAATACGGCTCAGTATGCGCTGCGCGCGCTGCGAAACAATATCGTTCACAGATGCACTCAGTATTTCTTTTGCTTCCGCTGTTGCCTGAGCATGCATTCCCATTTGCAAATATTTTTCTGCCAACAGCAGTTGTAAATAATTTTTTAAAATGGGAATCCGTTGCTGCGCAATCGTATGTTGCAATTCGTTCGGCGAAAGATATTCGTTTACAATGTGTTCAAGAAACAAGCGAGACCGATTGACAATACGTTCATTCGCTCCCTTCTCTATAACAAACAATAATTCTCCGATTGCATGAGAGTATTTTTCCTGTGCATATTCATTCATGCCCAACATAAAATGCGCATCACTCCAATACAAACTGGCAGGATATTGCACGAGAAATGAATCGAGTAACGTTACCGATTCCGGGTATCGTTTTTGAAAATACAATGTTTTGGATAACATCAGAAGCGATGCACTGACACGATGGTTTTGAGGATAACTTGCAAGAGATTGTTGAAGTGATTGTTCCGCTGCTTTGTACTCTTTCTGCATGTACTGACGCATTCCTAAAAGAAAATATTCTTCAGCGCCCTGATGAAAATATACTTCATCTTGTTGTGCATACACACCAGACGCGAACAAGAGCAGAGCAACACAAACAACAAACGCTTTCATCAAACTAAAAATCCTTCCGCAACGAAATAATTCCGATGTAATGTGAAATGCTGACGATACAAACCGCCATCGCCGCAACAATGGCACATGCAATATATAATATATTCGGATTGTATGCGCGTTCAAGTCCGAGCGTTGCAAACAACGAAACAACGGGATAATAAAACACCACGATAACCAACACTAAAAAAACGATGCACAACAAAAATGTTAATGTTGCACCTTGCGATGATGCAATGCGTATTGGATTTTTTTCGATAAAATTTGAATACAGCGCACCCATGCCGAAATTAAAACTGACTAACGTGATTACTATTATTATCATCAGTACAGTAGAAACGGTTGCCAGCGTACGCAAATACTGATATGTTGCAAGTGAATACGCAACTACGATCTCCGGCAATAATGGTTTTGTAACAATTGGTGAGTCTGCCATTTCGCGGTACGGAATGTTTGTCCATACCGAAATACAAACACCAAAAATTAAAAGCAAGAGTGTAACAAGAGTAAATTTTATCCAATATACTTTTTGTGTTGTAATTGGTGCGCTGCGCACAGCCCAATACACCTGACCTTCCAAACTGATCATAGGAAAAGCAAACCGCAGCGCAATGGATGTAATAAGAAAAGCATTGAAGATGAATACCACCAAATAAATTATTGCCCGCAATTCGGCGGATTGTAATTGCACATCGAGTGTGCCGACACTGGAAACAAAAACAAACACGAGCACAATCATTACCACAAGGTGAATCCACTGGCTCGGTTCGCGCACGAACTGCCAAAATTCTTTTTTCACAATAACTGCGACTTGCGGCGATAGACGAGATTTTTTTTCAAAACTGAAAAAAGAATTTCTCTGTTCGTATGTTTGTGTCGAAAGTGATTTGAGCGAGAGCGATGTAATCCATGTTGAATAAAAATATTTGCCGCCAAGAAGCAGTGCGACGATACACATTCCGGCAGTGGAAAGAATAAGCAGTGCGCTGTAGCCTGCTGCCGCTTTTACGTTTCCCATCTGAAAGAAATACAAAATCTGAGAAACCCAATAATTGGGAAGTATTTTTGTTGATTGTGCATCGAGATTGCCAAAATACAAATCAATGTACGGATAGTATTTCATCACCTCTCGAACAAGATTCACAGGACTTGTTACGTTAAAATAAATTACTACCTGCGCAAGATAGAACAAAACGACACCGGCGATTAACGTTTTAAAATTAATTTTTGAAGCAAGTGTCAGCAATAAGAGCAACACGATCACTGCAACGCAGCCGGCTAAAAACATAAACGGAACAAGGACGCCGAACATCACCAGCGGATAAAAATACCACGGCGAATGAAAGTATACACCGTATCCCAACACCACTGAAAAACCAACCATGAATAGCGTGCCGGAGCTGTAAAAAAAATTGTCTAAAAATTTTATGGTGAAGATAGTGAGAAACGAAACTGGCTGTGAGAGAAGAAACGAAACTTCCGGCGAACGGTACAATGTTGAAAACGAAACCACCATGTTGCCAAGATTGATGGTGATAAAAAAAACGAACAGCAGCATCGAAATGAACCGGTGAAACAAGAACATACCGATTCTCACATTTTCCAATAAGTAGCCGGTAATAAATTTAGAAAAATAAAACGCCCCAACAGCAAATGCGGTGAAAACAAAAAACGAGCTGATGTGCTTAATCGCTGTACCAACATCTTGCGGCGTGGAAACTTTCCAGAATATTTTATTTTTGAAAAGTAATATTTGGAAAAATGAATTCATGAATACAGTTGAACGCTTATTGAAATTGTTTTATCCATTCCCTTTCCGCTGTTGCGGAACATACGTATGGGCAGTTCTAAAAATTCATTTTTCCACCGCGAAGGCGCAAAGAAAACAACTATTAAAGCATTATAAAATCGTAATTACTCAGCGTATTTTTTGTCCCGAAGGGATGTGCCAAAGGCATGGCTTTGCCACCTTCGGCATAATTTCAGTATTTCCAAAAAAAACGAATCCCCCGTCCCGATTAAAAAGCAAATCGGGACACCCCATTTTCAAGGGGGATTTTCTCGCTCTTATTCCCCTGACAAGGTCATCCCTTCGGGACTTGAAAAGGGGGTGAGGGGGATTTTTTGAATAAACAATTACGCTGTGTGGTTAA
>CAYHZL010000077.1:0-15486 GCA_964361075.1 uncultured Chitinophagaceae bacterium
GGGGATTTCCACACTCTTTATTCCCCCTTTACAAAGGGGGTTAGGGGGATTTCTTTATTTTCTTTGATAATACTGAAATTACAAAAAACACGCTGAGTAATTACAGAATATTTTTATTTCAATAACATTATTTTTTATTGAAGAGAATAAACCAGATTCACGTCGTAAAAAAAAAAGACCCTCAAGAAAAAAATCTTGAGAGTCTATCAAAAAACATTTTTACTTTATGAATAACATTTTCTTAATTTCCGAAAATGTTCCTGCTGAAATTTTATAGTAATACATTCCGCTTGCAAATCGAGAGGCATCAAAATATTCAGTATAGGTTCCGGGTTGACGCGTGCCGTTTGCCAGTGTTGATACCTCACGTCCGATAGCATCATACACTTTCAACACTACGAATGATGTAGTCGGTACAGTAAACCGAATACTCGTCATAGGGTTGAATGGATTCGGATAATTTTGTTCAAGAGAAAATTGTGTCGGCATTTTTCCATACGTTGGATCATTGACAGATGCAACAGCATCGGGATTCAGAGCAATTGCCATAATATTTGCTTTGCCGAGAGAACCAAGTAACGAAGCAGCACCGGTTGTTGTATCAATTACAACGAGAGTGTTAATCGCTGTTGATGAAGGTCCCGTTAATCCGTACAACTTTCCGTTTTTATCAAATACAATATCCGTAACACCAACACCTGTGCCAGCAAGACCAACTTTAGTAGCAGCGCCCGTTGTTGTATTTACTTTATAGATTGCATCAACTTCGCCCGAAGTTGCACGCAAAGACATCCAGAGTGAACCATTTTTCGGATGTACTGCAAGTCCGCCAACACGAAGTCCATTCGAACCAAATTGTGTCGCAACTCCTGTTTTAATATTCACCGTGTACATAATTCCGGCAAAGCCGCCCATATAGACAGTTGAATCATCCTTAAACGCCAAACCTTTTAAATTTGGAACTGCAACATTTGAAAGCAATTGAAAATTACTTCCGGTACTACTGATTCTGTAAAATGCACCACCGGTAGCAGAACCTGCAAAATCATATCCGATTAATTCTTTTGTTGTTGGATGAACGCGTAAACTTGATAATTGAGTAACTCCAGTCGCTTCTATCAGTGTGGCAGTACCGTTGCCTGAGTTAACATTGTATAAATTTCCGCCATCGGAAGAACCTGATGTAGCATACAGAGTTCCCATCTGAGCAATATTTATAATAAAACCATAAGCCGTAAATTTAAGTGCAAATTTTGGTTTATTAGGATCATTGGTTACAAATACAACTGAATCCTTAAATCCCCCTCCAACGGTTGGTTGGAATAATGTTCCGAGAGTGAGCGAACCTTGACTTGGAATTGTGAAAGGAGTCGTTGGTTTGTTAAATACTTTGAAATTAGCAGAGGGATTACTGATACTTGTAATTGTTAATGCATCAAGTCCGTCATTATAAATCGTAACAGGAATTGTATCGCTTGGTACGCCTACATTTTTTGTTCCGAAATCAATTGACGAATGATCAATACTAAAAATTGCTCCGGGTTGCGCACCAACTTTTGCTTTTGCAACCCACGTTGCCCAAGCACCTTTTGCTGATGCATATTCCGTGTGCGTCCAAATAGAAATATCATCAGTTGGATCAAGTCCGGCGCCCATATAATCGCCCCACCGATTTCTACCTGAACCATAATCTACTATATAATTTCCAGCACCTTCGCGTATTGGAATACTTGCCGATAATCCTGCGGGATCATTTTCTTTTCTTCCAGTCATGAATGCACCAACATATTCTCCGGTACCAGAACGACTGTAGGTAATAACAACATCGTGATTTTTATTTACCATCAACATTGGATAACTGTGCCAATAGCCGGTTGAGCCGAGTGCATAATCTTGTATCGTTGTATTTTTATATGGATTGATTTTTAAGTAACGCACTGCAGAATATAAATTTCCTGTACCGCTTCCAATAATCTGAGTTGCGTACAACGCACTATCCCGATAGACTACATTCGCGCGAAACTGAGCATTTCCGTATTCAAGTAATAATGTTCCACTACCACCAAGTTGGTTGCCATTGGGTGGGTACCTGAATTGAACTGTAGGAATAATGTTCGCTTCAAAAACCGGATTACTGCCAACAGGATCACTTAAAGTTAACACAGTTACATAATTTGAAAGACTTGAACGGGGTGTGTTGATGAAG
The DNA here is from genome assembly GCA_964361075.1 of uncultured Chitinophagaceae bacterium. Classification (GTDB taxonomy): domain Bacteria; phylum Bacteroidota; class Ignavibacteria; order UBA10030; family UBA8401; genus CAYHZL01. The sequence goes on from CAYHZL010000077.1 coordinate 2,207, forward strand.
AAAGCTTTAGCGTGACCATTATATGCAGTTGGAGGTCTCAAAGTATAAATAGTAACGTTTGTAGATGGATCATGAAAATCCCACCAATCTTTGAATGTGAGAGCGCCGGTCGCATTTTGATATAAAGATGTTTTCGGAAATAAACGAAGTTTGGCGTACAGAAAATTTCCACCAGCAAGAGGAAATTGATTTGAAGTTAGATATACTGCAACACTATCATACCCAAGCGCAGGATAATCTCCCCAACCTGGGGTTGCTGAATCACCCATAGCAATAGCAGATGAATTCCACATGTACCAAGTTCCCATCGCATTTGAATCGGCAGAGACTGCAATAAGATGACGATGGTCAGTAGGATTTACTCTAGGAGACGGACTTGTCATCCATACCATAACAAATCTTTTTGCATAATGATCATAAACAATCTGAGGATCATTCGGTCCTGTATTGGGTGCTACTGATTGATAAAAAGCTTGAGCAGTAACTGTCTTTATGATATTTCCACTTTTATCAAAAATTCTAAATGAAGAATTTACCATCACAATGATATGATTCGGACCGACTGCCATAATTGGATCGGGTGGAATCGAATTTGTCATTGGAATTCCTTGGAATGATTTTTCAATGACAGGACGACTTACAGCAAACGCTTGCACAGATTGATCTTCAACATAGTTTGAGCCAATAGCTCCGAGAGGTTTAATTGTTTGTTTCGAACGTTTTATCAGTGGCATTTCATTTTGTTCTTCATCCAATTCACGATTATTAACAACGAATGGTTTTCCGACGATTGCACCATCGGGTGTATTTCCAAAAGTACTCATATCAACTAATGCACCACTTGCAACTGAACCAGCTTTGGGTCCTTTTGGCAATTGTACTATTATTGGTGGTGGTGTTAATGTATAGTAAACTTTCAAAACCAAATCACCGCCAGTTGGAGTACCGCCACTAGTACCTCCTCCATTCCATTCACCAACTAGAAAATAATATTCTGTTCCAGCTTTAACTTTTAGAAATAAAGATGGCTGCCGAATAATTCCATCTATAGAATCATCAGCACAACTTACTTCGGTAAGATTACCACATGTGCCTGTATACACTCCAAACATAATATCATAATCGGCTGCGGGAGTACTTCCTACCATGCTAATTCTAACACTTGTATCCATAGCTGCAGTATATTTAAACCAAACAGTTTTACCTAACCCTGTTCCGGGATCATTGCAACTGTTTACAGGATCGTTAACGTTTGGTGTAGCAAGACGTGTATTTTGTGTTGTTGAATATGGAAGTGTAGAAATTACTGTTGCGGTTGCACATTCATCATTAATTGATACCTGCGCAAAACTATTCGTAACAACTACAATGCACAAACCAAGAACATAGGTTACAAAATGTTTCATTAGCTTCTCCTTTAGTTTAAAATTTTTAGCGAATTGCGATACATCACTTTTATGTAATATAAGTTGTGTCTTTGAAATTTACAACTTTTCTTTTTGCGTAAAACGTAAGATGGACTCCACCTGTGAAGTGGAGTCCATCTTTGGCGGGGGATGAAACAACAATAACGCAAACAGCTAAATTATTTTTTTTGATTTTTCTTTAATTTATTGTATTCTCTTTCGTGCTACGAATGATTCGCCATATTGAACTTTTTTGCCTGCTATTCATAGTAATGCTTTATTTGAATAGCACCTCCATTATTTCTATCCTTTCATATATTGAACATGAAGATATTACTGTTACATACAGCGGTACACAATATGGAGCAATTGTCTATGGCGAAAAATTCGTCGAGCAGCTTTCTACTCACCACGATAAAGCAAAACTCTCCATCACTATCGGTGCTGCACAATTGTATAATGTAACTTCGGCGGAGTTGATGACGTTGCCTTTACTTTGTCCAACAGAAATAAAATATTTTTCCACAACTGCAGCACCATGTAATTCTTTTCGATCTGAAATTACACATCCCCCTTCTCACATAATCTAATTCTTAACAGGTTGTTGAAAAACCTTCTTTAAAACGTCATGCTGAAATGTTTTTATTCCCTATTGGGTTTAATACCCCGACGTCACAAAGTGATCCCTTTGGGACTTGCGTCGTCATTCCCGCATGTTTTTAGCGGGAATCTATTTGTGGATGTCCGATAAAAACATTCGGGCATGACGAAGATATCCCGCTGTTTGCGGCGGGGAGTTTCATTCAGCACCTATTGATTAGACCCCGAATAAGAACATTTCGGGGTGACGTGAGAGGGAAAAAATAGTTTTTCAACAACCTGTTAAAGTAATAAGATGTCTGACACCTTGTCGATAAAGCAAGCGGAAACTTTTTAATTTTATGAACATCTATTAAAAAGGTGTCAGACATCTCCGTCGATTCAACATTAAATTCACATCAAGAATTGTACAATAAAATAATTTCATTGTACAACTATTTTCAATTTGAAAAAAATGTACTTTTTTTTAAAGGAACTATGAGTGTATGAAAATAAATATTATAGCATCTCTATTTTTAATTGCACCAACTTTATTATACTCGTTCAACGATCAGGATTCAGTACGATACCACTTAAAAGAAATAACCGTTTCAGCAACGCGAACAACAGAACGGATTTTGGAAACTCCGCTTGCAATCACTGTTATTCAAAAAGAACAAATGATGAACAATCGCGGAGTAAGTTTCGATGAAGCATTTTCACTTGTTCCCGGTGTTCTCACGCAATCACGTACAGGAAATCAAGACGTGCGAATTATGATTCGTGGATTTGGAGCGCGCGGTGCCGGTGAGCGTTCGAATGCAGGCACATCGCGCGGTCTGCGATTCTATACTGATGGAATTCCTGAAACAGAACCTGATGGACGAACTTCGTTCGACTTGCTTGATCTCAGTAACGCACAAACAATTGAAGTGCTGCGATCCAATGCGTCTGCGTTATGGGGCAGTGCATCCGGCGGCATTGTCAGCGTAAACACAATTCCAACTACACTTGGCGCTTCAATCAATCAACAAACAACTATCGGCAGTTTTGGATTTATGAAAAATGCTATACGCTACAGTTCCGTTACCAATGGAAATAAAATGTACGTCTCACTTTCTAATACATCATCCGATGGATGGCGCGAACATTCGCAAAGTTATCTAACACAACTTAATGTTGGCATGTTATCTACAATTTCGGATAAAACAAAACTTGGCGTGTATCTTCTCGGCGCAACAAATAATTTCAGAATACCCGGACCGCTTTCTCAATCTCAGTTCGATGTAAATCCGCAGCAAGCACAAAATGACGCTGCAATTTATAATCCAACGTATGTGCAGCGCGATGAACGTCGTTTCAATCGTTTGGGAAGAATTGGTGTTACGGTTGATCATCAAATAAATGATCTGCACAGTGTTTCAGCAATGACATTCGTGCAGCCAAAATATATTCAACGCTCTGAACGAAATACATTTCGTGATTTCACACGCTATCACGTTGGAGGAAATTTCTTATACAGAAATGCACTGGAATTTTCTTCTTCAATAAAAAACCAATTAGTTGTCGGAATTGATGAGCAATATCAAGATGGTGTAATTTTATTTTATAATCTTGTTAATGGAACTCGAGGAACAACACTGAAAGATAACAAACGCGAAGGCGCTAATAATTCCGGTTTGTTTGTGCAAGATGAAATAATAGTACACGAACAAATTAGTGTTCTTCTTGGCGGACGGTACGATAATATTACGTACTACTATAATAATTTTATCACTCCTGCAATAAATGAAGAACGGTCATTCTCACAATTTACACCCAAAGCCGGAGTTGTCTATCGCTTCACTCCGTCGTTTGCTCTGTATGCAAATATCGGCGGCGGCGTTGAAGTTCCGGCAGGCAACGAAACAGATCCGCCTTCTGTGTTTGGCGAAGATACAGTCCGTTCAATAAACTCTCTTCTCTCGCCTGTTCGCTCTATTACGTACGAAGTCGGCGCCAAACAAATCGTAGAGTTTGATAACGCTTCCGTATTGCAATCACTTTCGTACGATGTCGCGCTGTATTCTGTGTCAGTAACGAATGATATTATTCCATATCGCGGCGGACGATTTTATTTTACTGCAGGAAAAACATCGCGCACCGGAATTGAAGCCGGAGCCCAAATTCAATTTGCTCACGGTGTATCATTGATGGGTGCAGTTACTTATGCAAAAAATATTTTTTATGAATACAAAGTTGATTCGGTCTATTACAGTGCATCAAAAGCAGGAATGTTTGCCGACTACAAAAATAATTCGATGCCGGGTGTTCCAAATATGTTTGCAACTCTTCGTGCCCGATTTGTGCCGCAATTTTTTACGCACACTTTTGCCGAATGTGAATTGCGCACCACAGGAAAATATTTTGTTGATGATGCAAACACACTTTCCGTACCTGCATACACAATTGCCGATGCAGTTCTTGGAGGAGATTTTTCTTTGTTGAATGATCTCACTGTGCGCGTTTTTGTTCGCATCAATAATCTTTTCGATACGAAATACGCTTCTTCGATTTGGATTAACCCTGATCGACAATCATCGTTGCTTGACTATTCACGTGCAGCGTTTATTGAACCCGGTCTGCCGAGAAATGTTATTGCAAGCATCTCTCTGAATTACGCTTTGTAAATTTATTTTAAAAAGTCATTGCGAGGGAGCGAAGCGACCGAAGCAATCTCCAAAGTATTAGAAAAACGAGATTGTGCCCAAGGCATTCCGTTGGAACTTCGCCAAAAAACGGCTCGCAATGACCTTTTCAATAATAATTAAATTCGATACGCCTTCCGCAACAAAGTTGCAAAATGTACGATTTCCGTTTTCACATTGAACAGTGAACAGCCATATTCCATTTGTCCCATGCAACCGGGATTGCCGGCAACAATATATTCTGCTTTTGTTTCTTTCACATTGCTCATTTTTCGTTCAAGCAATTTCATCGAATCTTCGTAGTGCGTAACATTGTAAATGCCTGCACTGCCGCAGCACCACGATGCTTCATGTAATTCAACAAGATCAATTCCGGGAATTGATTTCAATAATGCACGCGGCTCTGCACTTATCTTTTGTGCATGGATAAGATGACACGCATCGTGGTACGCAACGCGGTGTAAAAATTCTTGTTCCGGTTTTATGTACTCGATAGAAAATAAAAATTCCGTCAGATCTTTTACTTTAGACGAAAATAATTTTGCTTTCTCCGCATATTCCGCATCATGTTCAAGATAATGTCCGTACTCTTTCATCAACGCGCCGCAACCGGCAGAATTCATCACAATGGCATCAAGATCGTATTGTAGAAAAACATCAATATTATGTTTCGCTAATCTTCGTGCCGTTTCAATATCACCGTTGTGCGCTTGCAGCGATCCGCAACATTCCTGATTTTTTGGAATAACAACTTCGCAATTATTGTGTAGCAACACTTGCACTGTATCATCATGAACACCTGTGTATGCTACATTCATAATGCAGCCGCTTAAAAATCCAACGCGGTATTTTGGTTTTTCTTTTGGTGAAATAATTTCTGGATGGGATTCGTCAAAAAATTTTATATCAATGCGCGGAGAAAGTTTTTGAATCTTTGCTAACTTCGGAGTGAAAAAATGAATCAAGCCGGATACATTCATAAACCATTCAAAACCGTGTTGCTGATAAATTCTCAACACGCGCGAAACAAATTTTAACAAACGCTTATGAGAAAGAATTCGAGTAAGAAATATTTTTTTCAAAATATTTTCTTTGAAACTTTCTTTCCCTTGCTGAAAAATTTGAGAACGAGCTGCTTCTACCAATGAACCATATTTCACTCCCGCAGGACATGCTGTTTCACATGCCTGACAATCGAGACAAAAATTCATCTCATCCACAAATCGCGGTGTGATTTCTAATGTTCCTTCGGCAACAGATTTAATGAGGCGTATTCTTCCCCGTGGTGAAGAGCGTTCGTTTCCGGTTAATGAATATGTCGGACAAGTTGGTAAACACAAACCACAGTGCATGCAGTTGGTGAGAACATCGTCATTGGGAATGTTAACGTCTGAAAAAAAACTTTTACTATTCATAGATATGGAATTCGCAGAGAAAAAAAACTACAAAGTAAAAATTTTTGTTGGATTGAGAACTGAATTAGGATCAAGTGTTTTTTTCAATGCGCGCATGATCTCTATGGAAGTGTCGCCTGTAACAAGATGCAAATATTTTCGTTTTGCAAGTCCGGTTCCATGTTCGCCTGTAATGGTACCGCCAAGCCGTACCGACTCGGCAAATATTTCTTCGTATGCTTTTTCAACACGATGAATTTCTTCTGTATCTCTTTCATCAGTCAAACACGTTGGATGTAAATTTCCGTCACCAAAATGCCCGAATGTTCCGATAAGCAGGTTGTATTTTTTTGCAGTCGCTTCTATAAAATCGAGCATTGCAGAAACTTCGCTGCGCGGTACGGGTACATCTTCCAAAATCGTTGTCGGCTTTGTGCGGGCAAGTGCAGAGAAAGCCGAACGGCGCGCAGTTTTTAATTTAATCGCTTCTTCTTCCGTTTGCGCAATTTTTATTTCAGAACTGTTATTTGCTTTGCAGACATCAACAACACGCTGCGCTTCTTCTTCCACCACTGCAGGATGTCCATCAACTTCAATGAGCAGCAAAGCATCAATTGTTGTAGGAAGTCCGATGTGCGTGAATTCTTCGACACATTTAATTGTGGTCGCGTCAAGATATTCCAATGTCGCAGGAATAATTTTATTCGCGATAATTGCAGAGACTGTGCGTGCTGCATCGCGCCGATTGTTGAAATACACAAGCATTGTTTTGCTTGTCTGTGGTTTGGGAACAAGCTTCAAAATTATTTTTGTGAAAATGCCAAGCGTTCCTTCAGAACCGATGAAGAAATCTTTCAGGTTATACCCCGCGACATCCTTCACAGTTTTTCCGCCGCAAAAAATAATTTCACCGGTCGGAAGAACAACTTCTAATCCCATTACATAATTTTTTGTTACACCATATTTCAATCCACGAAGTCCGCCGGAATTTTCTGCAACATTTCCGCCAATCGTACAAATATTCATACTGCCCGGATCGGGCGGATAAAACAAACCTCTCTTCTCTACTTCGGTGTGCAATTGAGAAGTGATAACGCCGGGTTCAACAGTAGCGGTGAGATTTTCTTCATCAATTTCTAAAATTGTATTCCAATGCGAAAGAACCATGACGATGCAATGTTCAACCGGCACGGAACCTCCGCTTAATCCCGTACCTGCGCCGCGTGTTACAATTGCAAATTTTTCTTTGTTTGCAAGTTGTACCAATTCAGAAATTTGTTCCTTCGTAGTCGGACGTACTATTGCGCACGGAAGAACGGAGAGCAACGGCGTGCCGTCATACGAATGCACTATTTTGTCTTCTTGTGCATCAGAATAATTTTCTTCTCCGACAATTGACCGTACTGATGAGAGAGTGTTGGATGAAATCATAAAGTGATAAAAATAAGAGATTAAGCCACAGATTCACAGAAGTTATGAAATATATATTTTTAGGACATCTCTAAAAACCTAAAAAAATTGTCATTGCGAGCCGTTCTTTGGCGAAGTTCCAACGGAATGCCTTCGGCACAATCTCGTTTTTTCTTTTTAATTGAAAGATTGTCCCGAAGGGATTCCTTCGGAACTTCGGTCGCTTCGCTCCCTCGCAATGACGACAATGTTTTTAGAGATGCCCTTTAAAAATTTAATCTGCGAATCTGTGGCTATGGTTTTTGCTTCTCGTAATGAATATTTATTTTACAAAAAGAATTTTCCGAGTTGCTGTAAACTTTCCTGCGTTCATTCTCGCAAAATATACGCCTGAGGCGTATCCGCCTTTGGCGGACATTCCGGTGGAAACAGCATTTGCATTCCATTGAACTTTATACACGCCGGCATCTTTTTGTTCATTCACTATTTTCGCAACTTCTTTTCCCGACACATCAAAAATAGAAAGCGAAATATATTCACGAGCCGCTACGTGTAATTCGAAATTTGTTGTAGGATTAAACGGGTTCGGATAATTCTGACTTAAGAAAAAGTTAGTTGGTACGGTGGCATCAACAAGTTTTACATTTACCGGAATACTTGGTTCAAGCTTGCGTTGGTACACTCCGTTGCCAAAAGTTGCGGCACGAAGACGGCGATCTAATTTTGATATTCCTACATCAAGCACCATGGAGTATGGCATTCCATCGAAAAATGTTTCCCAAGTCGTGCCGCCGTTTGTCGTTCGATACACACCTAAATCCGTTCCGACATAAATATTGGACGGATATCCCGGATCAACACATACTGACTGTGTCGGCAAGTCCGGCAAGTTGGAAGAAATATCGCTCCACGTTTTACCTGCGTCTGTAGATTTAAAAACATGCGATGTTCCATATCCAGAAAATGTTGCATACGCAATTTTATTATTCGTTGGATCAAACGTGAGATCGGTTGGATACCGGTTTGGCAACGATGAAATTGTTTTCGTCCATGTTGATCCGCCATTTGTGGAATAAAATAATTCAAAGATTGGCGTTACACGTTGCCCCGTTCCGGCAATCAACGTATCGGAACTTGTGTTGCTTACTGCAATGCACGAAATATTTGCACCGTTTAGCACAGTGTTATTATTTGTTGAAAACCACGAAGCGCCTCCGTTTGTAGATTTCATAATTTTTTTTGTGCCGGCATATAACACATTTGGATTAGACTGTGATAGAACAAATGGCGCAATAAAGTTTGATGAATCTGCAGTGCTGTTAAAAATATTTTTCCAGTTAACACCGCCATCTGTTGTTTTAGAAATATATAAATACACGTACTCTTCAAACATAACATTTTTGTTTGTAGGGTCAATCGCGCACCAGCCGCCATCGCCGCCGAACACTTTATTCCACGATGGCGCTCCTTGATACTTCACAGTCCCGTTATCTTGCAATCCCCCAAGAGCTATTAACGAATCCGTTGCTGCGTTATCAAATCCATTATAAAATTGTGTTGTAATAAATCCTCCATTGCGTCCGGAAAATGTTTCACCGCCATCGGTAGATTCAAACACACCACCATCAGTTCCAAAAAATATTCTATTCGGATTTTTGGGATCAAACATAATGGCATGATGGTCAGCGTGTGCGTAATAATCTGGACCTTCAGAACCACCTGCAGGAAAAACACCTAAATTATTGGGATACCACCAATCAGACTTTTTAACAAGATAATTTCCGCCTGTCGTTGATTTATAAATATCCAGTCCCGCGGCTAAAACAAAATTCTCATTTGTTGGGTGAACAGCGCACACGTTATCATACCAACCTTGTCCATTCACATAATTTACAGAATCTTTTTTTTGCCAAGTTACACCTGCATTGGTTGTGCGAAATAATCCTTCAATTTTATGAGAGACAGCATTGGCAACGCTTGCATACACAACGGAATCTTTTGAAGGTGATATAGCGAGCGATGTGCGTCCAAAATCAGTTGTCGGCAATCCTCCGGTAAGTTTTGTAAATGTTCCCCCTCCGTTTGTTGATTTATATAATCCCGGATTAGGTGAAGTGTTACGCTGACCACATGCAACATATACAACTGTTGTATCAACAGGATTAAGAACAACATCCATCGCCATTAATGTATCATGCACACGAATAAATGTTGTGCCTGCATCGTACGAGCGATATGTTCCTTCGGATGTTGCGGCAAAAATTGTTTTTGTATTTTTTGGATTGATGACAACTTTTTGCACAGAACGAGTTTGATTGAAAAGCCATGTCAACCCAGTTTGCTGCCATGTTTTTCCTCTGTCCGTACTTTTAATAACGCCAAGTCCGTACGTTGAACGCGCGGCAGGAGTTCCGACTTGTCCCAAATTATATCCGCTGATTTCTCCGGTGCCAACATACATTTCATTTGCATTTACAGGATTGATTGCAATCGTACTTGCCGAAAGCAAATAAAATCCTGTGTTCACATATTCCCACGCTTTCGCTCCGATGCCTCCACTCGTTGAACGCCACAATCCGCCACTTGCCGAGCCTGCCCAAATAATATTTGTACTATCGGGATCTATCGCCAACGATAATACTCGTCCTCCAATATTGTCCGGACCAATTGATTCCCATTGACCGCTTGAAGATTTTTTATTGAATTGCGAGCGCATCATTACTTTTTCGGTGTATTGTACGGCGCGCGTTAAACCTTCTGCAGAAATTGTATTATCCGGCAACGCACGCTGAGAATACCACCATTCGAATGCTTCATCGGCATGTCCTTCTTCTTTTTCTTTTTCTTTTTCAGTTTTGTTGTTTTGAAGAACAAAAAGAAATAGTATACAGAGAAGTGAAGCGGAGACTGCAAAAAATATTTTTTTCATTGTATTTTTTAATCTATTATCATCCGAAATATTTCGGTGTTACCATGAACCACTTGTTGTAATATAACTGATTAATTTGGAAAACTCATTACGACTAAAACAAATTTTTTCGTATCTTAAACCTCCAAGTAACAGTATTTAGTTGTCCTTTAAAAAACAGGAAACCTTCCGAAGGTTTTTTACTTAAAGTGCAATAATCCTTCTGAAATACGTTATTCAAAAAAATATAACCTTCGGAAGGTTATGTGAACCCGACTTTTTAAGATTCGACTAATTAGTTCTCACTGAAAAAGTCAAGGATTGGTAGGACAGACATTCCTGTCTGTCAAAAATTTTACAAAAAACGTCAGACAAGAATGTCTGACCCACCGTGATTCTCACTTTTTCAGCGTGAACTAATCACAAAATAAATTAAGAAATACACTATGAACTACAAAATTGCTTTTATTGGATTCGGAGTTGTCGGTCAAGGATTTGCTGAATTGCTCCACAAAAACAAAGTGCCGCTATTAAATAAATACGGATGCGAATTCACCGTTGTTTCTATTTGCGACGCATTGAAAGGTTCCATTCATAACGCTAACGGAATTAATATCGAAGAAATATTGACAACAGTTCGCAACACAGGAAAAGTAAGCAATGAAAAATCGGACAGTCTTGAGATGATTCGTAAAACAAATGCAGACATTATTATCGAAGTAAGTTATACAGATATTAAAACCGGACAGCCGGCACTCGATCACATCCGCACAGCATTACGTTTGAAGAAACATGTCGTTACAACAAACAAAGGTCCAATTGCATTGGCGTACCACGAATTAATTTCGCTTGCAAAAGAAAATAATGTTCAGCTTCAATTTGAAGGAACTGTAATGAGCGGAACTCCTGTGCTCAACACAATAAAGTATGGTTTAGCCGGTGCAACAATTCGTGAAATAAAAGGAATATTGAACGGCACAACAAATTTAATTCTTACGGAAATGGAAAATGGTAAAAGTTATGCCGAAGCGCTTGCCCATGCACAGCAACTTGGCTATGCGGAAGCAAATCCTTCAGGAGATGTTGAAGGATTCGATACGTTAGCAAAAGTTCTTATTCTTAGCACGGTCGCGTTTGGCAAAACATTACAACCGAACGAAGTTCTCCGCAATGGAATTACAAATATTTCCGAAGCAGATATTGATGCAGCACATGCAGAAGGAAAACGGTGGAAGCTGATAGGCAGTATTAAAAAAATTGGAGATACAATTTCTGCATCGGTGTCGCCGGAAAAAATTCCGTTCAGCGATCCTTTAGCTCATGTTATGGGCGCGACAAATTCTATTACTATTATTTCTGATGAACTTGGTGCAACAAACATTACCGGAGCCGGTGCCGGAAAAACTGAAACCGGTATTGCATTGCTTTCAGATTTGATTGACATTCACCGGCACAAAACAAATTCATAAATTTTATACGCATACAATTATTTCATTCACATTAAAATTTTTGGAGTTCCTATGGCAAAATTAGAACGCCGCTCGTGGGCTGAACCTTTCAAAATTAAAGTTGTTGAACCGTTGAAAATGACAACACGTGAAGAACGATTGAAGGCGATTGAGGAAGCTGGATACAATACGTTTCTTCTTCGTTCTGAAGATGTGTATATAGATTTACTGACAGACAGCGGAACAAATGCGATGAGCGACCATCAATGGGCTGGCATGATGCTTGGCGATGAAGCGTATGCAGGAAGCAAAAATTTTTATCATCTCGAAGAAAAAGTTCAACAGTACTACGGCTATAAATATTTAGTGCCGACACACCAAGGACGCGGCGCTGAAAATATTATTTCGAAAATTTTAATTAAGTCCGGTAATTTTGTTCCCGGCAATATGTATTTCACAACAACGAGATTGCACCAAGAACTTGCCGGTGGAACATTTGTCGATGTCATTATTGATGAAGCGCATGATTCGCAACACTTGCATCCCTTTAAAGGCAATGTTGATATTCAAAAATTAGAGAAGTTAATTCAGGAAGTCGGCGCAAAAAATATTCCGTATGTTTCCGTTGCCGTCACTGTAAACATGGCGGGCGGTCAACCTGTTTCGATGGAAAATCTCCGACAGGTGCGCGCGCTTGCCTCGCAACATGGTATCAAAGTAATTCTCGATGCGACACGCGCTGTTGAAAATGCATACTTCATAAAAACACGTGAAGCAGGTTTTGCAGAAAAAACCATTGCTGAAATTTTAAAAGAGATGTGTTCGTACACCGACGGCGCGACGATGAGCGGTAAAAAAGATTTGTTAGTAAATATCGGCGGCTTCCTCGCACTTAATGATTGGGATGTCTTTGAAGAAGCGCGCAACATGGTTGTGGTGTACGAAGGTTTGCATACGTATGGCGGACTTGCAGGACGCGATCTTGAAGCGATGGCAATTGGTATTGAAGAAGCAGTGCAGTATGATCACATTAAAGCACGCATTGGACAAGTTGAATATGTCGGAGAAAAATTATTGAGTATCGGTGTTCCAATTGTTCAGCCAATCGGCGGGCACGCAATTTTTTTGGATGCAAAACAATTTTTGCCTCATTTACAACAACTGCAATTTCCAGCTCAAACGTTGGCTGCTGAATTATATCTTGATTCTGGAATCCGTTCGATGGAACGCGGAATTGTTTCTGCGGGACGCAATAAAGAAACCGGAGAAAATTATTTTCCCAAGTTGGAATTAGTACGTCTCACATTTCCCCGCCGCGTGTACACGCAGGCACATTGCGATGTGTTGGCTGAATCTGTTGAATCAGTATTTGAAAATCGAAAAAATATTACAGGATTGAAAATGGTCTACGAACCAAAATATTTGCGGTTCTTTCAGGCGAGATTTGA
>CAYHZL010000078.1:0-15427 GCA_964361075.1 uncultured Chitinophagaceae bacterium
GCATGACGACCTTAATGTTTTAGGCATTTTCCCAACGTGCGTAACATCAGTTACTTAGGAGTTACAATCCGATTATGCTTTTTGAGCTCCTAATGTAACAACTTTTCCTGTTTTCAAAGACCGTGAGTGCGGAACATACGTTGATAATTTATCCTGAATATAAATTGGATGACGTTTTTCCTGAACCAACAACAAACCATCAATAAGCATCGTTTTTAAAATCATTTCATCTTCGGTGCGGCGTTCAACTTTATCGGCAAACGGCTGGAAAATAAAATTAGAAAGTATTAAGCCATACAATGTTGTGGTAAATGCAACCGCAAGACCTGCTAAAATTGGACCAAAGCCTGAGGCAGCATCAATCTTTGCGGAAAACATTTGAATTAAACCAACTGTTGTTCCTAACATACCAAAGCCCGGCGAATAACCTGCCATTGAGCGAAACACATCATCGTCAATTTGTTCGCGATGCGTTTCATTTTCTAACTTTGCTCCAAGAATTTCGTGCACATCTTCTTTCTTGTAACCGTTCACCAACAGTAAAAGACCTTCGCGCAAAAATGGATATGAAAGCTGGTTTGCATATTCTTCGAGAGATTCAATATCGTGTGTTTGTAAATATTTTGCGATGTCAACGATCGAATCAATATAATGTTGAAAATCAATTTTGTTGTGAAAATAGACAAAGTAGAGTGAGCGAATTGCTTTGCCAATTTCCTTAAATTGATAACTAATCAACGTGGAAGCTAAAACTCCCAGTACAACAAACACAAGTCCGGGCACATGAACATAATGTACAAGCGAACGTGCAACATACCTGCTTTGGATTGATTCCACTAACGTTACGTCCGCGCCGAGTACTAATAACACATACGCCGCTATAAAAAATAACACATAACCAAGAAGAGATGAATTCATAAAACTTCCTTAAAAAAATTATTAGTTCAATCTATATAACAACGCACGAACATTATCTAACGACGGATCTAATTCTAACGCGCGCTCCCAGCTTTTTTTTGCTTCGCCAACTTGGCGCAACATATAGTGAATCGAGCCTTTTATTGAATGAGCCATTGCAATATTCTGTGCAAGAGAAATGGATTTATTAATATCTTTCAATGCCTCATCATATCGGCGGTCTGAAAAATTTTTCTGAGCAGCATGCAAATAGATCATAGCGCGATTATATCTCGTATCTTCTTTCGTATAGGTTCCCTGCATCATATCTTTTTGTTCGGACACAGTAACAGTATCGGCAACAATATAGGAAACATCTTTTTCGCTTGGTCTTGTTTTGCTTTCTGCACCGCTGCTCTTCCCGCTTCCTTGCTGTTGATTTCCATAGGGAGTGAAATTGCTTGCGGCTTTACCTTCGTACTCCACAATGAAATCAATATCTTTATTGTATAAATCAAGAATGATATCCATGTTAATCAGCGGAGTGCTCATGTGTACATTTGCCGATGGTGCTTGTGTGCGAGGTTGTTGTGCTTGCAACGGCGGCTCAACGAGTGTTGCTGCTCGCTGAGTAGATTTATACTCTTTAATTTCTTGCGGCTGTTGTTGTTGAACCGAAATTTCTTTTTCCTTTGCTACTATGATGGAATCTTTTAAGGGCGCAGCAATAGTATCTTGTTCCGTAGGAACTTGTGCAAAAATGTATGTTGTAACAAATAATAAAACAAAAACAAATTTCATTGTTATTCTCCGATTAAAGAAATGTTTAGAGAACAAAACTAAATATAACGGAATATGATGTGCCGGCGGGAACAAAATCTGTCGTTTCAACCGTGGTACCAAGATTTTGTAATTGTAAACCAATCCCGAGTCTTCTACTCATTCGAAGTGAAAGTCCTGCACCGTACGTAAACGTGAATAATTCCGAAACAGAATACACACCGCCGTATAAATCAAACATAAAAAGTTTCGGACCAACTGATTCGTTTCCAAAAAGTTCAAAAGACATACCGGGCGTAAACATGTATCCGGTTTTTCCTATTTTTGGAGCGTAGTTCAGTCTTCCATCAAAAAAGAAATCAAGATCAGGGAAAATTGTTCCCATCTCGTACCAACGATACCCTAATTGTATGGTTTGAACTTTTCCTTGCGGCCTTTCACCTTTTATTCCTAATGCGCTTGTATACGAAAATCCAAAATTTAAATGCCCGACAGACAGACCCGTTTTTTTCTTCAATGCATATTGAGATTCAAGATCTGCAGGTATATTTGGTGGGAAGTAAATATAACTTGCACGAAATTCTTTGTTCCACGTTGAAAAACCGTTTACATCAGTTAAATTTAAAAAGAATACTAACTGTGTCGGTGTTACCATCACATCAACAGCAAGAATACCATGGGCGTTATGTTCTTTCGCAAAATCCTGCAATTGCTTATCGGTCATTATGTTTTTCACTTGCAGTGTGGAGTCGGTTACTTTTACTGAAAGTGTTTTCAGATCATTTCCGCCAAGTATAGCAAACCTGCCGCGCGAAAGTGTAACGCGTATTTTATTTTCGAAATAATTAGATAAATATTGTGCTTCACTCGCTCGCAAATCTTCCTTAAACAACGAGCGTACTTTTACTTTGTAAATGATGAGAGCATTAATTGAAGGGTTAATCTCGCGTGCAGCGCTGCTCATCTGCGAAAGAATTGAATCTAACGCAATATCAAACTTGGGGAAACTTTCAATCAAAGTCTGACTTTCAAAGTCAAAACCTTTTTTTTCTGGTTGCTTAGGCAAAGGAACTGAATACTGAGCAATTGCGTTTGAGAACAAACAAAAAATAAACGCAGCGAGTATAGTGCGATGTTGTCGTGCGAGATAATTTCTCATAATAAGGAAGTATGTATGGCGCCTACGGCGCCATTGCGAATTAGTCATTCAATAGTGAACTTTTTCAATGATGTAAACATAATCAATCTCAATATAAATCACAACTTTTTCATCTTAAAACTTTATGCCATACCTTATTGATTTACGTTACGCAAAAGGCAAAAGATGGAGTTCACCTTATTTATAGGAAGGTGGACTCCATCTGCTTACTTTGTAATGCATAACTTCAGGGCATCTCTAAAAACTCACGAATGAATAAAAATAGAACACTGATGACACGGATTAAACGGATTAATACGGATTTTTTATCAGTGAAAATCAGTCCCATCAGTGTTATTCGTGTTCCATTAAATTAGTTTTTAGAGATGCCCTTCAGTTATTGAATTCAAGATTACACTTGGGTTTGAAAGGTTTGATTAGCAGAAATTATTGCGGGTCAATTCGCACTATTCATTCAAAAAGAACATTTTTTTTGCTTCCTATTCAAAAAAATATTCCAATAAATGGTCCGTGATATACGCGGCTGTAATTAAGCCGTGCATCGGAAAGCGACCACGCTTGCGATTCAAATCGATATCCAAAAATTATTCCATCAGATACAATATGCGGAAGAAGAAAATCTATTTCAGCTCGTAACGAAGTAGATGAGCCATTTTCAATGCTGAATCCTGCTGTGCTGTAATAAATAACTCCGCCTGCATACGCTTGCACACCAAACGATTCGGAAAGAGAACGGTATTTTAACCCTGTCCCGATGCCAACACTGCCAACATCGAAGCGACGCGACAGCTTATTAACACTTTCGGCGCGAATGTAATTGGTAGCAATAATAATCGGCAGAAACAACGCGCTCCGTTTAGAACCCAACGCAATATCTGTTGCTGATTCTGCATATAATGAATATGCTGATTTTTTTTCACCGCTTAATTCATAGGTATTGTAACCAATGGCAATGCGCAAATCGAGCTGGCGATATTCAATACATGGCATTGCCGAATTAAACTGAATGCGAAGCGAATCGGGTAATGAATTATTCTCTCGCGGCGAAAACAGCTGAGGTGAGACACTGATACCGATTGAACGAAATCCTTCGAGAGGCACTCGTTCATATATACTCCAAAAATCTTGTGCCAAAGCAGACTCAACGAAGAAAACTGCACACAGAATAAAAAGATATTGTTTCATAATAGTCAGTGATTTAAATGGTGAATAAATGGTACAACTTTTTTTTCTGATAATCATTATATTAAAATAAAATCTTCTGTCAATTTCATTCTGATGATAGAAAAACGCTTTACGCTTTTTGAAGAATAAAAATCTCCACAGTCCCGCAAGGCGGGACGGAGTATTTGTCATGCCCGAATGTTTTTATCGGGCATCCACAGAATAGATTCCCGCCAAAAACGTGCGGGAATGACATCACGCCGCAAGAGGCGGGGTATTTACCCCTATATAGAATAAATTTAAAAAATGAAAATTCACAACACATTGTTTTTTGGGTATTTGGCACTAACATGTGCACTCGCTTTGTTTGCATGCAAAGATGGAAGTAATTCCGTTCAGTCGCTTGACGATATTGTCTTTCCCGACAAAAATATCAGTTACTACAGACAAGTCCAACCATTATTTAATATTGGATGTGCTATTACTGATTGCCATGATGCGAAAACAAGAGCAAGTAATCTCGATTTGTCAGATTATTCCGGAGTTCGTGGAAGATTTTATGATGTAGTTATTCCAAAAGATACATCGTTGAGCAGATTAATTTGGAGTGTGGAAGGTCGCCCGGGTTCTGTTCCCATGCCTCCCTATCGAAAGCTGAATCAAAATCAAATCCGTGGATTAAAGCAGTGGATTATGGAAGGAGCTACGGATACAATTAAATAATTTTTGTAACTACTCACCCCAAAAACATAGCCACATTCGCCGCGGCGAATGTGGCTATGTTTTTTCTTTGTGTTTTTGTAGGAAATTATTTGAAACATTTATTACACTGATTAGTTACTAATTTTCTTCCTAAAACTTTTTTATCAACTTTACCATATCACGATCAATCGTTTCGGTTGGCTTCTCAACAATTCTTCCCACTTCGGTACTATCTTTCAATATGATAAGTGTTGGTACGCGGGTAATATGATATTTTTCCGCCAAGCCGCTTTCACATTTTTTAAGACGATCAACTCCGTACAATGAAATATTTTTTTCAGAAACTTTTGCAGAATCCAACACTTTCAACATTCTCGGAACATCGCGCCGCGAATCTGAACACCACGTTCCAAGGAACACAATGCACGTCTTATCTTTCATTGTTGAATCAAGAAATGCTGTCGAAGTTTTTTCTGGTTGATACGCACTGTATTCATATTTAAACCAGCCGGCAAAATCTTTATCCGTTTCCAAAAGAGAACGTGTCAATTTTCCCGTTGCAATTTTTGTTCCCGATGATTCAACGGTAATGGTGTACGCCTCTTTCATCGCGCACGCTCCAATAATAATTGCCAGTGCTGCTATCAATAATTTATTTTTCATAATTTTTTTTCACTTTCCTTCGAATGACGCGCGTCTTTTCCCCACATTAATTTTGTGCGAAGAACATCGTAATAACTTCTATCTTTTCGTTTAATCAATTTTATTGTGTAGTCCGCTTTTTGCACCATGATAGTCAGCGGCGGTTTTACAACTAATTCTTTTTGTCCATCGGCAGTAATGCGAACAGCTTCAGACGCTTCTTCAACAACAATGCGGAGTGAACTTGTATCAGGAAGAATGACGGAGCGTGCTGTGAGCGAGTGCGGCGAAATCGGCTGAATGGTTATTGCCTGCGTTGCCGGAACAACAATTGGACCGCCTGCGGCAAGTGCGTAGCCGGTTGAACCGGTTGGCGTGGACACAATTAATCCATCGCCGGTATAGCTCACGAGAAATTCATTGTTGACGTACGCTGTCACATGTATCGCTCGCGATGAACTGCTTTTGTCAATCACGATATCGTTCAACGCAAAAAATATTTCATCGTGTCCTTCGATTGTTGCTTTCACTACAGTCCGTTCTTCAACAACATGATTATTGCGAAGAATATCGTGAATGAAAAATTCCATGTCGCTGATAGAAAGTTCCGCTAAAAAACCAAGCTTGCCTAAATTGATTCCAAGAATCGGGACGGCAGCACGACCAACCATACGCGCCGCAGAAAGAATCGTTCCATCTCCGCCGAGAGCAATAATGATATCACTTTGCTGTACTAACTTTTCGGAAGAAAGAATATTTTTTTTGGGGATGGTAATATTTTTTAGTTTCTTGTTTATCAATTTTCCGATTGCGTCGTGAACATAGAACTCGACAGGTTGCGTTTTCTTCAGTTCAAACAAAAACCCAATCGCTTCATACAATAATTCTTTTGATGTATTTCCAACTAATCCGAATTTCATAGTATTGTTATTGAATAACGTTTCTTGAATTGTTCAGAAATCTCGATATAGTAACTGTTCACTGTTTACTGTTTACTGTTTACTGTTTACTGTTCATTGTTCACTGTTAACTGTTAACTGTTCACTGTTCACTGTTCACTGTTCACTGATTCCGTCTCTCCCATAATTTAGCATATTTTGTAAACACATACATCGAAGAAAGTATTGCAAGAAGCAGACCTTGCACGCCATCTAAAAATCCGAGCCGAAAAAAATACATGCGGATAAAAAACCACGATGGACGAACCAACACATCAGCAAGTGTAAAATGCTTATTTTTTTTGAAGAGTTCTTCGCTGGCAAGTGTTGTATAACGATTAAATTTTGCTACATAGTGATACAGATTCGGATCGGTGAAGTGAAGCAAATCGTTTTGTAATTCACCAATTGCACCGCGAATATCCAACCCTTCATGCACAGCCGCAGAATTAAACGACGCGCGTTCTTTATGAAACAAACGCGGCACTCGTCCCGGATACCATCCTGAATGTTTAATCCATTTTCCAAGAAAATACGCGCGGCGCGCAACTGTAAATGCAGCTTCCTTCGGCTGATGTTCAATCAACTGCTGAATCTCCAATGCAAGTTCCGGCAATACACGTTCATCAGCATCGAGCCATAAAATCCAATCGTTGGTTGCATGTTGAACAGCAAATTGTTTTGCTTCAGCAAAGCCAAGCCACGGCTGCACAAAAATTTTGTCTGTATATTTTTTGGCAATTTCTACAGTTGCATCTTTGCTTTGCGCATCAACAATAATAATTTCATCAGCCCACTTCACACTTTCTAAACAATCAACAATGTTGTGTGCTTCATTTTTTGTAATCACAATAACGGAAAGCGCTGCCATTATTTCTCCTCTGCACTAACACGATCTGCCGCAAAAACCAAACCGATACTACTCCACACAAATACCATTATTTCGTGATCACCGAAATTCCATTCAAACATTCCGTTAATAAGAAAACCAATAAAGACAGCAAGCGAGCCAAGCACAATTGAACCTGCCAGCCAATCATTTTTTAATTTTTTGAAAAGGGAAAATTCGACAGAAATTATTTTTGCAAAAAGAGCAAGCACGATGGTGAGCCCAATGCCGCCAATGGTAACCAACAGCGTTACAAAATTATTATGCAGATGCCCGCCCCCTTCAACGTCATCAGCATCTTTATATTTCTCGTACATGTAGTGAATATCGGTATCACCAATTCCCAGCAGCGGATAATTATGAGCAATGCGCCATCCGGTTTTCCACATCACAAGCCGCGCATGATTGGTAGGATCATTCACATCAATAATACTTTTTGCACGTTGCACTTGATGTTGCGGAGCAAAAAGAAAAAAGGCTGCAATAAAAATTAAAAGTGCGGCAAATAATTTTCGATACTGTAATGCACTGATAAGAATTATTCCGCCCAGAAATCCGAGCCACGAACTGCGTGTATTCGTCAACATCAAAGCAAGCAGCACGGGAATAAAAGCTGCCGCAAGAAATATTTTTTCTTTTTTGGGTGTGTGAGGATTGAATAAGAACGGCATAAGCAGCAAACCGATAATCATTTTTAATCCGCCGGTCGTCATGTAATGCTGAAACATAAAAAGGCGATCTTGATGTTCAAAAAAATAAGCGCTGATTTCAAAAACAGAAAGCAAAGCGATGACACCCGAAATTATTTTCAAACTTAATAATATTTTCCTTTTCGAATCAAACGAAAGAATAATTACATAAACAAGTAGTATGAGTAATAATCGTTTCGTGTTATGTAATGCATCAAACGGATGTACGGCAGTGATCGTTGTTAAAAATTCGATGACAATGTAGACGAGAATAAAATAATCAAGCGGTGTGCGTGCAAGCAGCCATCGGCGTTCGGTGAAAGACCAGACTAGTAATAATAAAAGCATCAACCCAAATGCGATTGATGAAACCGCAATAGAAATAGAAATACTTGCAAGTTGAAGAACGAGCAAAAAGAAAAGAGCGGTTGAAAATTTATTTGACGTATTCATTCTTCCTCATACTGCAAATTGCATATCGTATAATTTTTTATACAGTCCGTTTTCTTGTTGAATCAACGCTGCATGTTTTCCCTCTTGCACAATTTTTCCCTGTTCAACAACTAAAATTCTATCCGCCTTACGAATGGTTGATAAACGATGCGCAATAACGAATGATGTTCTGTTTTGCATCAAACGTTCAATTGCTTCCTGCACGAGAATTTCGCTCTCTGAATCAAGTGCGGAAGTTGCTTCATCTAAAATCATGATCGGTGGATTTTTGAGAAGCGCGCGCGCGATGGAAAGCCGTTGCCGTTGCCCGCCGGAAATTTTTGTTCCTCGATCTCCAATAATAGAATCAAAACCAGCCGGCATTGCATCTATAAATGAAAGCGCATTTGCCGCGCGCGCCGCCTCGCGAATTTTTTCTTCCGGAGTGTTCTGCAAACCGTACGCAATATTGTTGCGGACCGTATCGTTAAATAAAATCGTTTCCTGTGTAACAATCCCAATCATCTCTCGAAGCGACTTCACATCTATTGTTTTGATATCAACACCATCCAATAAAATTTTTCCGGCTGTTGGATCGTAAAACCTTGGAATCAGATCAACAAGCGTTGTCTTTCCCCCTCCGCTCGGACCAACAATTGCGATCACTTCACCTTTCTTAATATTCAAATTAATATTCGAAAGAATTTCACGCTCGTCTGAGTATGAAAACGAAATATTGTCGAACGTGATTTCTTTGTGAAGTTCTCTTATCGAAACTGCATTTGGTGAATTTTGAATCGCCGGTTTTGTATCGAGGATTTCAAAAATGCGTTTTCCTGCTGCGGAAAATTCTTGCAAGCGATTATTGACGCTCCCTAATTCTTTCACCGGCGGCATCACTTGAAAAATTGCAAATAAAAATCCCAGAAACTCCGACGCTTTCATTTCGCCGGTAATCAATACTTGTCTTCCTCCAAACCAAATAATTACAGCGCCGGCAAGAATCGAAAATAATTCAGTTGTCGGTGAAGAAAGATTGCGGATGCGCGTCATCTTTAAAATTGTTCGGAAGTAACTTTGTGTTTCTTTCTGAAATTTTTTGTTTTCAAATTCTTCCATCGCAAATGCTTTTACCACTTTCACATTGGAAATTGTTTCCTGCAAGACCGAAGTAATGTCCGCCATTTTTTCCTGCATCACACCGCTTTGTTTATGCAAGCGTAACCCGATTCCGGCAATAATGAGAAGTACAAATGGAAAAACGATAAAAGCGAGCAGTGTTAATTTCCAACTCAACGTAAATGCGATCGAAAGAAAAACTATGATGAGCAAAGGTTCTTTTATGAGCGTTACAAAACTTGCAGAGACTCCGCCATTAACAACATTGACATCGTTCGTTACGCGCGAAATAAGATTGCCGGTACGCTCATTGGTAAAATAGCTGAGCGAAAGATTATGGAGATGACGGTACAATGCATTCCGAAGGTCGCGCATTAAACTTTGTTCAACAGTCGCCATTAAGTACGATTGGCAATAATCGAAAACATTTTTGAGCAGGAAGACAATAAGAATGAGAACGCAAATTTTAAGAAGCGCATCCGATTTTGAGCCGGAGAATAAAAATGTGCGCAGTCTGTTTTCAAAAGAATGTTTAACGTCAATAATTTCATTCGGAATAAGACTAAACTTTGGCGGTGTTTCCGCTTGCTGCTGCACTACCGGTGGTGCTTGCTCAAATAAAGTTTCAAGCAACGGAATTGTAAGATAAATTGACGCACCGCTAAAAATAGAAAACAAAATTGTACACATCACCGAGAGCGTGAGCCATCGCCAATACGGACGAACATATCGAACAATGCGAAAAAATATTTTCATATTATTGAAGTTGTTTAAGAGAGAGCAGCTGCTCGGTGGTAATCGGCGGTTGTGCAGAATTATTTTTCATTGCAGTCCCAAAGGGATTTTCAATTTGATATTCCCAACTTTTTGCATACACCAATAATGTGTACAACGATGAATACATCGCTAATAAAAATCCATGGAAGCCATCACGAAAACCCTGCAACGAAAAAAACATGCGCACAAATACTGCACTCGGATTCAACAAAAAATTATACCATTGGATTTTTTTGTTCGGTCGTGCTGAAAGTTTATTGACGACTTCAAGCGATGTGTAGTCGTTCATTTTTTCGAGATACTGATGTAACGAATGATATGTGTAATGATTGAATGCATTCGTCAATCGTGCAATTTTTCCTTGTACTTCAAATCCTTCATGCACTGGGCGTACATTCATTGTAGTAACAGATTTTTTAAATAACCGTAATTGATGTACTGGATACCATCCGCCATGCTTCATCCATTTGCCAAGAAAAAAACTTTTTCGTGGAATTTCATAACCGGCAATGTCTGTATTCGATGAAAGGATACTTTCAATTTCAATCTTCAACTCTTCTGTAATTTCTTCGTCAGCATCAAGCGAAAGCACCCACTCGTTCTTCGCTTGCGAGAGCGCAAACATTTTTTGTTTTGCAAATCCTTCCCACTTACGTTGTACAACTTTTGCATTGAACTTCTTGCACAGTTCAACAGTAGCATCGGTGCTCATCGCATCAACAACAATAATCTCATCCGCCCACTGAATGCTTTTGAGGCAGCGCGCGATGTTCTGTTCTTCATTTTTCGTTATAATAGTTATTGAAAGCATAATCACCACAGAGACACAGAGGCACAGAGAATATTTATAAAATAATTCTCTTGATTCCTTTTTTAATAATAGAAACGTTGAAATTAATTAAAAGACCAACTCTTTTGCCCGAAAGTTTAAGATAGGTTAGTAGTTGGGCTTCAAAAACAGGCAACATTTGTTCTACAGATTTTAACTCTACAATCACCTTATCTTCAACGAGTATATCAATACGCAAATTAGTATCTACATTTTTATTTTTATAGATAATTGGAAGATTGACTTGAGTTGCAACTCTAAGTTTTTTCTCTTGTAATTCTATGATTAGACATTTTTCGTAAACTGATTCCAATAATCCTGGACCGAGACTCGAATGCACTTGAAACGCTGCATCTACAATCTTCCCTGTTAATTCATTATACGAAGAATCTAAGGGTTCAAAGTTCATTTAAAATTCTCTGTGTCTCCGTGCCTCTGTGGTAAAAAGCTATCTGACCACAAAGTTCACTAACTTATTCTTCACAATAATTTCTTTTACAATCTGCTTTCCTTCGAGATGCACTTTCATGTTGGGCTCAGCGATGGCAAGTTCTTTTAATCTCGTTTCTGTTGCATCAAGCGGCGCTGTAAATTTCGCTCGTACTTTACCATTCACTTGCGCAACGATTGTTACTTCATCGGCAACAAGCAGTGCAGAATTATATGCAATCCATTTTTCAAGCGATACAGATGTTGTGTTGCCCAATTTCGTCCACAACTCTTCTGCAATGTGTGGCGCGAATGGTGAAAGCAATAAGACAAACTGTTGCATCAACTTGCGCGGAAGTTCTTCAAGCTTTGTCGCCTCATTCACAAAAATCATCATTTGCGAAATTGCCGTGTTAAATCGTAGCGCTTCTACATCGTCACCAACTTTTTTTATTGTCTGATGAAAAAGACGTTCGAACTCTGCACTCGGCTTCACATTTTTCAATGCTGAATTTAATTCGCCGGTTTCTTCATTCACAAACAATCGCCACACACGATTTAAAAAACGATACACACCTTCAACACCTTTGGTACTCCACGGTTTTATTTCTTCGAGTGGTCCCATAAACATTTCAAACAAACGTAACGAATCAGCGCCATATTCTTTTACCACATCATCAGGATTGACGACATTGCCGCGCGACTTCGACATTTTGCGCGAATCTTCACCAAGAATAATTCCTTGATGGCGCAATTTTGCAAACGGCTCGATTGATGAAACATAACCGAGATCGTGTAACACTTTATGCCAGAAGCGCGCGTAGAGCAAATGTAGCACGGCATGTTCCGAGCCGCCGACATACAAATCAATCGGCATCCAATATTTTTCTTTTTCTTTCGAGCAAAACGCATTGTCATTTTTCGGATCGATGTAACGCAAATAGTACCAGCATGAACCTGCCCATTGAGGCATTGTGTTCGTCTCGCGGCGTCCTTTCAATCCCGTTTCTTTATCAACAACATTCACCCACTCTGTTGCAAGTGCAAGCGGCGATTCTGTCGTTCCGCTCGGCTGAAATTTTTGTAGCTCAGGAAGACGCAGCGGCAATTCTTTTTCATCCACCGTTTTCATCGTTCCATCTTCGAGATAAATAATTGGAATCGGTTCGCCCCAATATCGCTGACGAGAGAACAACCAATCGCGCAATTTATAATTGATTGTTTTTTTACCGATACTTTTCTTTTCCAACCATTCCGTAATTTTTTTGAACGCTTCTTCGTACGAAAGCCCGTTGATGTTCACCTCATCATTCGAAGAATTCACACATTCACTTTCTTTCGCTATGAACACTTGTTGCTGCACATCGTGTGGAGATTTTACAACTTCAATGATTTGTAGTTGAAATTTTTTTGCAAACTCCCAGTCGCGTTCATCATGCGCGGGTACCGCCATAATTGCGCCGGTGCCGTATCCCATCAACACATAATCGGCAATCCACACAGGAATATTTTTTTTCGTTGTGGGATTGAGAACGTACGCGCCGGTAAACACGCCGCTCTTTTCTTTTTCTGTGCCGCGTTCCAATTCTGATTTTAAAACAGCTTGTTGTATGTAGTGCGCAACTTCTATTTTTTTATCTTCGGAAGTAATCACAGCAACAAGCGGATGTTCGGGCGCAAGCACCATGTATGTTGCACCGAACAACGTATCCGGCCGCGTGGTAAAGACGCGGATTTTTTCGTCTCGATTCACAATTTGAAAATCAACCTCCGCACCTTCCGAGCGACCGATCCAATTGCGCTGCATTTCCAATGTTGAAGCAGGCCAATCCAATTGCACGCCATCTTTTAAGAATCGCTCGGAGTAGGCAGTAATGCGCATCATCCATTGCTTCAGCGGTTTGCGTTCAACAGTGTACCCTTTTTCCGTCCACTCGGTTACTTCTTCATTTGCAAGCACAGTGCCGAGCCCTTCGCACCAGTTCACCGGAATTTCTGCAACATAAGCCAAACGGAAATTTGCAAGAATATCGTGCTGTTCTTTTTTCGATTTCTTTTTCCATTCATCAGCAGTGAATTGTTCTTTACTTTCAATCTTCGTAGTTCCGTGCTGTTCAAATTCTTGAATTAATTTTTCAATCGGTTGCGCTTTCTGTACGCGAGCATCGAACCAAGAATTGTACACTTTCAAAAAAATCCAT
The DNA here is from genome assembly GCA_964361075.1 of uncultured Chitinophagaceae bacterium. Lineage (GTDB taxonomy): Bacteria > Bacteroidota > Ignavibacteria > UBA10030 > UBA8401 > CAYHZL01. The sequence continues at coordinate 13,648 of CAYHZL010000078.1, forward strand.
TGTGTCCACTTGTAATAATTCGGATCGGTGGTCAAAACTTCGCGTGACCAATCGTAACTCAATCCGAGCATTTTAATCTGACGTCTGAAATTATTAATATTCTGTTCCGTTGTAATGTGCGGATGAATATTCGTTTGCATTGCGTATCGTTCCGCAGGCAAACCAAACGCATCCCATCCCATCGGATGCAACACGTTCACACCATTCATGCGTTTGTATCGGCAGAAAATATCAGTCGCCGTGTATCCTTCCGGATGCCCGACATGCAATCCCGTGCCAGACGGATATGGAAACATATCGAGCACATACATTTTTGGTTTTGAAGTATCGTCAGTTGTTGCAAATGTTTGATGATCGTCCCAATACTTTTGCCACTTCGGTTCTATTTCAGAAAAATTATACTTCATTGATTCGAAATTGATAAATTGATTTATTTTCTATTGGGTTCAATACCCCGACGTCACAAAGTGATCTGGCGAAGCCATTCCCGAAGGGATCCCTTTGGGACACTTCGTGACCTTCGGGACTTGCGTCGTCATTCCCGTCCCAAAGGGATCCCTTCGGGACATGCTTTTGGCGGGAATCTAAACTGTGGATGCCCGCCTTCGCGGGCATGACGAATACCCCGTCCCGCCTTGCGGGACTGCGGGGATGATTTATTTGCACTTGCGTAAATCTACAGGCAGAAGTTAAAAAAAAATGAGGCGATAAGCAACGAAGTGGGATTGATAGGAAAAGAGATGATTACACAAATTCTTTATTCATCTATACTGTTGTCTTTGTGCTGAATTGAATCAATGAAAATTCGTTAAACGTTTTGCAATACTGCACCGATTGTTCATCAGCAAATTCTGTCGAAAGCGATTCGTATCCCGCTCCGCCAAGAATCACTTTTAATTGCAATGGAGTTGTTACAGATAAAATTCTTACTACACTTTGTTTTACTTGTTCTCGGTCATGAAGGGTTGCCGCATACAGACAAATTACATGGGGAGTATTTTTTTGTAGCAGTTGTATAAGAATTTCGTCTGTAACATTAGCACCAATGTTCATTACATCAAAGCCATTGCTTTCGAACAACAATTCCACTGCGCGCAACTCAATATTTTCGGATTCATTTTCAAACGAAGCACAAATCACCGTTTTATTTTTGGATGACGTTTTCACAATAACATCTTTCAGAAGCACAATAGATGTAGAAAGAACATTGATGGAAAGTTTTACTTCGGATAAAGAAATTTTTCCGGATGATGAAGCATCGTTAATGCGTTTCAATGTTGGGATGAGAATTTCATCGAAGAGTACATGAAGCGACATGCCAGCGCGGTATGCTTCAGAAAAAACTTTCAAGACATCTTCTTTTTTTCCTTTGATAGCAGAAGAGAAACAGACTGATTTTAAAATGCGATGATCTTTTTCGGCAATAATCCGACGAAGCACTGCAGCATCATTCGCAAATTGTGGAAGTATCTCAAGCGTTGCAACACCATAATTAAAGTCCGACATAAATTGATACAAATCCTCAGCACGAAATTTTCGATGTCCTCCCGGTGTGCGAAAACATGAAAGCTTTCCTTCGTCGGTCCAACGCTTCACAGTCGATTTATTAACTTGCAGCATTTTCGCAACTTCAGTGGTGTTGAAAAGAACTTCACTCATAGAACAAACTTCCTTATTCTCAGAACTCTGTACTGGATGCAGTTTAGTTTTATTTATTTATTTTTTTAACTACTCAGCGTGGCAAATTAAAAATTCGTTCGCCGCGGCGAATCACCCCCTC
>CAYHZL010000079.1:0-15057 GCA_964361075.1 uncultured Chitinophagaceae bacterium
AAAAGGGGGTTAGGCTGTAAGTCCGCCGTCTTTTTGGCGGAGGGATTTTTTGAATAAACAATAACGCTGAGGAGTTACATAATTTTTTAATTAGTTCCTCAGCACTGTACTATTTCATTTTCAGATTGCTCACCGTACAATCAAGCCTTCCACTGGCCAGCGCGGACGTACTTTAATTGTATCTGAGTATGGATAAAATTTTTCGCCGAATACAAAAGGAAAAACCTTCCCTGCATCAAGCACTCCGTTGTTGTTTCGGTCATAAAAGACATTCAATGTGTATTCGCCTTTCGGTAATTGCGAAAGTAAAAATTTCCCTGATGCGCTTACAACAACTTGTGCAGTTTTTTGCCTTTTATCCGAAATGTTTTTTGCAGCAACTCGATACGTTTCTTTATCAATATTTTTCACAGCAGCAACCATTCCTTCAATGCTGCTTAATTCCTCATTGTCAATTGTATAAAAAGGAAAACTGCGCACACTATCTTTATATCCATTTCCCTGCAAATCTTTGATGGTGGAAAAATTCAGCACAATAAAATATCCTGAATTCGGTTTCAGCGGTGTAGTTGGCAAAAGAGTTACACTCGCTGATGAGTTCATTCGCACAGTCGCGGGAATTTTCACGCTATCTTTTTGTCGAAGTAAAAATATCTTCTCTATAAGCTGACGCTGTAGTGCATCATTAAATTCAAAACGTAATTCAAAATCGGTAAAATATTTTTTAGTTGTATCTTGAATTGAAACGAAAGATAACTGTGGCGGAAGTGTATCACGAACTCCCTTCGTTGTAAATTTTTTAGAGCGAGCAAGAGGATTAATATTTAATCCGCTCATATCACGCACAGAATCAACAATAATTCTATATCCTTTTTCTTGTTGAAGTGAATCTGTAACGAGAGCAATGCTGTTGTTCTGTGCTTCCGGAAAAAAGAAATCTTTGATTTTTAATTGCTGCAACGAAAGTGTATCCTCCACAGCAAAATTGTGAGCGGATATTTTTGTAGTATCAATCTGTTCGCTGAATTTAATAAAAATATGATTGTAATCCGGTGACTCTGCTGAAAGCAATCGCGGCGCAGTTGTATCTTCTTTTGCTAAAGTAAATTGAACGTCGGTACGAAGCGTATCTTTTTCTGTTACTACAATGTCGGCAGTTGCTGTGCCGGCATCGTCCGTTTCAGGATCATAGAGTAGATTGCGAAACTCATCGCGCACAGCATACACTCGGTAATTTCCAAATGAAAGATACGGCAGTGTATATAATCCGCTTTTGCCGGTTTGCGTTATATAATCCGGCTTCAATGTTGTCGGATTCAGCGTGTCAATTTTCAAATCATTCAGACGATACGCAAAAATCATTACACCGTCCGGCTTTTCATCAAACACTTTTCCCGCAATCATTCCCTTGTCAATAGATGCGCCGGTAGAGAATGCAAGTGTAAATGCATCCGCCATTCTATTCTGATTGTTCACATCACGCACGTCGGTGCCGATTGTGATAACATACGTTGTATTTTTTTTTAACGCTTCGTTAAAAATCATTTCCACTTCGCGTCCGCTCCATTCAAATTCCACATCGCTGATTGCCGGCGAAACAAAAATCGCTTCCTCAACGGAACGCCGATCAACATATTCACTAAATTCAATAATAATCCGATTATCGGAAAAGTTGATGGTGTTTGGTGCGGGGTACGAAGAAATAATTGTCGGTGGAACGGTATCCAATGGACCGCCTTCCGGCGCACGCTGTCCGGCACAACTTACAATCAATGCACAACTGATAATAATAATGAAGTGTTTCATGTTCATATTTTTCAAATAATATTGTTGGAATGAAAATAGAAATCTTTTCTTTCAGATGAAAGAAACCTTTACTTGTATTTATTTTCTGAATTGCCTACATTTTTCTAACAATTTTATAGGAGAAATATGCTACGCACATCAAAATGGTCGATGTATTTTATTTTTATGTCGGGGCTTTCATATCTATGCGCAGGTGAAAATCCTACTTATGAATTTCTTCGCAACGATGTCAGCGCGCGCGCAGCAGCAATGGGCGGCAGTTTTGTTTCGATGACAAACGATCCGTCCGCACTTTTTTATAATCCTGCAACGCTTGCATCGCTGCAGCGCGCGCAAGCGGCATTCGGATTCACCAAACATTTATTAGATATTAATTCGGGCAATGCGGTGTTCGCTCAAAAGTACGAGGATGTCGGATACATCGGCGTTGCTGCGAATTATTTTAATTATGGTTCATTTCCACGAACCGATGAACTTGCAAATCAACTCGGCACATTCAGTGCAATGGATATGTCATTTTCTTTATCCATTGCGCGCGAGTTGGACGACAATATGTTCTACGGTGTTACAGGAAAATATATTTATTCGTCCATTGATGATGCACGTTCATCTGCTGTCGCTGCCGATATCGGGATTCTTTATTTAATTCCCGGAAAAAGTCCTATTACGTTTGGCGCAAGCGTTTTAAATCTCGGCACACAGTTAACCACATACATCAACACGAAAGAACCGTTACCTCTCGATGTGAAAATCGGAGGTGCAGTGAAGCCGCAAGGTCTTCCTCTCGTTTTAAATATCAATTTTCACAAACTGAATGAACAGCAGGAAACATTCACTGATAGATTTCGCGCTTTTTCAGTCGGTGGAGAATTTACACTCAGCAAAGTACTCCGCTTCCGTTTCGGCTATCAAAATGAAAAAAGAAAAGAATTGAAACTTGGCAGCTCGGCAGGTTTAGCAGGATTTTCATTCGGCGGCGGCATCGTCTTAGAAACGATGCGCTTTGATTACGCCTACAATTCGTTTGATAAAATTGGAAACATCAATCGAATTACAGTTGGCATTGATTTGTAAAAATTTTTATCTGCCGCCAATAACAGTGCTCAGAAATAATTCTGTAAGATAATACAGCAGCATTCCGACAAAAACAAAAACCGGAATAATGCGGTTCTTCGAGTGATTGATTTCAGGAATTAAATCTGAAGCGCCAACATACATCGCCGCGCCGGCTGAAAATGCAAATGCAATACCGGTGATATGCGGATCAACATTCTTTAAAAAGAAAATCATCAGCACGCCAAGTATCGTCCCTCCGCCAATACCCGCTGAAGCAAGGAACGCCGTTCTACGCGGCTGCTGTGCAGAAATCATGATCGAAGCGATTGTTAATCCTTCAGGAAATTTGTGAAGAAGAATTGCAATAAAAATCATCAACCCCATCGAAAAATTATAGTACATACCTGCTGCAATGGAAAGCCCGTCGAAGAAAGCGTGAATAAATAATCCCCAGAACGCAGAGTAGCTCGCAATTTTTGAAACCATCACATCGTCGTGTGTTTCTTCGCCAAAGTGCAAATGTTCAACAATGGTGTGTTCAACAAAATGAATCACGCTAAATCCAATCAACAGCCATAACGATGCGCTCGCACCGTTGGCATGAATGCTTTCAGGAATTAAATCAATAAGAACAAGCGCAAGTAAAAATCCGGCGCCGAGTGCAAGAAGATATTCCTGTATTTTTTTAGGCCACGAATGTTTTAAGACAACCAAACTACCGCCAAGAATTTCAGCGGCGGCGGCAATAATGCCGGCAAGTATAATAGCTACAGTAGAATTCATTTTATGTACGCGCTTCGTAAATATTGCTCTGCAAGGTCGCGAGCGTTTTCAAATTTTTTCATCTTCAACACTTTGTTGTATTGCTGCACTGCATATTGCCGTTTTTGTTGAATGTCATACACCATTCCGATTCTTAAATTTGTCATCACCATAAAACCTGATTCGCCATCCTTGTCCAACGCTCTGCTCAATTCATCGCAGAGATAAAAATTTTGCAGTGCTTCGTCAAATTGGTTTTTATTCATCGCACACAAACCAAAATAATAGTATGCCTCTCGTTTTGCGGCAGTAGTATATCCCGTCATTCCGTTATTGCATCGAGAAAATATTTCTGTAAACACCGCGCGCGCCTCTTCCCATTTGTTCTGGCTTACGTAGCATCGGCCAATATAGCGATGCACAACAACGTTGTTGGGAAACCGAACATGCAGCGCATTCGCAATTTCCAACGCTTTGTCTAATTGCCGTTCGTACGAATAATACAGTTGCAGCAAAAAATAACTTGCTTCAACGGATGCGTACTGCGCACGTAACGCCGCTGTGGTAAGCTGGCGAATTCCTTTGTGTTTGTCGCCGCTCGGAAAAAATACCATCAGTGGTTTCACGAGTGGATATTTTTCCGGAATAGTTTCTGCGTAATAATTGTAAATACCAATTCCGAGTAAGATGTCAAAATTTTCCGGTGCAATTTTAAATGCGTGCTGCACAATCGGCAATGCCATGCGCCCGTCATTCGCTGCTTTAATCCAACTGCCTCTATTGGCATACAACCTTCCACGAAAACCGAGCGCGCCGCCTTTAAAAAATAATGCTGTTACATCGTCGGAATTAATATCCAGCAAACTATCGCACATGTCAATCACAACTTCCAACTTTTTAATAAATTGAGCATCCAGCGACTCGTTGTCAACATCCAACATGATGCGCCACCAATCCGCCATCGCAAGAAAAAATTTTCCCGCAGGATGTTGTGGATATGTATCCGCAAGATATTGAAATTCTTTTTCTGCTTTCTCAAATTCTAAATTATAGACACTGTTGATACCGTTTTTTGAATGTACATCAAAATCTGTATCGGCAATCCACTGTGCAAAACTTGATTCAGCAAAAAGGAATATGAATACAAGAAGCAACCTGCACTTCAAGACAACTCCGTTGTTTGTTGTTGTGAGGAGACAAGAAGAGTGCGTTCAGCTTTCCATTGTTCCAGTGTCCAAACTTTTTCGGATTTTTTTATTGCAGATGAAAAATATATCAGCGCAGTACCAAGAATAATTACCGCCGTTGCCAGTGTGCCGCCTTCGGGACCAAACGCCCCGCCCGTTATCCATGCGGGACCAAATTGTTTTGCTGTTCCTATTTGTTCGTGAATTGATGTTGTACCGCTGACAGGAAATGAATAAATAAATCCTTGTGTAAAATTCCAAGAAATATGCAACCCGATGGAAAGCCAAAGATCACCGGTTTTAAAATATGCAACGGAAAGCCAAATCCCGGCAAGAACGACATTGACCAATGCAAAAAAAGTTACGTTGGGATTGCCTGCATGAGCATAACCAAAAATAACTGAGAATGATACTACTGCAATTATTTTGTTTGTTCCTTCAGCAAGAGTTTGAAGGATGTAACCGCGAAACAACAATTCTTCTCCATACCCAACAACAACATATAAAAATGCACTGTTTGCAAAAATCGTCATCCACTCTCCGGTAGCTATATTGCGATATTCAATAACAACCCAGCCTAAAGAATATTCAGCAACATAAATAACTGACATCATTCCGAAACCAAGAACTAATCCTTGAGACAATTCTTTTGCAATATGCGCTTTCCAAGTTATGCCCACAGAAACAAAAGGACGTTTATCAACAAAGCGTAATGTAATCCACGTTGCAAGAGTTAAACTTATATAGACAAAAAACATTCCTACGCTTTGCATTTTGAAATATGGAAAATGTGCGAATACTATTTTTACTAACGAAAGGATGGAAAAACTTACGATTGCAACAATGATAATGAAAAGAGCAATTCTCCATCCGGCACGAATAGAAAATTGCTCATCGTTGTAAAATATTTGACGAGTAGTCATAATTAAAGTATCTGTCCAATGAGATATTCTTTAACTTTATCCATCGCAATGCGTTCTTGTTTCATCGAATCGCGTTCGCGCACAGTTACTGTTTGATCTTGCAGCGTTTGCGAATCAACGGTGAAGCAGTACGGCGTTCCAATTTCATCTTGGCGGCGATACCGTCTGCCGACTGCGCCGCTGTCATCATAAAATACGCGGAAATGTTTTTGTAAATCGTTTGTCAGTGTGCGAGCAATGTCGTCCATCCCTTCGCGATTCACGAGCGGGAACACTGCCGCTTTCATCGGCGCAATCTTCGGATGAAGATGAAGCACAACGCGCATTTCGCCTTCTATTACTTCTTCATCGTACGCGCCGACAAGAAACGCCATAAACGAACGGCTCGCACCGACCGATGTTTCAATGACAAATGGTGTAAATTTTTCTTTCGATTGATCATCAAAGTACTTCAAGCTCTTGCCGGAGTATTCTTCGTGGCGCGATAAATCAAAATCTGTGCGGCTGTGAATACCTTCTATTTCTCCCCAGCCAAACGGAAATTTAAATTCAATATCGTACGCGGCTTTCGCATAGTGCGCAAGCTTTTCGTGCTTGCACCATTGTAAATTTTCTTTTTTCATGCCAAGTTCGAGAAACCAATTCATACGCTGCTCGCGCCAGTATTCAAAATATTTATCTTCTTCACCGGGCTTTACGAAATATTGCATTTCCATTTGTTCAAACTCGCGCGTGCGGAAAAGAAAATTTTTTGTATTAATTTCATTTCGAAATGCCTTGCCGATTTGTGCAATACCAAACGGAAGCCGCTGGCGTGATGCGCTTTGAACGTTCAGAAAATTCACAAATATTCCTTGCGCAGTTTCTGGACGAAGATAGACGACATTATTTGCATCTTCTACCGGACCGACAAATGTTTTAAACATCAAATTGAATTGGCGGGCTTCGGTAAATGTTTTTTTACTGCCGCAATTCGGACACGCAAGCAATTCTTGAATTACTTTTGCAACCACATCATCGGCAGTCATTCGCTGTGAAAATTCCGTTACAATTTTGTCATCAGACTGTTGTCCTGCAAAATCATTCGGAAATAATTCGCGCAACACTTCCTTCTTCTTTTTTACGGAAAGTTCATCCAACAGCACATCAACACGATATCGCGATTTGCATTGTTTGCAATCCACCATCGGGTCGGTAAAATTTGCAACATGCCCTGAAGCATCCCACACACGCGGGTGCATGAGAATTGATGCATCAACGCCTTCCACATCTTCGCGGAACGTCATCGAACGCCACCATGCCTGCTTCACATTGTTTAGCATTTCAACACCAAGCGGACCGTAATCCCAACATCCGTTAAGCCCGCCGTAAATTTCACTCGATTGAAAAACAAAACCCCGCCGCTTTGAGAGCGAGACTACTTTTTCCATTATTGCCGTTTGATTTGTTTCTTTGCTGCTGATGGTGAAACTCCTTTCTGTTTTACTTGTCGTGTTATCACTATACTGTGTAAAACTGTTTGCTGGTATGAAAGATACACAATTGTTGCCCGCTCTTTCAAATTTTCTGTTGAAGAAACTGACATGTTGTACCACTGAAGAGAATCTTTCAGCACGGTAAGCAATTTTGTAATTTCAAATTCTTTCGGTACTTCAATGCGACGTTCAATGCGCGGTGCCGATGTTGCTAGAGATATTTTGCGGACACGAATTTTTTCTTTGCTGATGCCGAGCATCTGCAATGTGGTATCGATGACAATACCAACGCTCGCTGGTGTTGCTGTGCGGTACAAATTTCGATTCTCTTGATGAGATGATTGAACTGCGCGCTTCTCACGCACTACTGTAAGCGCAACGGCAATGAGGGAAAGCAGAGCGATAATATAAATTCTTTTATCAATTGAAGAAGAGATCATACTACGTTCACTTCGCGTCGCTCTCTGCGCGTAAAAATCGAAATTTTTCCATCGCCATATTTTTCAATAAGTTGTTTCGCCAACGCAAAATCTTTTCCAACATCAGTCGGTGTATGTGCATCAGAACCGAGCGTGAGTGGTATTTTATATTCATGAATAATTTTTAAAATCTGTTCGCTCGGATACACTTCTTTCACCGGTTTACGCAATCCTGATGTATTGATTTCAACAGCCATGTTTGATTGCTTCACCACACGAAACACTTCGCGCAATACTTCTTCCAAATTTTTAGAGGGACGATGCCCAAATTTTTTTACCAAATCGCAATGCCCGATAATATCGAACAGTCCGCACGCTGCGGAGCGTTTGATATGTTGATAGTAGCGGTCATAAATTTCGTCAACATTTTCTTCTTCATAGCGATGCACAAACACAGGATTATCAAATCCCCACTCGCCCAAGTAATGAACGGAACCAATCACATAATCGAACGGATGCTGTGCATTAAATTGCTGCACCCACGTTTCCGTACCGGGAAAGAAATCACCTTCAAGAGCAAATTTTACGGCAATTTTTTCTTTATACTTTTCCTGCAACGCCAACACCGTTGGTTTGTATTCTGAATTAAATTGTTCCAACGTCATACGGTGCGGCGCATCAAAATCATTCGGCATCGGAGAATGGTCGGCGCATCCGATCACGTTCAATCCAATAGCAATAGCATGTTGAATATATTGTTCCAACACACCGTCGGCATGTTTGCAAAGATAATTATGAGTGTGTAAATCAGCGAGTGGGAATCCATTCCTTCGGGACATGTTTTCTTTTCTTTCTTACTATTCGTGTTGTTGCAACACCAAGCACCGCATACGGCGGAACAAGATGTTTATATTTTTTCGATGAAAGCGCTGCGATATGTTTTTGTATCGTTCCTACATCGCCGCGAGCAATTGGTCCGGTTAATGCAGCAGCCGGCGATGTTGCTTCAATATTTTTTAATGTACGAAGAACAATCGGTGTAAATATTTTCTTCCACGATTGCTTCGGCAAATGAATCTGTGCTGCAATTCCTTCAACAATTGAAGCCAACGTAACAAGATAGTTGGACGCAAACACCGCAGCTATATGATAATATATTTTATCTTCTGAACGAAGTACAAAAGTGTGTGCGCCAACAATTGCTGCAATTTTTTTTCCAACTGCAATTGCTTTCGGCTCGCCTTCCAATGCAATCCAGCATTTCCTCAATTCATCGCCGCGTATATTTTTTTTGGGAAATGTTTGCAGCGGATGAAACGAACCAATAACAGCGCCGAGTTTTTTAAGCGGCAATAATTCATGACTTGAAAGTACTCCGGAGGTGTGCAGTATAGTTGTTTTCGAAAAGTTTTTCCCGCTCTGCATTAATGCTGTAATAACATCGGGAAGTATATCATCGGAAACAGCAATAATGATCAGTTCACCAATTGGTACGGTACTATCATTGATCGAACAAAAATTTTTAACGTCTAATTTTTTTGCAAGAAGTGATGCAGATTTTTTTGAACGGCTAATAATTGAGTAGAGAGGAATTCTTTTTTTTGAAAACGCGTATGCGAGTGAAGAACCGACTGCCCCTGCACCAATAAGAGTAATATGACTATTCCCGTTTAATTTTTTTTCCACAACACCGCCGAAAAATAGCCGACAACACTTTCCATATCACCGGTAACATCGCCCGAATTGCATGAATGTGTAATGGCACATTCATTAATACCAAGTTCTTTTGCCGCACTCAACACTGCAACGATTGCACCGCCGCCGCACGCTTCACCGCGTCCTGTTTCCAATGCGTCCATAAGTTGTGCATCATCCATCGCACGCACGTGTTCGATAATAACATGGTCTTTCATTCGGGCAGCATCAGATGTATGAAAATGTGAAAGATCCGAACTTGCAATAAGCAACACATTTTTGTTTTTGCAGATGCGTGCCAACGCTGCGCCAAATTCATACGCATTTGCTCTGCACTGATCACCAATAGTTATCGGAAGAATTGCGCATTGTTTATTCAACACTTGAAGAAATGGCAATTCAACTTCCAGAGCATGCTCGCGCGAACGATGTCCGAGTGTTGATTCAAAAATTATTGATGACGATTGCAGTGCTTCTTTACGCAACGCTTTATTCACAGACAACTCGCCTAACGGCGTAGCAAACGCATCGCCGGAATACAATGAAATTCCATCGAACGCTTCGTAGTGACTTGGTCCGACAAGCACACACACATCAAATTGTGAATTGCGTACGGCAGCAAACGCTTTTGCAGCAGTCAATCCTGAATACATATATCCTGCATGAGGAACAATGAGTGCAACAACTTCACCAGAGCGTGTCGGAACTTCTCCCTGCAACAACAATTCATCAACTTGTTGCCGAAGTTGTTGCGCGTCCTTCGGATAAAACATACCTGCAACAGCAGGCGCACGAATTTGAGCAACAGTGTTCATCGTACTTTTTCGGAAATAATTTCTGCAGAATAAATATATTTTTCTGTTGATGGATTTTTCCAAGCATCATGTTCTAATCCGGCTTTGTAACATGTTTCTTCGAGAAATTCCTGAACATTCCAGCCATATTCCACTGCAACTTGCGGCAGCAATAAGCCGCTGTGCATGCCTTGGCGAATAAAAAGACCATGCGTGCCAACAACAATTTCTTCTGCCGATGAAATTTTTTGAAATGGCGAGAGTACAGATATTTCAATAACGATATCGTCCGCTTCACCTGCCGACACAGGTGAAAAACGAGTATCAGTCGTTGCGGCGCGGCGCGTCATTGTTTCAACATTTTCCACAATACTTTTTTCTGAAGTAAGCAGACCTAAACAACCGCGAAGTTTTTTTTTATTATACAACGTAACAAAAACACCGGCTTGTTGTTGCAGCGCCTCCGAAGATAGTGTGTGCGGTACTTCAGCGATATGTTGCGCACCTATTTCATCTCGCAACGCATAATGTGCAACATCAAGCAAATATTTTTTTTCTTCATCATGTAACATACAACAAATATAATGGGCATATCTAAAAACCTTCAAGGTTTATCTTGACCAAATTTTGTGATGTTAAAATTTTATGTACATCTCTAAAATAAAAACCTTGAAGGTTTCGTAACTATTTTTTAGAGATGCCCTAATTTTTGAAACTTTATTTTGTCAGTACCATTCGTTTTGTTTCAACATAATTTCCAGTCTGTAAACGATACATATACACACCGCTTGGCAGGTGAAACGTGTTTGTCGAAAATTGATAACTATACTTGCCCGCTGTTTTATATTCGTTTACCAATGTAGCAATCTCTCTTCCAAGCAAATCGTAAATTTTCAAACTGACTTTACTGGTCACTGGTAATTGATAACTGATAACTGTAGAAGGGTTGTATGGATTCGGGAAATTTTGTTCGAGAGAAAATATTTTGGGTGCGTTCACATCATGCATTGCAATAAATGTTGGTTTATCTTTTGCACCCTCATCAATCCATTTCTTAATAATATCTATATCAGCCTGTGCTAATGCAGAACCGCCAAAAGGCATGCGAACGCCCTTAGTAGGAGTTGCCGAAGAAATTTTTTCATACAGCGGACTTGTCGCAGAACTTCCTGGTGTAATAACTTTTTTACCATACTGAACTCCAACGCTTGCAATTACTTTTGCATAATCGTCAAGTTGAACACCAGACTGCCCGCCTCCTAAATGGCAGGAGCAATTGGCAGAAAAAATTGGCTGCACTTTCGTAGCGTAATCAACTTGCGCAAAAGAAAAAAATGGTACAACAAACAACACTGTTATAACTAATAGCAATTTACTCATAAAGCCCTCCGTTTTATTTAAAATATTGAACCGATTGTTATTTACATCAAACTACTTAACTGGTTTGTAAAGTGCAAGCGAACAAAATTTTTCTGAAATAGAATCCAATTTAAAAAACAAAATCCCTGCAATAATCGTTCTCAGGGATGTACATACTCTTTTATCTATTTCATTTTTTGGATTTTTTCTTTTTCAAATAATTTTTTTGCCCTTGCTTCACAGCTTCCAAAGCGGCAAGCACATTATCCCATCCAAAACTTTCGACATGTTTATTTTCCAACATTTTGTAACTGGTAAAAAAATGTTCGATTTCTACCAACAAATGATGCGGAACTTCTTTGACATCATTAATAGAACGATACGTCGGATCGTTGATGGCGACGGACAACAATTTATCATCAGGTCCTTTTTCATCTTTCATGCGCAAAATGCCAATTGGTTTCACTTCAACCAACACACCTTGCGCTAACGGTTCATCAATAAAAATAAGAATATCGAGCGGATCACCGTCATCCCACAACGTATGTGGAACGAAACCATACGCTTCGGGATAATGCATTGACGAATACAACACGCGATCTAATTTGAAAACACCAAGATCAACATCATACTCATATTTATTTCTACTGCCTTTAGGAATTTCAACGATTGCATTAATAATGCGCGGCGATTGCTCCCCAAGCGGTAAATCTTTTAAATTCATAGTGTACTCTGCGCAAGAAAAGAAAGCCCCGAAATGAATAATCAGTCCGGGGCAAAAACATAAATAGAGCTACGTTATTTCAATTTTAATGATGAAACTGAATTTTCAAATGCCGGTAAGAAATCACTCGTCATCGGCTTATACCATGTTAAGATGATGCGATATGTTTTATCATTCTTCACGACAAAATATACTTTACGATCGATATTTGATGCAGGAGAAGTAGTGATAAATTTCGCCGGTGTGTCGTTAATTTTTGCATCACCTGTAGTTTTAGGATTAAACTTTGCCTTGTTGTCATCAAAAACTTTATCGAGTGAATTTTTGTTTGCAGGAAAAATATCCAATGTAATATCACAATCCTGACGAAGCCCTTGCAATTTCATCGTAAACAACACGCCTGCCTTTTTCTCTTTCGGAAAACTTGCTTCAAAATTATCAGGGTGCATCAGCGCAAGAAAATCATTTTCAAACAACACAACATCTTTCGATGGCTTCGATGCTTCATTTGGATCGGTATATTTTTGTTTTGGCTTTGGTAATTTTACCGATGTAATAATCGAATCAAAGATAGCTTTGTACATTTGATAGTCTTTATTGAACGCTTCAAAGTTCAGATAATAGAACACGCTGTCGTGTGCTGCTATTAAGCGCTTGCCAAACACTTTGTCTTTGGATGTTATCACAGCAGAATATTCTATTGCTTCTGCATTTTCTTTACCCATTGTTGTTTGCGATTCTCCGCCCAGTTCATTGTTGACTGATTTCAATCTTTCTTTTACGGTGTCTTTATACGCCGCCAAGGAACTGATGCCTACGTCGCTGAATTTTTCAAAACCAAATTTAACTTCAATACCACCTTTTGGCAGATTATCATCAATCGGATTAAAAAATTTTCGTGCAGCATCATCTGAAGAATAAATTTTTAATACATTGGCTTCAGATTTATTTACCCAACCTTTAGGATAATGTAATTCCAAGCCCGAGTAAAATGCGCTTTGGTATACTTCCCACTCTTTTACTTCAGGCGCTGCATCTTTTTTTGAACATGAAGAGAGCGTCAGCAGAATAACCATTGCTGCAACAGTAAGTATTGAATAACTCATTGCACCGGAATATTTCTTCATAAGTCACCTTTCCTTTTTTTTGATACATGAAAAATAGATTCGGATTACTGGGCGCTTGGAGCGCCTTCAAGTTGTTTGATTTCTTTATTCGCCGCTTTATTGCTTTTATTAATTTTCAATACCAACCGATACTCATCAATTGCTTTTTGTCTATATACTTTTCGTTCATCATCAGACAAATCTTTATTGCCTAACAACAGTGCATACGATTGTGCCAACCACAAATGCATATCTTCGTCCGGTTTTTCTTTCGATTCGAATTTCATCGCTGTTCGCAAATATTCGACTGCGGATGAATATCTCTTGCCAATCAATTCTATTAAACCAATCCATTTATTTCCTTCAAGAAGTTGTTGGCTGTATACTTCTTCTTTTGTTTTACCGCCGGTTTTTACTGAATCAATTTTTATAGTGTCTATTATTGAAAGCACCCGTTGATACTGCGCTTTAGAAAGATCAGAAGAATCTTGCATGTAGAATGTGAATGCTAAGTGCATCTGCACCGGAAGAAAATCAGGTTTTAATTCTACAGCACGTTTGAAAAATGTTTTTGCCGTATCAAGTTTACCAATCGCACGATAACACAATCCGCCATTGACCAATGCGCTGATATTGTTTGGATCAGCAATTACTTTTCTTCCATACTGCACTGCAGCTTTGTCAAACATTTTCTTTCCCATATACAGATTGCCGAGTTCCGCCGTAACTTCAACAGAAGCCGTATCTATTTTTGCTGCTAGTTCAAAATTGGTTATTGCATTGTCGGCATCTTTTATTTTTGCATACGAACGACCAATGTGAATAAAATCATCAACACCTAACGAATCCTTTGGAATTGATTTGTACTGGTCAATTGATTTTTGAAATTCTCCCGTAAAAAAATATGATTGCGCCAACATCGGTTTAAGGTTGAACACTGTCGGCTTCATACGCTGCGCTTGTTCAAGAACCGGAACTGCGTCTTTATACATTTTTGAATTATAGAGAGAGATTGCATACTGTTCATACGCATCAGCATTTGTGTTTTTGAGCGCGACATATTTTTCAAAAAATTTTGCTGCGTCGCGGTACATTTTTGCACGGTAAAATAAATTTGCAACTTCATAGACAGCTTTTTCGTTTTTCGGATCAAGGTTGATAGTTTCTTGAAGCTCGCGAGCGGCATCGTTAAACTGCCGATTCTTATAATATGCACTACCTAATTTATAACGAATACTCGGGGATTTTGGATCGAGTTCGATAGCTTTTTTTAAATTTTCGACTGCAAGCACACCAATGTTTTGACGACCGTAGGCTTCTGCTAAACCGAGATAGACATCAATAATATTTTCATTAACTTCTTTAGCTTTTAGAAAATACAGAACGGCTTTGTCGAGCGAATCGGCAGCTAAAAATGTATTTGCATACATAATAGATGCATCGGTATTTTTTTTATCATATTTCATCGCCTCATTATACCGCTTCGCTGCTTTGTCCCACGCTCCTAATTTAGCATATACAGGAATGATGGCAACAAGCGTCGGAATATATTCATCATCAAAATCGAGAGAACGTTCCAAAAATATTTTTGATGAATCAAACACCTCTTTTTGACGATACGCATCTCCAAGGAGAAAATTAGCTTCTTTATCTTTTGGATTTGCCTTTTGAACTTTCAAGAGATACTCGATTGCGATGATATATTTTTTTTCTTTCAGCGCACTTTTCCCCAACGCCAAATTATCTTGCGC
>CAYHZL010000080.1:0-15030 GCA_964361075.1 uncultured Chitinophagaceae bacterium
GTGTGTAGCGAATAGTTGTCGTTGGGTTAAACGGATTCGGATAATTTTGTTCGAGCGAATATGCTAACGGAATAACCGGAATGCCGTTTGTGTTTTTTTCGATGTATGCATTGTTGCCGACGAGCAAACGGAAAGAACGCGCGTATTCGTTTTTCTTTAGTTTGTATTCGAACACTGATGCGGCATTCACTTCACTAACACGTTCAGCTTGCATATCAACAAGATATATTTTGAATTGCTGCGGCAGCGTACCAAACTGCTCGAAAGAAATTCGCACATTGTCTTCATTGCGCGCCGAGGCAATATCAAAATCCCAAAAGCTTCCTTCTTTTGAAATTGCGTGAAAATCTCCGGCATACCTTCCCGCGTTACTCTTCCACTCTTTGTGATTAAACGATAACATCAAGTAGTCAGTCGGTGCCGGCGGCGGTTCCGAAAAATCGTTCACATCCCATTCGCTTTCCGCCGTGTGCAACATGCCGGCAAAATTTTCAATATCGTTTACTGAGCCGTTTGTTGTTTTCAACCGAAGCATCCATTCATCATCATGCAATGCAATTTCAGTTTTTGGCAAAGTGGTTGTTGTAGAAATGTTTGTCGGATCAATTTTAATGGTTACATCGGATGTCGAATTATTTTTTAGAAAATATCCCGTGTTCGGTTCCATTGATAATGTTTCTGCAACAAATTCTTTTCCGGTAAATTTCCATAACCGCGATTCGACTCCGATCGGACGCTTCGATTTTTCCCAACTCACTTTGTATGGAAACGGATTGCCAATCAAATTATATCCTGTCTGCAAAGTAATTGCAAATGTATCTTGAACACCCGGCACTGTAGCGCTGCCAAAATTTAAATCTTTTTTTCCGCGTGTGATAAGCCAGTATCCTTCGCCCCGCTTAAATGTCAGAAAATCTTTGTTCGGAAATTCGAGATAGCTTCCTGTTTTGCTATTCCACTTTCCATACAAACGCCATACTAATGGATCTGGTTTTCCCAAATCTTTGAATACACCAAGTATTGTCGAGTCGTTTAAATTATATGGAATACTGATGATGCGGTATTCTTCAACCGGTGTAGTGTGCTGCGGAATTTTAAAATTATCAACGGTGCTGAACACGTTCAGTGCAAATTGAAAATTTTTTGCCGACAACAATCCAAGCGAACCGCTATCGCCCGCAGCATACCCATCCCACCACATATCAATATCGCCGCACGCAATAATTTTTCCTTTGCCGATAAGACTGATTGCAGCAACAACAGCAATCGGCGTACTTTTTATTTTTGCGCCCGACGTATCTATAGCGACAAGAGATTTGGAATGTATCGCAAGAAGTGTGTCGGTATTTTGTGATGAAAGAGTTACACTTGCACTTCCGAATACCAACACTGTATCAACACCTTTTGAATAAAAATTTTGCCGCGTTGGCGCTGATGCAAGGGCGATGGGAATTGCTAAATAATTTTTTACGGTATCAACCAATACATCATAATTTAAAAAAAGTCCGGTAGAATTTTTATACTTCAACGCCCAACGCGCATCGGAAAGAATATTGTTTAATACAGTATTGCTTCCGTAGCCATGGTTGCCGAGTAACACAAGCAACCCGCCGTTATTGACATATTGCTGAAGCGAATCAATTTCCGCTGCCGAATATTTTTTTTGCGGCGCCCCGATCATAATTGCATCAAACCCAAATGGACTAAAGCTCGATTGAGTTCGCGTTACAGAAATTCCTGTCTTTTCAAATCCATTAAGCAATAACGAGTAGTCATTGACAAGCTGCGTTGAATCATACGACAAGTAACCATGTGAAGTATCAATTAATATTTTTCGAGAATATAAATTTTTTGCAACGCCTGAACCACGTAATGCAAATTTAACTACTGTATTGAAAGGATCGTTTGAATAAAACGTCAGCATACCAAATTTAATTTCAGGCGTGTTTGCTGTAAATTGTACAATCAGTGTCGTATCAAAACCTGGCGCAACACTGATTTGCTTTGTTGTATCGCCCAGATATTTAAACGTGTTGGCATGAACGAAAGAAACATAATCGAGCAATAATTTCTTTCCGCCAAATTTATTACTGATTTTTATTGCGATGGTCGTATCTTTACCAACAGCAACAGAACCAAAATCAATATTATAATTATTAACAAGAAGTTCAGGTCTCAATCCAAACTCTATACGAAACACCCCATTACTGCTTCCAACATATCGCACAATAGGATTGATAGGATCAGGAGTAAGTTTAGAAAATTCTGTCGAATCTTTAGTAAGTCTGCGCCACGTCTTTCCGGTATCTGCGCTGTGAAAAATTCCGAACGGTCCGGAAACAAACATCGCAGATACATCATCTTTATCGAGTGATACATCGTAACCGGAAACAGAAAGCGTATCCCAATTTTTCCCGCCGTCTCTCGTTTTAAAAACTCTGTATGAATTCCTGTCAGTATAAACGGTTGGCAGATATATTTCGTTAGAATTCACAGGATTGATTCGGGGAAGAACTGCCTTCAACTGATAAGAGATTCCGTCTATTAAAACATTTTTAGGAAAATTACCGGAAATATCAATCCACGAATTTCCGAAATCCGTTGATTTCCACAAACCGTTTTCGGCAAAATATATTGTTTGCAAATCATTCGGATCGAACTCGATGCTTTCAACAATGGGTTTGGTTAACTGCAATGGAGGCAATTTTATTTGTGTCCACGTTGTGCCACCATCGCTGCTTTTCAATGCACCAAACGCTTCTGAAAAGAATATCAGAGAGCGCGAATCAAGCGGTGAAATGCGTATCGTTTCATCATAATCATTCCGGTATTGAAAAAAAATCTGCGGTCGAAAGATGGCTGTATCGAGTAATGCTTTCCATGAAATACCGCCATCAATACTTTTATAAATATTTAATACATTTCCCGCATATAACGTTAAAGGATTTTTTGGATCCGCAATAATTGAATGAGTGGATGAGTTTTCAAAACCTTTGTTAAGCTCTTCCCAATTCTTACCATCATCAGACGTGCGAAAAATTCCGCCGCCAATCAGACTTGCATAGACTACTCTTGAATTTCCTTTGGCAACTACTGCAGTAGCACGAACACGTGAAAAAAGTAACCCGGAATTTTTCGGCAAAAATGATTTTCCTTCATCCGTGCTGACAAAAACACCATTCGAAGTAGCAATATAAATTTTTGTTGTGTTCGAACGTGGAATGAACACCGCATTAATTTCCGACAGCGAATTAAACAATTGCGACCATGGCGTAGTAGTATCAATGCCTCCGCCAACCGAATTTACTCTGAACAATCCCCCGCGACTTGGTTTTGGAACTTCATAATCATCATATCCTTTTATTGCACCATAATATGAAAATGATAATGTCAGTGGCGCAGGATCATTGATAACAACACACATAGATGTAACCACGCCGCTCACAATACCATTCGGCAATCCGCGCCACACGCCAACCGGATTTTTGTAATCTATATTGAGAAATGGTCCACCAACCGTTCCAATGATGACACGACGCGAACCTGTTGTCGTTGTATCAAAAAGAATAGTTTTTATTCTGCGTGCAGGTATATTTGTATTGCTTGTTATTGGATTCGCCAATCCGAAATTAAATGGTTTCCACGAATTGCCGCCATCGCGAGATAAAAACATACCGGACGTATCTTTGAACGCACCAGCCATAACAACAGTGCTATCTTTTGGATGAACGGCAACTGCACGAATTGCCACTTTCCACATTCCGTTAATCGGTTGAGAAAGTCCCATCCATGTTATTCCTCCATCAGTAGATTTTTGCACGCCCTCATCATCACTTAAAAACATGATGTTAGAATTTGGAGGATATATCGAAAGCGAGTATGTATTCGGCGCCCAAATTGGTGCGCTCCACGAAATTCCGCCATCAATGCTTTTCAGTAAACCATTCTTTGTTGCCGCAAACACTTTTGTGGGTGAATCCGGAGAAAAAACAATATCGTACACATACCCATTACGCAATGAGGATTGCAGCCACGTTTCTCCACCATCGGTCGAGCGAACGATACCGTTATCGCGGACACCTGCAAGAATAATTTTATCATCGAACGAACCTTTAAGCGTGGTGATCTCGCCGCCGGAAGGACCTAACGGTGTAATAATAGGCAACGGCTGTGCGTTGGCAAGAGATGTGAATATCCAAAAACAAAAAATGAAATATTTTTTTATCGTATCAATAATCATGCGTCATTCATTCTGAAACAACTACTCTTACTGCGGCGGTGTTGGCGGAGACGGAAGCGGCTGAACAGCTTTATTCACTGCCGGCGGATTTTGTTGCGTCGTTCCTGCGCTCGGATTAATTCCGGTACTGATATTGCCAAGCGAACTTCCTGCTCGATTTGCAATTGAATTAGCATTCTCGCGGACAGCAGCACTGCTCGGTGGCGGCGCTTGCGGTGCTATTACCGCAGTCTTTGTTCCTTTTGTAGAACTTGTCGTGTTACTTGTTTGATTTTGAGTTGATGTTGAAACTGCCGGTTCAACGATCTGTTGCGTCTTTTGCGCAGTATTTAAATTCGACTTTGCTTGAGAAAATTTTGGATCTGCCTGCACTGCTTGCGAATATGCATCAATAGCCTGTTGGTATTGACCTTTGTCTTCGTAATCTAATCCTCTGGAATACTGCAGAAAAGCAAAAAAGTTCTCCGTTGGAATAGTGAGTATCGCTTCACGTTCATCATCGGTAATTTTAATTCTTAAATCCTTCAATATTTTAAACACTAATTCCTTTTCCAGAGTGAAAAAATTTCGTACTTCCCCTGAAATATTGCTCGTACCATCCAGCTCACCTGATTTTGATTTCGCAACCAACGCATCAATTCGCATTTTTTCACCAGCCATGTCAAAGAATGTTCCTTTAACAATTCGGTACGCACCCACAAGTCTGCCGACACGCGGCGCGGTTCTTGGGTCCACTAAATTCGTTTCGCTAAAATTTAATTCTTCAACCAATTTTTGAAGACGAATACGCTCAACAACCTTCAGCGACTGCACTTTCGATAAATCAGTGATAAGCATTTCCGCTAAACCTTTTTGCAGCGGATCAAGCTCACGTTTACTCCCCCTGTTTTCGAAATACAACACTGCAATTGTATTTGTCGGATAGCGGGCAACATCGAGCTGAGCTTCTTGTCTAATTGCTTTCTGCGCTTCAATTTGCATTTGCTGGCGATACAATACTTTAATCCGCGCATCAACCAAATCGCGATATTCGCCAAACAAAGTCAATTCATTATACTGTTGATAGTATTGGATCGCTTTTCCAAAATCCCTCAACGCTTCGTAGCTTGCCGCGATGTAATAGACAGCCTGATCTTCCTCTTCATCAATTTTTAATACTTGTTCGAAGGTTTTAATTGCTTCGCCGTAATATTTTTTATTGAATTGTGCCGTGCCAAGCAATTTCAGGTAGTCAATATCGGTTGGTGAGTTTACTAACGCGCGTCTCATCCGCGCAATAACTTCATCGTATTTTCCCTTTGTTAGCATATCCGAAGCGACATCGTACAATGACGCTCCGCATGAAGCAAAAATTACACTGGCAGCGATTATTATTGATAACTGAAAATTTTTCATTGTTGTTTGCGTAGTAAGGCATCTTTCTGTGTTGAATATTGTAAAATTAAGTCTGGGTGTCAAGGTAACCAAACAAACGGTGGGCGCTATATCACAGCAAGGAAGTGATATGAAACGGAACAAAGAATTGTTTTTGTAATTCTACCTTTTAGGAAAGAAAAATCTTAGCCACATTCGCCGCGGCGAATGTGGCTTAATCTTATAGGATGAGCAGCTATTAATTACTTTTTATCATCAGTACCATTTTCAATTTCACTATCGCTGCCCATCATCTTTTCAAATTCTTTCTGAGCCCATGCGCCAAACATCGCCCGATCTTGCTCAGTAAGTTTTGCTTCAGGATGAAGCGGAAGGTATACAGAAAGCGGCATAGATTTACCGGTTACTTCCTCATAGATTTGCGAAAGCCTTTTCCCCTGTTTGTTCTTCTTGTAATTTCCCCATTCTGAAAAATTAAGATGTCTTCTTCCCTCCATCACATCGCTCGCAACAAGCCAAGAAGCCGGAGCAATATTGGTGTACCATGGCCATACAGTATTATTGGAATGACAATCTTTACACGAACGATCAATCAATGAATTTATTTCTTGCGGAACTTGAATGTGCGCTTGAATAGTTTTCGTCGGATCCACCGGTGGATTTGTTCTCTCCGGCCGCTTTACTTGAATAAGTAAAAATAATACAGCGATACTAATCAAACCCACTTGTAATTTTTTCTTCATACAATAATCTCCGATTGATAATTCTAAAATATAATCACATGAATATGAAAAATGTCGAATAAAAAATCAACCGTTTGCTTCTCGAAACACTCTTTTATATTTTCTATAGCACTTCTATTTAGTTCACACTGAAAAAGTCATTGCGAGCGAATGTTTTTTATGAGCGAAGCAATCTTTTAATCAAATTTAGAAGATTGCTTCGGCAAAAAACGCCTCGCAATGACGACCAAAAAGAATATTTCAGTAAGAACTATTTAATAGCCATCTCAAAAAGGAAACTGTATGTCATTAATGGTTAGCATCTCGGGAATTCGCGGCGTTGTCGGCGAATCTCTCACGCCGGAAACAATTGTAAAATACTCCGCAGCGTTTGCCGAATATTGCAATCGCGGCACAATCATCATCGGGCGCGATGGAAGAATTACTGGCGCGAACGTGGCTTCGATAGTTATTTCCACACTTGCACAGATGGGTTGTAATGTTATTGATTTGGGAATTTGTCCGACACCAACTGTAGCGCTTGCTGTTGAACGAAAACATGCCGCCGGCGGGATTGCCATCACCGCAAGTCACAATCCGATGATATGGAACGGATTAAAATTTCTGGCAAGTTCCGGAATGTTTCTTAATGGAGATGAGAATAAAAAATTCTGGGCAATTGCCGATGGAGGAAATTTCCGCTACAAACCGTGGAATGAACAAGGTGCTATTACAAATGATTCTGCATTTCTTGATGAACATATCCGCGCAATTCTTTCGCTGCGATATATTAATGTTCAGCAAATTAAAAAAAGAAAATTCAAAATCGTGCTCGATGCTGTCAATGCTGCCGGCGGAATAATTGCACCAAAACTATTGCGCGAATTCGGATGTGATGTGATAGAAATGGCATGTGATGTCAGCGGAATATTTTCTCATACGCCCGAACCTATTCCTGAAAATTTAACAACATTAGCACAGCGCGTTGTTGCCGAAAAAGCCGATCTCGGAATTGCTGTTGATCCTGATGTTGATCGGCTCGTGCTCATCAACGAAAAAGGAGAACCGTTCGTTGAAGAATATACAATTGTTTCTGCCGTGCAATTTGTGTTGAACGCTGAAAAAAAATTAGGCAAGAGTTCGCACACCGTTGCGGTGAATCTTTCCACAACGCGCGCTGTTGAAGATGTTGCAAAACAATTCGGCGCTACCGTCTATCGCACGCCGGTTGGTGAAATTAATGTCGCAACAAAAATGAAACAACTCGGTTCAGTTATTGGCGGTGAAGGAAGCGGCGGCGTTATTTTGCCGGAAGTACATAACGGTCGCGATGCGATTGTCGGCATCGGATTGTTTTTACAATTGCTCGCACAATTCGGCGGTACAGCTTCAGCATTAAAAGCAACGATGCCGCAATACGAAATCGTGAAAAGTAAAATCGAATTAGGCGCATTACAACCTGATGCAATTCTCACATCGCTACAATTGAAATACGAAAAAACAGCACGCACAAACAGTGATGACGGTTTGAAAATTGATTTCCCCGAATCGTGGGTGCATTTACGAAAATCGAACACCGAGCCAATCATCCGCATCATTGCCGAAGCGAAGACAAGAAACGAAGCGGCACAATTGGTCGAGCAATTTCAAAAAGAAATATTGTAATAATGTAACGACTCAATAGTTTTTAAAATATAGAACACAGAAATAGCGGATTCGCACTGATAACGATAAAACTTTTTATAACTTACAAAAAGACAATCGAATCCGTGTAAACCCGTTTCATCTGTAACATCCGTGTTCTATTAACAAACCAGTCTGTGCTGAGTAGTTATGAAATAATTTTAACGAAAGAACATCGCATGATTCTCTGCAAAGTTACGGGATCGGTTGTCTCGACACAAAAAAACGAGACATTGAAAGAATATAAATTGATGATTGTGCAGCCGATTGATTTGAACGGCAATGTTTTCGGTAAAGATATTCTTGCGCTCGATTCCGTCAGTGCGGGCGTTGGCGATACGGTGTTGATTATTCAAGAAGGTGCGGGCGCGCAGCAAATTTTGAAACGGAAAGATATACCGGTTCACACCGTAATCGTTGCAGTAGTTGATGGATTTAACGTTGACAACCGATGTTACGCAAAAAACCTTTAACCACAGATGACACGGAATATAACTGAAAAACACGGATAAAAATCTGTGAAAATCCGTGTTTTTTCTGTGTTATCCGTGGTTAATGTTTTCTCCATTTTTTGACTGCGTAACATCAACTGACAAGTAAAAAACAATTGCACTCTCCAATGAATATTCCCGACCTACTTCACCTTGCATCTATTCCAGGAATCGGAGCGCAGCGCCTTCGCCAACTGATTAATTATTTTAAATCTCCCACTGCGGTATTGTCTGCCTCACCAATCGAACTTATTGCAGTTGAAGGGATCGAAAAAAAACTTGCATCCGCAATCGCACACACGTCTCGCAATCAACAATTTATTGATGACCAGCTTTCACGTCTCAACAAAGTCAATGGCACGTTACTAACGTTGTGGGATGACGCATATCCTGAACTGCTGAAAAAAATTTACGACCCACCGCCGATTCTTTTTGTAAAAGGAACGTTGACTGCTGCAGATAAATTTTCGCTCGCCGTTGTTGGTACGCGTCGTCCGACACAATATGGTAAACTTACTGCGGAACAATTTGGTCACACACTCGCGGAAAATTCCATCACGCTTGTTAGTGGTCTTGCACGCGGCATAGATACCATTGTTCACAATTCTGCGTTACAAAAAAATGGACGTACCATTGCCGTCATCGGTTCTTCTCTTGATATTATGTATCCGAAGGAAAACACGGCGCTTGCAGAACGTATCGAAGCAAGCGGCGCTGTCGTGTCGGAATTTTTTATGGGAACAAAACCTGATCCGGGAAATTTCCCGCGACGCAATCGCATCATCAGCGGCATGTCACTCGGCACGTTGCTCATCGAATCCGATCTCGACGGCGGCGCAATGATTACTGCAGAATTTGCCAATGACCAAGGACGCGAAGTGTTTTGCATCCCGGGCAACATCACACAACAATTCAGCCGCGGTACAAATAAATTAATTCAAGAAGGACGTGCAAAGTTGGTGCAGTCTGTAGATGATATGTTTGAGGAACTGCAAGTACCGCTTCGACCTCTGTTGCACATCACGCATCAGCAACCTCTGCCGGCGCTTACAATGTTCGAACAAAAACTTGTCGACGTACTTTCACACGAACCGCTGCACATCGACAACATCGCCGAACACGCAAATTTTTCTACATCCGACGCATTAGTTTATTTATTAAGTTTGGAATTTAAAGGAGTGGTGCGTCAACTTGCCGGAAAAATGTTTATTAAGATTTTGTAGAAACACTCTTCATCAAAAAGATTGAGGCTATTTCGAATTAGTTCTCACTGAAATATACTTCGGATAGTCATTGCGAGGCGTTTTTTGCCGAAGTTCCAACGAAATGCCTTCGGCACAATCTTCTAAATTTGAAGAAAAGATTGCTTCGCTCATAAAAATATTCGCTCGCAATGACTTTTTCAGTGCGAACAAATTAAGAAATAATCATTGCAACACGTTGTACCGCATTTCTTTTCTCTTAATCAAAATAATTGTATCTTCATGTAACGAAATGTTTATTATAGATGAAATACAAGTTGATAGCGCCATTGCGCGTACATATTTTGCCTGCGATATAGTTCAATGCAAAGGCGCTTGTTGTACAATGCCCGGAGGACGCGGCGCTCCATTAGCTGATGCTGAAGTCGAGGAAATATACAAAGCATATCCAATAGCAAAAAAATATCTGTCGGAAGAACATCGTGCGTACATTGAGCAGCACGGACTTGTTGAAGGAACGCAGGGAAGTTTTGCAACACAATGTGTTGATCATAAAGATTGCGTTTTTATTTTTTATGAAAACAACATCGCACTCTGTGCCTTTGAAAAGTCATTTCATGAAAAAGAAATTTTGTGGCAAAAACCTTTATCGTGTCATCTGTTCCCGATTCGTGTTCACCCGGCAGGAACAGAAATTCATTTTGAATTTATTGAAGAATGTCATTCGGCGTTAACAAAAGGAACAGCAGAACAGATTCCGCTTCACACATTTGTACAACAACCGCTCGAACGTGCATTCGGTCCGAAATGGATACAACAATTAAATAATTATATTGAAACACACTTATAGATAAATTTCGCTACCTCATGCTTCATCTTTCACAACAGTTACGATTATCACAGAAGTTAACGCCGCAGCAAATTCAATACCTGAAACTGCTCCAGCTTCCCTCCCTCTCGCTCGAGCAACGAATTAAAACCGAGTTAGAACAAAATCCGCTGCTCGAAGAAGGAATCGAAGATGAACTTGACAGTACTGAGGGACAAGAAGAAGCGCCGCTGACAGACGACATACCGTCCACTGAAAGCGAAGAAACTCCGGCTGCCGCAAAAAAAGAAGATGAGTTTACATTTGAAGATTACGTAAACGACGAATCGAATTATACGTTCAAAGGCGAAGCATCTGACGATAGTGAAAAGGATGATAACCCGCTCGCTGCATCGGAACCGCTGACACAAAAAATTCTGGAGCAATTATCGCTCGCCGATCTCACCGATAAAGGAATGTTAGTTGCGGAAGAATTAATTGGCAACATTGATGAAGATGGTTATTTGCATCGCAATTTGGATGCGATCGTTTCTGATATCAATCTTACACATCATCTGCACATCACCATTCCGCAAGCGGAAGAAGTTTTAAAAATAATTCAACGGCTCGACCCGATTGGCATTGCATCGCGAACATTACAGGAATGTTTGCTGGTACAATTAGAAATGCTTGAAGCCGATGAACATGTAAAAAAACTTGCAACGATTGTGCTGGAAAAATATTTCGATGATTTTACAAAAAAACATTTTGAACAGCTTGCAAAGAATGTCGGCGTCTCGCTGGAAGAGATTAAACACGTTATTGAACTCATCGCACATTTAAATCCTAAACCGGGCGAAGGAAATATTTCTTCACAAGAAAATTATCTCACACCGGATTTTCTTATCACCAAGGATGAAAAAGATTTTATTATTCAACTGAATGATAAGAATGTTCCGCCGCTTCGTATTAATCGCGGATATAAAGAATTGATTTCACGGCGTAAAAAAGGTGTCGATGTTGAAACGAAAACATTTCTTCGGGCAAAATTTGAAGCGGCAAAATGGTTTATCGCTTCCATTCATCAACGCCGCGAAACGATGTTGAAAGTAATGCGCACCATTATTGACCGTCAGCGCCATTTTTTTGAACATGGCGAAGGGTTGAAGCCGCTGATCTATAAAGATATTGCCGAAACAATTCACATGGATATTTCAACAATCAGCCGCGTTGTCAATGGCAAATATGTGCAAACTGATTATGGTGTGTTCGAACTGCGTCACTTTTTTAGCGAAGGAATCAGCACACAAAGCGGCGAAGATGTTTCGAATAAAGAAGTGAAGGAACGCATCAGAGAAATAATTGGAATTGAGGATACAAATAAACCACTCAGTGATGACCGCATTGCGGAAATTCTCAACGAGAAAGGATTCAATATTGCGCGGCGTACTGTAGCAAAGTATCGCGAAGCAATGATGATTCCGGTCGCACGCTTGCGAAGAAAAATCCAATAATATTTTTTATCACACACTACAACGATGACAGAAAAAATTCGTTCAACAACTATTGTCGGGCTTATACGCAACGGCAACGTAGCATTGGGAAGTGACGGGCAGGTAACGCTCGGTGCAACCGTAATGAAACATCATGCCAAAAAAGTCCACTCGCTGTACAACAATACTATTTTAGTCGGCTTTGCCGGCGCATCTGCCGATGCGTTCACCTTAATGGAACGGTTCGAAGAAAAGCTGCAAGCCTATCAAGGAAATCTGGAGCGCTCTGCCGTTGCACTTGCAAAAGATTGGCGCAAAGATAAATACCTCCGCAATCTTGAAGCGATGCTCGGCGTGCTTTCGAAAGACAATGCGTTTGTTATTTCCGGCACTGGCGATGTGATCGCTCCCGATGATGGAATTATTGCTATCGGTTCGGGCGGACCGTTTGCGCTGGCAGCGGCGCGTATGCTGATTAAACACACAACACTTTCCGCAAAAGAAATTGTGCAGGAAGCACTGCGCACTGCATCTGAAATTTGCGTCTACACTAATTCGAACATTACCATTCAAGAATTGTAATCAATTGCACTTAATGAAAACATCGAAAACCACCGAACAACAAAAAAGCGAGACGCACGTCTATCAGATAGACAAACTCACACCGTCGCAAATTGTGCAGGAGTTGGACAAATATATCATCGGGCAGCATGATGCAAAAAAATCTGTCGCCATTGCATTGCGCAACCGCTGGCGGCGATTGCAAGTTGCGGATAACCTTCGCGAAGATATTATGCCGAACAATATTATTTTGATTGGTCCGACCGGTGTTGGCAAAACAGAAATTGCGCGGCGTCTTGCAAAACTTGCCAACGCTCCTTTCATAAAAGTGGAAGCATCGAAGTACACCGAAGTCGGTTATGTTGGGCGCGATGTTGAATCGATGATTCGCGATTTAACTGAACTTGCAGTGACCATGGTTCGCACCGAACGGACTGAAGTGGTGCAAGAAAAAGCGCAGCGTCTTGCCGAAGAACGTGTTCTGGATATTCTCATTCCACCGGTACGTAAATCAAAAAATAAACATGAACCGACAGATGCGTTACAACCAAGTGATGAAGAATTAAATGAAAAAACGCGCGAACGATTCCGCGAAAAGATAAAAGAAGGCAAACTCGATTCGCGTGAAATTGAAATTGATGTTCCCTCGGACAGTACTGCTGCGATGCAAGTATTCGGACCCATCAATTTAGAAGAGATGGGTGTGAATATTCAGGAAATGCTCGGCGGTCTCGTTCCGAAAAAAATGAAGAAGCGCAAACTTTCAGTTGCAGAAGCAAAAATAATTCTGATGAACGAAGAAGCTCATAAATTAATTGATCAGGAATCTGTTATCAAAGAATCAATTCATCGTGTTGAAAATACCGGAATTGTTTTTATTGATGAAATAGATAAAGTTGCGGGAAGCCGCGCCGGCAGTTCCGGACCGGACGTTTCGCGCGAAGGCGTGCAGCGAGACTTGCTTCCGATTGTTGAAGGATCTACCGTTACGACAAAATATGGAATGGTAAAAACAGATCACATCCTTTTTATTGCATCAGGTGCGTTTCATGTAGCAAAGCCATCGGATCTTATTCCTGAATTACAGGGACGTTTTCCTATTCGTGTAGAATTGAAAAGTTTAACAGAAGATGATTTCGTAAAAATTCTCACGCTCCCCCAAAACGCACTCCTCAAACAATACACAGCGTTACTACAAACTGAAGATGTCGCCATAGAATTTCAAGATGATGCTATTCGTGCAATTGCACGTGTTGCATCACAAGTGAACGCAGAAGTTGAAAACATCGGCGCACGCAGGCTGCACACTATCTTAACTTCATTGCTGGAAGAAATACTTTTTAATTCGCCGGATAAAATTTCATCGAAGAAACTTCTTATCACAACAACAATGGTGGAAGAAAAACTCGGCGCAATTGCAAAGGATAAAGATTTAAGCAGATATATTTTGTAGAGAAGAATTGGTTACACAATGGTTTGATCAAAATTATTAGGAGCTATATATTTGTAGAAAAACACGCGCTCTAACCGTCAAGCCCCAGAGGGGCGTAATCAAAAAGTTTTTGCCCTTCTGCGTCATATAAATTAGTAATTCGTAACTCCTAAGTAACTCGTTGTAACCTCAAATAAATCAAGAGGTTAAAAATTGAAAATTTCGAGTTACTTTCTTTGAAAAAAATTCGCCGAAGGCGTACTGAACGCGCTACTCACCCAAAAACATTAACCACGGATTACACAGAAAAAACACAGATTCACACTGAGAAGTTAAATACTTTAATCCGTGAACATCAGTGATGCTTCCGTGTTATCCGTGGTTAATTTCATTTGAACGTTTTTTACGTTGAGTAATTACAGTCATTCATAAGATCAAAAAAAATCCCACCGTTATTGACGATGGGATTTTTTTGTTACACAATATTATTTTGTTCCTGCTAAATTCTTAAACGCATACCCATGGTAAACGAACCATTACGGAAGCTCTCAGGGTTAGTAAGAATCGTAACACTCTCCGTTGCGAAATCGAGATCAAATGAATTGAAAATGTGAATACCAAGTCCTGCTGACCATGCAAAGCGTTCTCGTCCGCCAAGGAGAATGCCGGTTCGGAGCGGTAACCATCCTGCCAAGAAATCTAATTCAGTGCCAAGCCCGATGAGCGGAGTTTTAGAGTTACCAGGCGCTTCATTAAATCCTAAATGCAAATCGGCGGCAACACCCCAACGAAACGGCAAATCAATTACTTGATCTATTTGTACAAATGTTCCAATGTGCAAAGCGGTCGGCAAGTCTGTTTTAAAACCGGTTGTATCAACACTTTTTCCTTTAAAAACATTTGAAACTGAATCCGCGACTGTGGCAATATTTCCGGAAATAGAAAATTTTCCACTGCCAATAATTGCTTTCGTTTGTTTATCCCACGTCATCGAACCAATATCTGTAACGCTTATGCCACACAA
>CAYHZL010000081.1:0-15022 GCA_964361075.1 uncultured Chitinophagaceae bacterium
AGGGCGGTTCTATAAATTGAAAAAAAAATTTCTCGCAAAGACGCGAAGTCGCAAAGTATTGATTTTATTATGCTTTAATAGTTGTTTTCTTTGCGCCTTGGCGGTGAAACAATGAATTTTTAGAACTGCCCATTAGATAGAAAAAGTTTTTTGAAAGGTCAACCCCTCCGGCGTTTTAAAACGCAGGAAGGGTTACCACACTAAATTAGAAGCAGGTTTCTTTACCTCAATAAAGAAAATGGTGTTGTTACAGATGTTATGTGCAACCCTAAGAGACTGCATAGCCGCTATGTACATACAATAAAAGAACATTGAAATATATAACACGAACAGTTTGGATTTTATCATTAGTGAGTTTGTTTACCGATACAGCAAGTGAAATGCTGTATCCTATAATGCCAATGTATTTAAAGACGATTGGGTTTTCAATAGTGCTGATTGGTATTCTTGAAGGTGTTGCCGAAGCAACAGCCGGACTGAGTAAAGGATATTTTGGCAAACGTTCTGATACTTCAGGCAAACGAGTTTCGTTTGTGCAGATCGGATATGCATTAAGTGCTATATCAAAACCGATGATGGCTTTTTTTATTTATCCGGTATGGATTTTTTTTGCAAGAACTATCGATCGTTTTGGGAAAGGGATACGAACCGGGGCGAGAGACGCAATTCTTTCTGACGAAGCAACTCCCGAAACGAAAGGAAAAATATTTGGATTCCATCGTTCAATGGATACGTTTGGCGCTGTCTTAGGACCTTCACTCGCGTTGCTGTATCTCTATTTTTTCCCACAACAGTATACCACTTTATTTTACATTGCTTTTCTTCCCGGACTCTGTGCGGTTGCTGCGTCTTTTTTTTTGAAAGACAAACGGGAGAGAGTCTCAACAGAAAAAAAATCAACACCATTATTTTCCTTTTTAAAATATTGGAAAGTGAGCCCGCTGATGTATCGTAAAGTTGTCATCGGACTTTTACTCTTTGCGTTGTTTAACAGTTCAGATGTTTTCCTTTTATTAAAAGCAAAACAAGACGGACTTACCGATACAGCAATCATCGGTGTTTATATTTTTTACAATCTTGTCTATGCGTTGTTTGCTTTTCCCATCGGTATAGCAGCAGACAAAATCGGATTGAAGAACATGTTTATTTTCGGGCTTTCATTATTTGCAATCGTCTATTTTGGTATGAGTTCAAACACTACTCTGTATGCATTTATAGGATTGTTTTTTCTCTATGGAATGTATGCAGCCGCGACAGAGGGAATTTCAAAAGCATGGATCAGCAATGTTACCGACAAAAACGATACTGCAACTGCTATAGGAACATATTCCGGATTTCAGAGTATTTGTACAATGATCGCAAGCTCATTAGCCGGAGTACTTTGGTATCATTTTGGCGCTAGTGCTACATTTATAGTAACCGGAATTGCAACAGTAGTAATTATTGTATATTTTTTTTCTATTGTAGTAAATTCCAAAGAACAACATATACCCATAGACAAATAAAAATGACTACAGTACAAACATTACATCAAATAAGGAACCACAATGAATAACAACTTCACTGTAACCACAAACATTATTATTAACTCATGTTACGCAAAGATGAAAAACCAACCGTCATTCCCGCATGTTTTTAGCGGGAATCTACATAATGGATGCCCGATTAAAGCATTCGGGCATGACGACCTTAATGTTTTAGGCATTTTCCCAACGTGCGTAACATCAGTTATTAATGCTGACCTACAACAAGTGTGGGACGCTTTGATAAATCCAGACAAAATTAAAGTATATCTGTTCGGCACAGAAACTGAGTCTGAATGGAAAGTTGGCAGTCCGATTTTCTTTCGTGGAAAGTGGGAAAGAACAACGTACGAAGATAAAGGAACAATTCTGGAAATTCAGCCGGAAAAAATATTGAAATACAGTTATTGGAGTTCAATGTCCGGCAAGGCAGACATTCCCGAAAATTATGTGAATGTTACATTTCAATTAACGCCACAAGGAAATGCAACGATGCTTGTTCTCATTCAAGATGGCATCACGGATGAAAAAGCAAAACAGCACACGGAACAGAATTGGGGAATGGTTTTGGATGGATTGAAAAAACTTGCAGAATTGTAAATCCGCTTTCACTTTCCTTTGTTTTCTTCTATATTACTTCGTAATTACTCTCTACAAACTATACAGGAATATTTATTATGAAGAAAATAATTCTCTTTTGTTCTCTGCTTGTCGGGTTTTCATACATTGCGTTTGCATGGGGCGGAACAACACATAAGTTTATCAACAAGAATGCTGTAACGCATTTGCCTGTTTCGATGCAAAAGTTTATTGATCAGCAAGCGTTTCTTGAAACTCACTCAACCGATCCTGATACCCGCAAAGGCGGTGATCCAACCGAAGGTCCTAAACATTTCTTGGATATTGATTATTATCCTGACTATAAAAATCTTACGCACAATTTAGATTCGCTCATTGCAAAGTATGGAACTACTATTGTGATCAACGATAATGGTATTCTTCCGTGGGCAACAGTATGGGCGATGGATTCTCTTACGGCACAGTTGAAGCGCGGCGATTGGACGAAAGCATATCAAACAGCAGCAGATATTGGGCACTATGTTGCCGATGGACACCAGCCGCTGCATGTTGCACAAAATTATGACGGCGTGATGACTTCACAAAAAGGAATTCATTCGCGATATGAAACAAGCATGATGAATGCAAATATTTCTTCCATTGCTGTTGCAAAAGATTCTGTTCATTACATTGCCGATCCGATGCATTATATTTTTAATTATTTGCTGATTTCAAATCAAGATGTTGATTCGTTACTTGCTGCAGATAAATACGCCGCACCTCCGGCAGGATATAATGGCACAGGAACACTTCCGGCAAATTATTATTCGCTGTTGTGGGAAAAAACAAATGGTTTCACAAAGAGACAAATTCAATCTGCAACAATTGATCTTGCAAGTTTGTGGTACACTGCGTGGGTGAATGCCGGACTTCTTGCGAAGCCGACACAAGTCGGCAAGAGCAAATCATCGCTTCCAGAAGAATTTCGTCTGGAACAAAATTATCCCAATCCGTTCAATCCGAAAACACAATTTCAATTTTCGCTTGCGTCGCAAAGATATATTTCATTCCAAATATTTGATCTGCAAGGAAAAGAAATTACTACACTCGTGAATCAAGAAATGAATTCAGGAAATTACAATACTGACATGGGATGCGAGTGATGTTCCCAGCGGTGTGTATTTTTATCGTCTGCAATCGGACGATGAAGCGATAACGAAAAAACTCGTTCTTCTGAAATAACAAACACGCATGAAAAAAAATCCCTGGACAAAAGAAGAACGTCAACTATTGCGAACATGTTCAACACCATACAACATTCAATTATTTTTAGATAGTATTGAGTACAGCACCGAGTCGCGGTACCGCTGCCCGCGCAGTGTGCTGCACGATAGCCAAGCGCATTGCTTTGACGGCGCCGTGTTTGCCGCCGCAGCGCTGGAGCAGCTTGGATATCCGCCGCTTATTGTTGATATGCAAGCCGTTCGCGATGACGATCATGTTATCGCACTATTTCGGCGCAACGGTAGGTACGGTGCAATAGCGAAATCAAATTTTGCCGGACTTCGTTTTCGTGAACCAATTTATCTTTCAGTGCGAGAATTGGTGATGTCCTATTTCGAACCGTTTTTTAATCTGAATAAAGAAAAATCGCTCAGACAGTTTACCATACCGCTCAATCTTTCGCGATATAATAAAAAAGAGTGGCAAACGAATGACGAAGCGATGGAAGAAATTGGATTGAAATTAAGTTATATTAAAGTGTATAAATTAATGCAGCCCGGTATGATTCGCGCGCTGCATCGTGTTGATGAACGAGCGTTCGAAGCAGGGATGCACGGCGCAAATAAAGCCGGCATTTACGATCCAAACAAATAGAATTATTTTGTAACTGCACAGCGTGTTTTTTGTAATTTTAGTATTTCCAAAGAGAATAAAGAAATCCCCCTTGCCCCCTTTGTAAAGGGGGAATAAGAGCGTGGAAATCCCCCTTGAAAAGGGGGAAACAGGCTGTAAGTCCGCCAGCTTTTTGGCGGAGGGATTTTTTGAATCAACAATAACGCTAAGTAGTTACATTATTTTTTAAATTGAGATTCAGCGAGAGAGCGTAAATATTTTGGAGAAAAAAATCATGGCAAAACATACAGCACTTATCACCGGCGCATCCAGCGGAATTGGATACGAGTTAAGTAAAATATTTGCACAAAACGGAAACGATCTTGTGCTTGTTGCCCGCAACGCAGAAAAATTAAAAGAAATTGCCGAAACTTTTCAAGCGGAATACAAAGTAACAGTGCACATTGTGCCGATTAATTTGGCAACATCAAATGGACCGGATGAATTATTTCAACATTTGCAGCGAGCAAATATTGCGATAAACTTTCTGGTGAACAATGCCGGATTCGGAGTCATCGGAAAATTTACCACAAACGATCTCGCTACTGAATTAGAAATGATTCAATTAAATATTACAACGCTTACACATCTTACTAAATTATTTCTCAAAGGAATGGTGGAGCGAAAGTTCGGTCGGATTATGAATGTTGCTTCGACTGCAGCGTTTCAACCGGGTCCGTTGATGGCAATTTATTATGCAAGCAAATCGTACGTGCTCTCTTTTTCTGAAGCAATCGCGAATGAATTAAAAGGTACGGGCGTTACGGTAACAGCACTGTGTCCTGGTCCGACTGAAACAGATTTTGGTAAACGCGCGAACATGGAAGGGACAAAATTGTTTGCCGCAGGAGTTATGTCTGCTGAAAGAGTCGCAAAAATCGGCTACAAGAAAATGATGAAGGGAACTACGATCGCTATTCCCGGATTCAAAAATAAAATGCTCGCACAATCAGTGCGTGTTTCGCCGCGCAAAATGTCGGCAGCGGTCGCACGATTTTTACAGGAAAAGTAATTTACCACAATGCCCTTCCATCTTGTTTCAGAATACACACCGCAAGGCGATCAACCCGAAGCGATTCGTCAACTTGTTGCCGGAATACAACGCGGCGATAAACATCAAACATTACTCGGCGTAACCGGAAGCGGGAAGACGTTCACCATCTCCAATGTTATCACCACGATTGACAGACCGGTGTTGGTGATGTCGCACAATAAAACTCTTGCCGCGCAGTTGTATGCCGAGTTTAAAAGTTTTTTCCCGAACGATCACGTCGAATTTTTTATCAGCTATTACGATTACTACCAGCCCGAAGCGTACGTTCCCACGACCGATACATACATTCAAAAAGATTCATCAGTGAATGAAGAGATTGATCGCTTGCGTCTTCGTGCGACAAGCGCATTGCTGAGTGGGAAAAAAAATGTCATCGTCGTAGCATCGGTCAGTTGTATTTACGGTATCGGCGCGCCCGATGAATGGCTGCAGCAAATGGTGGTAGTGAAAACCGGCGACCGTATTGAACGAAATAAATTATTGCGCAAGCTGCTCGATATTTATTATGCGCGTAACGATTATGAATTTACGCGCGGCACCATTCGCGTGCGCGGCGATGTTATTGAAGTGATTCCGGCGTACGAAAACGACGAAGCGGTGCGCATCGAATTTTTTGGCGATGAGATTGAAAAAATTTCATACATCAATTCATTGGATGGCTCGCTGAAAGGTGAAACTGATTACGCTGTCATTTATCCTGCAAAGCAGTTTGTTACGACGCGCGATTCGCTGGAACGCGGCATCAAATTGATTGAAGTCGAAATGAAGGAGCGTCTCGAAGAACTTCGCTCGCTCAATAAATTTGTAGAAGCGCAGCGGCTTGAACAGCGCACTCGATTCGATCTTGAAATGATGCGCGAAGTTGGTTACTGCAGCGGTATCGAAAATTATTCGCGCCAACTTTCCGGTCGTTCGCCCGGCTCGCGTCCGTACTGTTTGTTCGATTACTTTCCAAAAGATTTTTTACTCGTCATTGATGAATCGCATGTTTCGGTTCCGCAAATTGGCGGAATGTATTTTGGCGACCGCTCGCGCAAACAAAATCTTGTTGAATATGGCTTCCGGCTTCCTTCGGCGCTCGATAATCGTCCGTTGAAGTTTGATGAATGGGAACAAATGGTGCATCAAGTTATTTATGTCAGCGCAACGCCCGGTCCGTACGAATTGGAAAAATCGAAAGGCGTGTTTGTCGAACAAGTTATTCGTCCGACGGGATTGGTTGATCCTGCTGTGGAAGTCCGTCCTGTTAAAAATCAAATTGATGATTTGATTGCGGAGATTCGGCTTCGCATCGAAATAAAAGAACGCATTCTTGTTACAACGCTGACGAAACGGATGGCGGAAGATTTAACAGAATATTTGCGTGACTTGAATATTCAAGTACAATACATTCACTCCGAAGTTGATGCACTGGCGCGTGTTGATATTTTGCGGAATGTGCGGCTTGGGCACAGCGATGTGTTGGTTGGTGTGAATCTTTTACGCGAAGGTTTGGATATGCCGGAGGTTTCGCTTGTTGCAATTTTGGATGCCGACAAAGAAGGATTTTTGCGCTCGGAGCGTTCGTTAATTCAAACAGCGGGACGCACGGCGCGCAACGCGAACGGAAAAGTAATTTTGTATGCAGATAAAATTACTGAGTCGATGCGAAAGATGATGAGTGAGACTGCACGCCGCCGCGAAAAACAAATTGTGTTTAACACGGAACACAATATTACACCCACAACAATTTACAAATCGTACGATGAGATTATTGCCTCTACTTCTGTTGCGGATATCAGTTCTGAACGCACTGCACGAAGAGAACGCAAAGAATTGCCGATGGTCGCTGAATCCATTACGAAATATCTTTCAACTGAACAGAAGCAAGATTTGATTCAAGAATTGACAAACGAAATGAAACAAGCATCTGCCGATTTGGAGTTTGAGCGCGCGGCACAATTGCGCGATGAAATTGAGCGGCTTACTGTTGTCGGCAAGATGCAGAAACGTTAATGTGTAGTGAGAATTAACTACTCAGCATTTAGAGAAAAGAGAACACTGATGACACGGATTGAACTGATAAACACTGATACCATGGGTTTTTTTCATTGATGATGTATAACCAAAATATTTTTTAAGAGGAACTCTTTGCGAATAACAAAAAGAAAAATAAATCCGCGTAAACCCGTCTTATCAGTGTCATCTGTGTGCTATTCTTATTGAGTCAGTAAATACTGAAGGGGGACACAATGCACATTCGTACTATTCTTCAACCACTTCGTGATTTTTTCTTTCCACCGGTATGCCAAAGTTGTTCGCTCTCTCTTTCCGATGATGAACACTCTGTGTGTTTGGCCTGCCGCTCTTCAATCCGTTCCGTGCATGAAAACGATTTTACAATGCAGGTGATGGAACGCCGTTTCCGCGATGAAAAAATTGTGGGACGTTTTTTTTCACTCTATTATTTTCAACATGGCGGTGTCTTGCAAACTATGCTGCATCAATTGAAATACAACGACGGGACAGTATTCGGTTTTCAATTAGGTGCATTGCTTGGCACACATCTTTCGCAGCAGATACAAAATATTGGTCATTCCATATTAATACCTGTTCCATTGCATCTGTTGAAGGAACGTGAACGTGGTTACAATCAGAGTACAATTATTTGCAAAGGTATTGCTTCGGTTATCGGTGCAGAGATAGCACCGCATTTGGTAGAAAGAAAAAAATATACCATTTCGCAAACTACATTGAATGCCGAAGAAAGAAAAACGAATGTTGCTGATGCATTTCTCGTGAGTGAACCTGCCGCATTCAAATTAAAAGGGAAAACATGTATTGTGGTTGATGATGTTGTTACAACCGGCTCAACAATATCTGCAGTTGCAAAAGTGCTGCAAGAGTGTGGTGTTGAAAGGATTTTTGTTGCTTCTATTGGCGTGGCGGAACTTGATGAAAAGGAACATTAATATTTGTACGCCTCACGAAAATGATAAAGCGGAAATTTTGTTGAAGGGCGACCGGTATAAAATGTAGTTTGTACAAACGGCGGATAGAGCGACGTTTCATTGCTGTTGTAATACGATACGCCGACGAGATTTTCCTTCTGCACAAATGCTGACCATGTTATAGGAAAAATTCTTTTCACTGTTGAATCTACCGAATACTTAAACTCGACGCGCTTCAAATCCTTTGGTGCAAAAGAAATATTTTTTG
Organism: uncultured Chitinophagaceae bacterium; assembly: GCA_964361075.1. Lineage (GTDB taxonomy): Bacteria > Bacteroidota > Ignavibacteria > UBA10030 > UBA8401 > CAYHZL01. The sequence continues at coordinate 8,230 of CAYHZL010000081.1, forward strand.
ATGATGTAATGCCGGAATCGAGCGCAAGATCGAATGTGTACGATTTGGTGTTGCCGTATTGCATATTCAGCGCATAGCCAAATGAATATTTTGCGCTGACAGAAGAAAAATATTTTTTCTGTTCCATTGTTGAAGATTGCATCGTGCCGCCTGCCATTCCAATAAGACTAAATGCCCCGGTATTATAAAGCAAACCTTCGATGCAACTGAATGTACTGTTTGAACCAACCGCACCAAGAACTTTTCCTGTTTCATCGCTTGGTGTAATAGTAATTTGATTTACAGCATCGGAGCTGTTGATAGTAAGCGAATGTGTTGTCGCAAGGTTTACATTTTCTTGTACGACATACCGCGAATTGAAAAAAGCAGTAACAACATCATACACACCGCTTGGAATAACAGCCGAAAGAGATGCGCTCTTTGGCGTGAATGTATATGATTTATTTTTTTGATCATGAATTAACACTTGCCATGGTGTTTCATCAAACGCAAGTTGAAGGATCGTTCCCTTAAAAAAAGCATACGGTATTTGCAGTGTATCAACGGCAGAGAGCGCGACGATTTTTCCCGTATAACCGGAAGAGAATACAGCATTATTTGAAAGGAGCGAGTTATTTGTTTTGACTTCAACAGTAACAGTTGCGTTCTGTTGCGGCGCAATAGTGAATGATGCCGGTGTGAAATGAAATTCAATCGCCGGATTTGTGTTGGTTGATGTGAGTGTGTACGTTACCGCTTGCGCCGATTCGTTGAAAAAAGTAAGTGTATCTGATTTATTCCAATTTGCAAGCGATGGTGAATTAAATCCGAAACTTACATTGGAAGGTGTTGCGTACCGTTGTATTGAAAAAACAACCGATGTATCAATCTTTCCATTGCCTTGTGCAAAGTACGACTGATTTAAATCTTTTGTGCTTTCAATAATAGCGGCGCGAATATTTTGAGCATTCCACGTCGGATGTAATTCTTTTAACGCGGCAGCAATGCCTGTAACGTACGGCGTTGCCATTGATGTGCCGCTCATTGAAATATATCCGCCGCCGGATTTTGCGGAACGAATATTCACACCGGGGGCAACGAGATCGGGTTTAATGCCGTACACTTTGTTCGTCGGTCCTTTGGAACTGAATGATGCAATTGTATTTTTTCCATCAGTTGCGCCGACTGTAAGCGCCAACTGCGCCGCGCCCGGCGAACCGACACTTCCGAACTCTCCGCTATTTCCCGCAGCAACGATAACAATAATTCCTGCACGCACAGTTCTATCAACTGCAGTGGATAAAATATCGGTCGGGTCGCCGTTTGAACTTCCCAAACTAATGTTGATGATATCAACACTGTCTTTCATTGCACGTTCGATTCCTGCAAGCACTGTAGAAACAGTTCCGCTTCCTACATGATCCAATACTTTGTATGCATAGAGAATTGTGTTCGGTGCAATACCGGAAAAAGTAGAAGAGTGTCCTGCAATAATTCCGGCAACGTGTGTGCCGTGTCCGTTATCGTCTTGCGGATCGGAATCATTGTTTACAAAATCATATCCGCCGGCAACTTTGAATTGCATACCAATGCCGCCGCCCAATGCTTCATGCAAGTAATCAATTCCTGTATCAATAACACCGACCTTTATACCTTTTCCCGTTGTTATTAAATTAGGTTGCGGAGAAATTATTCTGCTTGCTGAAGTTACAGCGGTTTGAAATGCGTTGACTGAAAAATCTTCGTGAATCTTTTTTATTCCTTTTATTGAACGAATATTTTCAATTTCAATTTTATCTGCGGATATAACAAATCCGTTCACAACTTCGGAAAATTCTCTTTCAATTTTTATCGAAGAAGCTTGTGCTTGAAATTGTTCTCTAATAAAATTCTTTTGCAAAGCAATTTCCGGCGCGGGTGAAAGTTTTTTGCTTCGCATTTCAATTGCCGGAGGAGAAGTAAGTTCGACTATATATTTTTTCTTTTCTAAAGTATATATTTTTGACGTGGAAACTATTTTCGATTTTTCAAACGAATGCATTACTGCACTATTGGATTGCAGAGCAACGATACTGTCTTTAGAGTTTGCAGAATATTTAATGATAAGCTGCTGTGCAAATGCCAATTGTGTGCAACAGAAAAACAAAAAAGAATGAATGATGAGCGAATAGAATTTCATAAATGAAATGTATGAATAACGAATGACAAATAATTATTTAAAGATATAAATAGTTTTATATTTTTGTATGGTTTCAAAAAATATTTAGGATAATTTTATCGAACAAGAACCATCTTTTTTGTTTCAACTGTTGTATTGCCATTATCTGTTGAAGCAATCATTCTGTAAATATAAGTTCCTGAAGCAACCGGTGCACCGAAATTATTTGTTGCATTCCATTGCACATCGTGGCTGCCGTTGGATTTTGTTTCGTTTACTAATGTTGCAACTTCTCTGCCGTTGATATCAAATAAAACTACAGATACTTTAGCTTTTTCCGGAACATTGTAACGAATAGTTGTTGTAGGATTGAACGGGTTCGGAAAATTTTGTTCGAGCGAGAAATTTTCAGCAACTATGTTTTGCGACGGCTTTGTTGAAGTAACAGCTACTTGCATTTTTGCAACGATAAACGTATCGCCTTCCACGCGCATACTTGGTATTGAGAATGAAAAACCATCATACACATTCAGCACTTTGTTTTCATCAACCGCGAACAATTTACTTTGTGCAACTTTGTCGCCTGGTTTCACAGCCGTAATATCAAACGATTGCGCGTTGAGCGAAGTAAAAATTCCAACTATTGTTGTCAGGGTTACGATGATATTTTTCATTGTCGTCTTCATTTGCTATATATAAGTCCAATGGAGATGCCAAGAATGAATTCATCGTATCAATGCTATAATACGCTGAGTATAAAGAGATTAAGAGGAATTATTTCGAAGAATCAGTTTTCAATGAAGTGGCGAATACGAAGCGAATTCACGTTTTTTGAAAATAATTCAAATAATTAATGGAATAACTTAAAACAGAGAATCTAATTCGTTTTGAATGTATTTTCGTGTATCTTAGCTTCATAAAAATTAGCAACGCATACCTTTGTAGAAATTACAATGAACTTTTCAGCTGAAACCGAACTAATAAATCTTGCAAAAACGCACTACGAAAACTTTCCGGTCGGTTCGTTCCTAATTCCTTCGCGCTATCGAAAACCAATTCATCTCATTTATACATTTGCGCGTGTTGCCGATGATATTGCTGATGAAGGGAACGCGCCGGAGTCAGTTCGCCTGCAAAAATTAGATGAGTGGGAAAATTTATTGAGTGAAGCTGTTGCGGGAAAGTCTTCTGATCGTTTTTTTCGCGAGCTAGCCGATGCTATTCAGCAATGGAATTTGTCTGTTCAGCTTTTATCTGATTTGCTGATCGCTTTTCGAATGGATGTGCTTGCAACCCGCTATAAAACATTTGATGATGTGCTGAAGTATTGCTCGTATTCCGCCAATCCGATTGGGCGATTGTTGTTGCACATTTTTAATTCAGCAAGTAATGAAAATGTGGAACTGTCTGATTCGATTTGCACAGCGCTTCAGTTAGCGAACTTCTGGCAGGATATTTCTGTTGATATACACAAGAATCGTTTCTATATTTGCACAGACGAAGCAGAAAAATTTTCTGTCTCCGAAGAAGATTTTCGCTTGCAAAGAAAAAAAGAAGAGTGTCTGAAGTTGTTGCAATTTCAAATTGAACGGACACGCGCGTTGTTCGAACAGGGCAAGCCGCTCGTTCATCTCGTTAATAAAAATTTTCAATTTGAATTAAAAATGATTTGGCAAGGCGGTGTACGGATACTTGAAAAAACAATATTACTCGGTGAATCTGTTTTGTACACGCGGCCACGTCTTTCAGTAGTTGATAAGGTGATAGTATGCTATCGAGCCATCAAAATGTAACAGGCACAATGGAATTTCCGCTCGCCGCAGATTCTTTCGAAAAGAATAAGCGAAGCAATTTCTATTATTCGTTTTTACTTTTGCCGAAACCGAAACGCGAAGCAATTAATGTTGTGTACGCCTGGTGCCGTGTGGCTGATGATATTGTTGATGAAGAAGAAAGTGTCAATCGCAAATATGTTCGCTTGCGCCAGTGGACGCGTGAGTTTGAAAAGGCGATGAACGGTACATCACACTACGCACTCGTCAACAAGTTGAGCCAGATTATTCAGCGATTCAATATTCCGCTTCACCATTTCTATGATTTACTAAAAGGGATGGAAATGGATTTACTGAAAACGCGTTACACTACATTCGAAGAGTTGCAGGAATATTGTTATCGCGCAGCATCAACGGTCGGACTGATGTGCACAGAAATTTTCGGTTACAAACATGAAGGGGCAAAGGAGTATGCAATCAATCTCGGTCTTGCTTTACAACTGACAAATATTTTGCGCGATGTTGCCGTTGATGCGGAGAAGGGAAGAATTTATTTGCCGAAAGAAGATTTGGATCGCTTCGGTTACACTGAAGAAGAGTTACTTTCACGCACCTACAATACTCAATTTCAAAACTTAATGAAGTTTGAAAGCGAACGTGCCCGTTCGTATTTCACAAAAGCAATCACACATCTTTCCGAAGAAGATAAACCGCTGTTCATTGCTGCGCGTATCATGGAGGCAATCTACTTTCGATTGCTGCAAGATATTGAACGCGCGCACTACAATGTGTTCGAACAACGCATTCGTGTTTCAACATTTCGCAAAATTGTTTTAACGACTGATGCGTGGTGGAACAATCGCTCCCGACGTTTTCATCTAACCAAACCTGCTCATGTCGCCTGATGTTCTTGTTATCGGCGGTGGTGTTGCCGGACTTGTAACCGCAGTTGATTGTGCCTCCCGTGGATTTTCAGTTCTGCTTGTCGAACAAAAACCGCATCTCGGCGGACGGACGTACTCATTTCTTCATCGAGAAACCGGCGACGAAGTTGACAACGGTCAGCATTTGATGATGGGGTGTTACCACAGCACACTGCGCTATCTTCGTACAATCAATTCCTCTTCAACAATTTCAATTCAAGAAAATCTTTCAATTACATTTCGCGGCGAGGGCGGAAAAAAACATGAACTGCGTACCGCGCCGTTGGTACAGCCGTTCAACGCGCTTGTTGGAATGCTGCGCTTACAAAGTTTGTCGCTCAAAAACCGCATTGCCTTATTGCGATTTGGTGTGCCGCTGTTATTTGCAAATCCTGATACTGATACGCGTTTGCAATCGCTGACAGTAACAGAATGGTTGGACGAACTTCATCAGCCGGAAGATAATAAAAAATATTTATGGAATATTATTGCGATTGGAACGCTGAACGATGCGCCGGAGAAAATTTCTGCTGCACTGTTTTTAAAAGTACTGCAATCTGTTTTTCTTGGTCCGCGCAGCAATTCCGTAATGGTTATTCCGCACAGAGGATTAAGCGCTGTGTTGGTTGATAACGCCGCAGAATATATTGAACACCATGGCGGGAAAATTTTGTTAAATACTTCAGTGCAATCGATGAGCAATGAACAACTCACAGTGAACAATGTTGTACTCAGTTCCGGTGAAGTACTACAACCAAACACTGTTGTCTGCGCTGTTCCATATTTTGATATTTCCAAACTCTTTGATGAAACAATGCTGCGACTCATCCCTGAATTGCACACCACGGAACAATTTGTTTCTTCGCCGATTGTTACTGTGCATTTGTGGTTTGATACACATTTTATGGAAGAGGAATTTGCAGCACTGCTCGATTCGCCGATTCATTGGGTGTTCAACCACGTGGCGCCGAGGCGCCATGATGTCGAAGATATCGCTGAAGGCGGCAGCGTAAAGCGCCACAAAACAAAAATGTCTGGAAAGAAGGAAAGTGCATTGATGTTTCTTTCACTTGTTATCAGCGGCGCGGCGGAATTTGTTGAAAAAAGCAAAGATGAAATACTTGCCATGGCTGTGAATGAAGTACATCGTTATTTTCCGAAAAGTGCGGTGGCGCATCTGGTGCATTCACTTGTGATCAAAGAAAAGCGTGCAACGTTTTCGCCGCGCGTGGGATTGGAACACCATCGTCCTTCGCACACTACATCGTTCAACAATCTTTTTCTCGCCGGCGATTGGACTGATACAAAACTTCCCGCTACAATAGAAGGTGCAGCACAAAGCGGATACGCGTGCGGGGAATTAGTAGAGAAGCGATTAAAAATCCATAAGTGAAAATATAAATTCCGATTTGCTTGTTCGGATTTTTTCATCGTGTTCCCAACGTTTTTCGTAGGGAACACACATCAAGCGAAGTTCAACTTCGAAAAGAAATGAGGGAAGATTTATAATTTGTAAAAAAATAAAACCGACAATAATGTAGGAACGGATGAAAATCCGTTCCTAGGTGCGGATTTTCATCCGCACCTACATTCTTTTCAAATGCAGTTGCAAAAAATAATTTGCACTTCGCAATCGGATGCGTGAAACGGAGTTTCAATACGATGACGTCCCCCAACAGAGTTGGGGAACGAGAGGAATAAAACCATATCTTCGGGACAAAGCAATTGCTTCTTAGTTCAAACGGCTTCATCGTCAGACAATTCATCCTACGTCTGACACGTTTTGTGTGTCTGACATTGGGAACAAATTTCTTCCATTAAAAAATTTTAAAATTTTTGCTTGACTTTAAAATTGCCTTTCGCTAACATAACCACAGATTAAATTAGCGGGAGCAATTACAGCGATGGAGTTGTGTGGTGGAAACAAGTAATTGATTTACAATTGTTCTAATCTAATCTAA
>CAYHZL010000082.1:0-14962 GCA_964361075.1 uncultured Chitinophagaceae bacterium
ATTCCGTCTTTCTAATTTTTGAAGCGCTCAATCGCGGACTGCTGTATTCAAACGTTGTATAGCTCAGTCCATACCCAAACGGAAACAACGGAGTATTAGAAATATCAATGTACTTTGAATTGTATTTTTGCTTCTCGTCCATAGGGCGACCGGTATTCTTATAATTGTAGTAGTATGGAACTTGACCCACTGTACGTGGAAATGTTACCGGTAATTTTCCGCTCGGAGTATATTCACCAAACAATACATCGGCAATGGCGTTACCGGATTGCACACCGAGAAACCATGCTTCCACAATTGCAGAAACATGTTCGGCAATCCATGTCACCGCAAGCGGTCTGCCGTTCATCAATACAACAACAACAGGTGTACCTGTTGCCTGTATTGCTTCCACAAATTTTTCTTGCTTACCCGGAAGAGTGAGCGAAGAACGACTTGCCGCTTCACCGCTCATTTCTGCTGCTTCACCAACGACAACAATAACAACATCGGATTTTTTTGCGATGGAAACTGCTTCATCAAATCCTTTTGTGTCATTCCCAACAATATCGCATCCTTTCGCAAAAAGAATTTTGGTGTCTGAAGAAACAGTTTTTGTAATCCCATCAAGAACAGTAACAACATCAGACGGACGACCTTGTTGATGCCACGGTCCGAGTGGTTCCTCCGTGTTATTTGCAAGTGGACCAACAACAGCAAGAGTTTTGATTTCTTTTTTGAGCGGCAGAATATCTTTCTCATTTTTTAAAAGCACGATCGATTTTCTTGCAACATCCCGCGTTGCTGCAATATGTGCGGCATTGTAAATATCTTTTTTTTCTGCTTCCGGACTTGCATTGCGGTACGGATCAGCAAACAAACCAAGTCTGAGCTTCACACGCAGAATACGGCGCACTGCTTCGTTCAGCGTTTGCTCTGATACTTTTCCTTCTTTCAATAATTGGGGAAGATGTTTTCGATAGACTCCGCCTTCCATATCCATATCGGTTCCGGCATTCAGCGCAAGCATTGCACTTTCTGCATCGTTGGCAGCAACGCCATGAGTATGCATTTCGGGAATTGAAGTCCAGTCGCTCACAACAAATCCGTCGAAGTGCCACTCTTTTCGCAGCACATCGGTCAGCAAAAATTTACTTCCCGTGCTCGGCACACCGGCAATTTCGTTGAACGATGACATTATTGTTGCCGCTCCAGCATCAACTGCCGCTTTGTATGGAAGAAGATATATTTCTCTCAGCGTTCGTTCAGACATATCAACAGTGTTGTAATCTCTTCCGCCTTCCGCTCCGCCGTACGCAGCAAAATGTTTTGCGCAAGAAAGAATTGTTCCTTTCTCACCATACGAATTTCCTTGAAATCCTTTCACACGCGCCGCTGCCATTGCAGAACCTAAATACGGATCTTCGCCGGAACCTTCTGCAATTCTTCCCCATCGCGGATCTCGTGCAATATCTACCATCGGCGCAAATGTCCAATGAACGCCGGCAGCCGCAGCTTCAATTGCTGAAATTCTAGCTGACTTCTCTACTGCTTGCGGATCCCAACTGCTTGCTTCCGCCAGCGGAATTGGAAACGTTGTTCTGTAACCGTGAATCACATCGTATCCGAACAGCAAAGGAATTTTCAAACGCGACTGCTCAACTGCAATCTTCTGCATTTCATGTGTATTTGTGGCGCCATGAACATTTAAGAACGAACCGACCTTTCCTTCTTTCACTAATTTTTGAAATTCATTTTTCACAGTTCCTGCCGATGGTCCTGTTTCATAATTTCCACTGTACTGTGTGAGCTGTCCAATTTTTTCATCCAGCGTCATCAGTGTAAGAAGCGAATCAATTTTTTGTTCAATGGTATTGTCTTTGCTTGATGCAAGTAAAAGTGTTGAGCAAAGAAAAATGGCAAAGATAATTTTTTTCATACGTAATACTCTTATGTGAATGTGATAAAATAAAAACTGTCAGGTAAAATTTCTGACAGTACAAAGAAATATATATTTAGTCGTCCCTTAAAAAATGCGAGTGATGCCATGAGTGTAATACAATGATTCAGAAATAATTCAAATTTTCACGTTCTTGATAAACAAACTCATGGCATCACTTTGTAAATAAGACTTTTTAAGGTTCAACTATTTATCAATTTTCCATGTTCTATCCCTTTGGAAAATATAAAGTCATTTTTCATTCAACCCTCGAAGGGTTTGCGGTTTTTTATGAACGACTCTTTAGTAATGTCTTTTATTAGCTTTTTGCTAATTGGTAACTCGGAATATGTCCTTTTATTCCGTAATACATAATGTAGAGATAGCAGATCACCGGAATAAAAAAAGCGTGATGGATTCCGATTGTGTCTGCGAAATATCCTTGTAGCAGAGGAATTAACGCGCCGCCGACAATTGCCATGCACAAAATTCCGGAACCTTGACCGGTGTGCTTGCCAAGTCCATCAACACCAAGTGTGAAAATTGTTGGAAACATGATCGAGTTAAATAATCCGACGGAGAGCAGCGCCCACATGGAAATCGAACCGGAAAAAATCATTGATACAATAACGAGAGTAGCAGCAACAGCGGCATTGAATGCCAGCACTTTTCCTGCTTTCAATTTTTGTAACACAGCAGAACCGATAAAACGTCCGACCATTGCGCCGCCCCAATAAAATGATAAATATTTTCCGGCAACTTCTTCTTTCAGTCCGCCAATGGATGGTTCTTTCATAAAGCTCACTAAAAAACTTCCGATGGAAACTTCGCCGCCAACATAGACAAAAATGCCGAGCGCACCGAGCAATAAATGTTTATATCCCCACGCACTTTTATGTTTGTCATCATAACTTGCGCCGCCATCGGAAGAACCGACAGAACTTGCTTCGATAGCAGGTAGTTTGAAGAAACCAATAATTGCCGCGATAACAAATAATGAAGCTGCAAGCCACAAGTATGGCACCTGCACTGAAGCAGCTTCGGCAAGTTGGTATTGCGAAAGTTCTGCGCTATTAAGCTGCACCATTTGTTCCGCACTTAATGTTGCAATAGAAAGAATAAGGAATGAACCAAAGAGCGGAGCGATTGTTGTTCCGAGCGAGTTGAATGCTTGTGTTAAATTCAACCGGCTCGATGCAGTTTCCGGTTTACCGAGAATTGCAACATACGGATTTGCAGAAACTTGCAGCAGTGTAATACCCGATGCAAGAACAAACAGCGCAGCAAGAAAGAGAGGATACGAGCGTTCGCCTGCAGCAGGGTAAAACATCAGACAGCCGATTCCTGCAATAAGCAACCCGACAACAATACCGCGCTTGTAGCCGATTTTTTCTATGATGATTCCCGAAGGAAGCGACACGATAAAATACGCTGTGAAAAATGTAAATTGAATTAACATTGATTGAGTGTAGTTCAGCGAAAAAACACTTTTCAAATGTGGAATCAAAATATCATTCAGGCAGGTAATAAACCCCCACATAAAAAAAAGCGATGTTAACACTGTAAGTGCGGGAGTATAATTTTTTTCCCCGTCAATGAGTGTTGTTCCGTTTACTGCGATTGAAGGTGCTGAAGCAGCCATTGTGTTTTTCCTATTTGTACTGTTGGTGAAGTGTACGTTGATACTGCAAAATTATTTTGAATTAAGTGAACTCATATTTTTGTACGTTAAACCAAATCCGAAAGGAAACAACGGATCGTAATTGTGATCGCCGATGTTGATCGGAATCTGTTTCATAGTTTTAGGCCACGAATGCGGAAGCTTACCTGTCGGCGCAAAATCTCCGAACAGTACATCAGCAATGCCCTGACCTTCCGTGCCCGGAAGCCATGCGGCAACGAATGCGTTGCTACTTTTTAAAGCTGCATCAATAATCATCGGTCGTCCGGAGAAAAGAAGAACGACAACGGGCATTCCTTTTGCTTTCATACTTTCAATAAGTGTAATATCTTTTTGCGACAAACTTAAATCTTCTCTGTCGCCAAACATTTCAGCATACGGTTCTTCACCAACGACAACCACACCAATATCAGCACCATCACAACCGCTGCCATCAAGTGAGTATGTTACGTTGGTCTCTTTGGTTACTGTGTTCTTTATCGCTTGAAGAATTGTCGTTCCGCCGCTGATAACATTACCGCTCTTTCCTTGCCAATTAATTGTCCAGCCGCCGCATTGCATACCAATACTGTCTGCACCTTTTCCTGCTACATGAATTCGTTTCATATTTTTTGAGAGCGGCAAAATATCGTTGTCATTTTTTAAGAGTACTAACGACTGGCGAACTGCTTCGCGTGCAACTTCTCTATGTTCTTTCGAACCGATTTTTGCCGTCAAATTTTTATCAGCATAAAGATTTTCAGAGATGTTCATTGCATACTTCACAGTTACTATTCGCCGTACGGCATCATCAATCCGATTCATCGAAATTTTATTTTCAGCAACAAGCTGCTTCAGCATGGAAATAAATTCTGTATAATTATTTTTCTGTCCCGCTCCGTTGGGAATCATAATCATGTCAAGTCCGGCGTTGATTGATTGTTCGATATCGCTTTTAAAATCGTTTGAAAGTTGATCGATAGCAGCCCAATCAGAAACTAAAAATCCTTTAAACCCAAGTTCATTTTTTAAAACGTCTGTCAATAAATATTTATTGCCATGCATCTTTATACCATTCCAACTGTTATACGAAACCATAATTGATAGAGCGCCTGCTTTCATTGCTTCAACATAACCCGGCAGATGAGTTTTTCGAAGCGCTGCCTCATCACATTCTGTATTGCCCTGATCTTTTCCGTTCGTTGTTCCGCCATCACCCATAAAATGTTTTACACATGCAAGTATTGAAGTCTTATCGGATAATTTTTCGCCTTGCATTCCTTTTACATACGCCGCACCAAGCTGCGCAACCAGCGCCGGATCTTCTCCGTAGCTTTCGTAGGTTCTTCCCCATCGCTCATTGCGCGCAACAGCAACACACGGTGCAAAATCCCATTGAATACCGGTGCCTCTAATTTCTTCAGCCGTTACATGCGCAACCTTTTCGATTAATGCAGGATTTCTTGTCGCACCTAATCCGACGTTGTGTGGAAAAATGACAGCGCCATCAACATTGTTGTGTCCGTGCACGCCATCAATGCCGACAATAATCGGAATTTTTAATCGGCTGTTTTGTGAAAGTTTTTGAAATGAGTCATACACATTCGCCCAACCTTGCGCTGTAATAGACGGAGGTTCGGAATTACCGCCCCATAGAATAGAACCAATCGAAAACTTTGCAACATCTTCGGTGCTATTTTTTATTGCATCGTAATCAACCTGCGTTATTTGCCCGACCTTTTCATCGAGTGTCATCAGTGTGAGAAGCGAATCAACTTTTGCTTCAATAATCTTATTCGCAGAAGTTGGTTGTTGTGCAATGCTTGCTGATGTAAAGAACAATGTGAGCAAGAATGCAATCGCGTATACTACAGTATTATTTTTCATTGGCGGAAGAAATTAGTTTGGATAGAAGCTATATCTTTATCTTTTATTGTAACTACTTAGTTCTCACTGAAAAAGTCATTGCGAGCGAGTGTTTTTTATGAGCGAAGTTCCAACGGAATGCCTTCGGCACAATCTTTTCTTCAAATTTTTAAGATTGCTTCGGCAAAAAACGCCTCGCAATGACGCGCAAAGAGTATTTCAGTGAGAACTACTTAGCGTGGCAAATTATAAATTCGTTCGCCGCGGCGAATCACTCACTCTTTGCTTTTCCACTTTTGTAAACACGACCCCCTCTCTTTCTCTCCCCCTGTTAGGGGGAGAGGACATATTCCCTCCCCTGCGCGTTTTTTGCGTCCCGCGCTTTCTGCGGGAAAAGGGGAGGGATAAAGGGTGGGGTTGTTTTCGCTGAGCAATTATCTTTTTATTTATTGAAATTATTTTTGCACAACCATTTTTTTTGTTTCGGAAAAATTACCGGCGCTTAATCTGTACATGTAGATACCACTGCTTAGTTGAGCATTGGCAAGCGAAAAGTGATAGTCATATTTTCCCGCCGACTTCAGTTCATTCACTAACGTTACAATCTCTCGTCCTATTGAATCAAACACTTTCAATGAAACATGATTGGTAACTGGTAACTGATAACTGATCACTGTTGAAGGGTTGAACGGGTTGGGAAAGTTTTGAGACAATTCAAACTCTTTTGGTAACACATTGTATTGCTGATTGATGCTTGAAGGTGTTTTTGAAATAATAATTCCATTGATAATCGGCTGGTCAATCCAACTGGAGAAATGAATATCGAGTATACCATCGCTCACAATAACATTGTTCACCTTCTTTTCATAAGCGGTATTTAAACCGGCAGTAACAAACAAATCAAACTTTTGTAATACCGGTTTCCCTTCGAGACTTACATCAAACACACGCTTGCCTGCTGACGTAAAATAATTTTCTGCCATCATGAGTGTAACATCATAGGAACCATTCGGCACACGCACTTTGTATTCGGCAGCGCCTGATAATTCCGCGCGATATATTTCAGGTTCCGATGTCCCGGCTATCGGCAGTGAAATTGAATACGCTTTCTTTGCTCCTTCCATCCATCCGTATTCTACACTTGCATTCCATTCTTGATCGGCAAAATAATTACCAAGGGCATTACCGCCGCAATTAATTTTAACCGGGAACGACAGTGGTTTTGATTTTATCAACACGACATTTTTAACGGGAGAATTATTTTTGGCAAAGCGATCCTTAATATTTACCAACACAACATTTTTAATTGCTGCAGTATCATAATTTGCAATAGTCAAAAAAACAGTTTGTGAATCAGGTTGTAATTTTGCAATCAGAACCGGCATGCCTGAAATAATATAATGTGATGTATCTTCAACGGAAGCCGGATCAACTTCTTCGGTAAAATGAATTCTTACGCCTTCAACTTCTGCTCGTCCATAACTTATTGATGGTCCGGTGTAATCGTTAAATCCTGTCGCATTATCTTTTGTTAAACACAAAATCAAATTGCCATCTTTGAATACAGCGTTGTCTTGAATAAAATCGCTCCCGTTTCCGTTCCACGTGTGTGTTGCTTTCGCCCAACGAGTTTGATCCCATGAATTAAAATCATCTTTCCATTGAGGTGTAAAATTATTTCCCGTTCCGACACTTCCCGCTCCTTCAGTGTGCGATGCATAACTGACCCAATCATAATACGCGAAACCAGGCAACACATTTTCATCCCATTGTCCGACCCATCCCGGATATTGTGGATTCCAAACATTCATCATTATTTTTTGCGGATACGTTAACGCTTCGATGTGTGCACCTGTCTGACGGTGAACTTCTGTTCCTTCAACAAACCAAGCGACATACTTTGGCGTCCATTCAAATGCGTAGGTATGAAAATCGGAACTTGGATTAAAGGATGTTTGATAGTGGCTTACATGGTTCACTTGTCCGGGAGTAATCGGATTGAATTGAACATCATCCGAATAGCGGCCAAGAATTTCGATATCAATTTCATTCCATGGAGTGTTTGCACTATCATTATATGTAAAGAAAGAAGACAAGGTTCCTTCGCGCAGCATAGATTTCATGCGTATTTCAAATCTGCCGTATTTATATGTACTTTTCGTACGGTATTCCGCACCTTTATAAATTTTGGTTTGCGCGGAAAGAAAAATTGGAATACACAATAGAAGAGCGATTGTTTTCAAAGTAATGTATTGAAATAAATAATCCTCGCCGCAAGCAGCGAGGTATTTGTCATGCCAGCGTACGCTGGCATCCAGATTATGGATTCCGGCTTTCGCCGGAATGACGACGCAAGTCCCGAAGGGATCACTTTGTGACATCGGGGTATTGAACCCAATAGAGAATAAAAAAACGGGGCTCACCGCTTTATTCACAAAGAGTAATTTGTTTGTTTACAGCAGCACCTAATCCACTTAGAGCACTATCGGTAAATCCCGTTTTATTTATAGTTAGCATCATCTTTTTCGTTGCTTTATGTACTGATGCCATCACTTGTTTATTTTGTTAGCACCATTTTTTTTGTATCAACAAAAGCACCGGCTTGTCCCGAAGGTCCCAAAGGGATTCCTTCGGAAGATGCCTTCGCCACAAGACGATAGAAATATACGCCAGAGGCGTATCCGCCTTTGGCGAAAATTCCACTCGAAAGATTCGATGCATTCCACTGCACTTCTTTCCATCCCGCAGATTGCTCTTCGTTCACGAGTGTTGCAATTTCTCTTCCGACAAGATCATATATTTTTAAACTCACTTTACTGTTCACTGATAATTGATAACTGATCACTGTAGAGGGATTGAACGGGTTCGGATAATTTTGTTCAAGTTCAAATTCTTTTGGCGATTGAGATAGTGATGTTTGCTTGACTTCAGTAATATATTCGCTTCTATTAACGTAATTACTGTATTGGGTTTTTAATGTATTCATCACCGGTTTTGCATCAACACGATTCATGCGAATCAATCCCATGCTTTGGAAGCCGCCTGCTTGCTGATGAGTGTACCAATCAAAAATACACCACCATGTAACTCCCGCAATAAATCCGAATGGATTCGGAGTTCCATTAGCCAAAATCGGTGCACGAGGAGCAAAGGCAAGAAATGTTGAATCAAATACTTCCACCTGTTTCGCATATTGCGACATATCTTCGCCGGACCAATAACCAAACTCGGTATCAATAATCGGTTTTTTAGGAAAATAATCATTGGCATCCAATACAAAATTTCTTGTGCCGCGATATTTTCCAAGACCGTATTGGTTATAAAAAATTCCAAAATACATTGTCCACCCGGCAACGTCGCAATATCCTTGCGATTCATCATACGGTCCCGGACGATCGGCGGCGGCAGATTGTGTAAGTAATCTTCCGTCGGGATATTGTGATTCAACTTCACTTTTTAACAGTTGAAGAAATTCAATACGCCCTTCCACATTTTTGCACTCGTTGCTTGTACTCCATAATGCAATGGAAGAGCGATTGCGGTCACGGAACACCATTTCACGAAACATTTGAACATGAATTCTTCGCGCTACATTCTGAATTTTCCAAGGCTGCAATTCATCAAACCACCAGACCGGTATTTCTTCCATCACCAGCAGCCCAAGACGGTCGGCAGCAAGATAGGTATATGGATGATTGGGATAATGTCCGCTTCGCAAATAATTTGCGTTGACACTTTTTACAATTTTGAGATCAGAAAGAATAACGCTTGTCGGGATACTTCTTCCATAATTAGGATGATCTTCATGGCGAGCAACGCCATGAAGAAAAACCGTTTTCCCATTTAATAATATTTTGTCATCAAGTGTTTGAATTGTGCGAACACCGAATTGAGTATGGAACTCATCTTTTACAATTCCGCCTTGTGAAACAGTAACTTTTAAAATATAGAGAATCGGTTTTTTGGGCGACCATAACTCAGGGTTTTGAATTGTCAATTGTGTCTGCCACACAGCAACTGAATCTGCGGGAATTGAAAGTGTTTGTTGCGACACACCTTGTATTGCAGCTTCTGCTCCAACAAGATCGGCAGAGATTTCTTTCGCAAGGGAAAGCGAATCAGTTTTTGCTTTATAGACGCGAAGTGTAACATCAATATTTTCTTTTGAATGTTTTACGTTATTCACTACAACGGTTGCCTGCACAAGTCCGTTTATATTTTTCGTAATCATATCAGCGCGTGTAACAGAAATTTTATCGCTGCATTCAAGATAGACATCGTGAATAATTCCCGTATAGTTGAACCAATCACACGTATAATACGGCACAATATCTTTTCGTGATCCCCACGGAATATTGTCCACCCGAACAACAAGAACATTTGCACTATCAAACCGCAATGCCGAAGAGACGTTAAAAGAAAATGGCGTAAATCCGCCTTCGTGCCATCCTAAATATTTTCCATTAAGCCACACATCGGCAATATAATTCACCGCATAAAAATTTAGTTTCACAAATTTTTGTTGCAACAAATCCGACACAGAAAATTTGGTACGATACCACACTCCATTTTGATAAAATTCAGGAACTTTTTCGTAGGCATTTAATGTATTTTCAACTCCGGGAATAGTGCGTTGCTGCCACAGCGCATCACTATAATACGGCGATTGGCGGTCAGCGGCTTCTGCTACTAATTGCGCATAGCCTGCAGAATCGCGCTTCAATAATGAAAGATCGTGATTGGCATTGAAACGAAGTTTTTTCCACTGTCCGGCAAGAGAGATTGTTGTCCGCAGTTGTTTTTCAAATGATGGGACAGGCATTCCATTTTGATAGGGAACGGTAATATCGGAAACTGTTGCAAGTTGAAAGGTGGCGTCAAGAGTACCTATTTGTGCTTGCACTACTGTTACACCTAAGAGGAAGAAAAAAAATCTGTAGAAATATTGCATTGTAAGGTTTCCTGAATTACAAGTCGTTTTTTTGAAGCATTTTTTTTTCGTGAGACTCATTAAAGGGCATCTCTAAAAACTTGTCCCGAAGGGATCCCTTCGGGATTACGAAACCTTCAAGGTTTTTTGTTTTTGCGATGTACCATAAAATTTTAACATCACAAAATTTGGTCAAGTTAAACCTTGAAGGTTTTTAGAGATGCCCTAAAAAATAATACCGATCGAAAACTTTTGTGCATTTTTCAAAATGCCAAAATCCTGATATGTATAATCGAACGTAATCTGAAAATTACCGACAACAGCCTGCTTCACACCAACACCCAGCGTCATCCCTTCTTGTGAATCGGTCAGGAACAAAGATTTGTATCCGCCGCGCAGTGCAAGAAAATCATTGAAGATATATTCTCCGCCAAGATCAATGCTTTCATAATTATCATTCGGATGCGACGCATCGACGGCAAGAGTAAGTTTGTTCGTCTCATCAGAGAACGCTTTGTATGCAACGCCGACCTTAAAGTTCAGCGGCAGCGCCCATTCTTCCGTTGCTATATTAGCAGGTATTTTTCCGTTATTACCGGTTGTTGACGGATCGGGATCGAATAACACCGATGAAGAAGTTCCTTGCATTTGCATCTTCGCACCAAAATTTGAAATCGACATTCCAAGAATCACACCATCAAACGGTGTATTATATTTTACACCAATATCAATTGCCATCGCGCTCGCACTCATCTTCCAAATTTTCTGATAAATAAATTTCGGATTGAACCCTATGGCAAATCTGTCGGTAAGTTTTATCGCATACCCGACACTAAATGCAACATCAGAAACTGAAAATGTTTCTCCGTTGCCTTCAGGATTATCAGTTGTGGTTACCCGCATCTCACCAATATTTGATGCAGTGAACGAAAGACCCAGCGTTCCGATATCACCGAGATGTATCGCACCGGCAAGATAATTATACTGAATATCGGCAAGCCACTGCGTGTGATCCACAACGAGCGCCGCGCCGGTGATATCGGCGATGCCTGCAGGATTCCAATACAACGAACTCGGGTCATCTGCAACTGCTACGAATGCACCACCCATTGATAGTGCCCGTGCCCCCTGACCGATAGAAAGAAAGGGAGCGGCGGTTGTTCCCTTTTTAGAAACATTCGATTTAAATGCCTGCGCACGTAACGATGATGAACTGAACAGTAGTACGACAGCAAAGAGAAAAATATGTTTTGTTTTCATAGTCATTGTTTAGTTTTCTTATTTGATCACAGCAAACTTGCCGATATGTTCGCCAACGTCAGGAGCTTTTACATGATAAATATAGAGACCGTAGGCTACTTCCATTCCGTCATCGGAAATTAAATCCCACGACACAGCACCGTTGGTTGCAGAAGGAATTTTTTCTATTGTTTTCACAAGCGCGCCGCTTACTGTAAATATTTTTACAGTGCATTCCGACGGAAGATTAATGAAATCAATTTTTCTGTCTCCGCGTCCGCTTTGATACAACGACCGGCGTTCCCACTTTGCTGCTGCAACATACGGATTGGGAACCACGGAAATTTTATCAAGCTGATTTTTTGCTGCAGTATTATCCATGCGCGATGCATGCGATTTAAATTCAAAATAATCGCCGCCGGCAAATGGCTTTTTAGTTTTGATGACGAACTTGTCCCCTTCTGTCGGAGGAATCGGAGGATTCCACCACTGCGTGAATTTATAGGAGAACGTATAGCAGATCTTAAAATTACCTTCGTCTTTATAGTCTTCAAGAATACGAATGGAATCACCAGTACTAAACTTTCCGTTCTTATCCATATCCTGAATCAGAAATTTGTTACGATATCCCTTTGTGACATTGGTAATCGTAAAATTCACCGAATCTTTAATGAAGGGGGGATCGCTTTCACTGGATGCAATGGCCCCAGTATCTTTCTTTGTACTATAGAATTGTATTTCATAATCTGCAGGCCATGCAACATTGATCGCTGAAAATGATCGATCAATATGTGCTGTTAATGTCGCATTGGTTTTGAATCCGGGAAGCAAACCGGTTTCCGCAACATTCAACGCAACCACAGTATCGTTTTTGATACTGAGTGTCAGTCCGTCAAACGGGGGCGATGTACGGTTGACTGCGGCATTCTTGAATAGTGTGTCGACTATTGCGCCTGATTGTGCTTTGCGTAATACATTGAACGATTTTGTTTTGTAATTAGGAAACGCACCGGTAGAATCAAATTTTATTTGGTATGTGTATCCTTCGAGAACCGAATTCGGATTCACAATGTTCGTACTCATCGATCCTGTTCCGATGCCGCCGTGTTGCAGCGGTGTGGATATTCCTTCAAGCTGCGCGGGGACGTAGCCCGCTGCTTGCGCATTCGGAGTAACAATCGCAGTATTTTTATCGACAAATTTTAACGAGCCGTTGAAATCTTCAGAAATAATTTTCGTGCATTCCGATGGTGTCAATCCATCTGTTGGTCCATAGTACGGGTTGAGTGTTGTGGGAGGAACACCACGATCGTACGAAACGAGTGCGTAATAATATCGTGTTCCATTTTTTACTGTCGCATCAATAAATGAATGTTGTAATCCTGTGTCATCGCCACGCCAGAATTGTGCACCGTTAACTCCTACAGGATCAGGACCTTTGATGCTGTCGATTAAATCCCACTGCTGAATTGGTTTCCAGTATTTCGCATCCCCCCGTGAATCTGTTACCACTTTAATATCTTGAAACTCCGGTTCATTACTGCGGTACAATAAGTATCCTTCAAAGTCGAACTGCCTGAGAAATCTGTCGTACGATTTTTCTGCAACATCATCCCAATACAAATATACTTTTTTATCTCCCGCAACAGCGCTCAATGTCGGAGTAAGAGGCGGCTGTGCAAAATTATAATATGCATTGTAAATAGCCTGCACAGTTTTTTTATTAAAAATAAGATCGCCTAAATCGTTGCCAAATAATATTGCAAGAGAGAAACGTTCGCGTTTATTTTTTTTCAGTGGAAAAGGTCCCGCGGCGAACACTATCGAAACATTTGCATTTGAAACGGCGGTATCTTTAAATCCGCCGGTCATTACTCCCCACATTACTTCATCATTTTTTGGCCAAAAGCCAGTTGTACTGTGACTATTATCCAAAACGCTTACAGATGCAGACTGCAAACCAATCTGATCTGATTCATCTTTATCGGTTTCATCAAAGTTTGGTTCACCATGCGTGGGCTTACCATCCCCTTCACCTTCATCGGGACCTTTGTATTGCGGATCAAACGGACCCACTCCATCTTTTCCCACATCATCATTCAGCGGTTCATCAGTATCCCATTTTCCATTTTTATTCACATCAGTAAAGCCAAGCCAGTTCTCATTATTATCTATACCATCCGATCGTGATTCATCAACCATCAGCGGATTATATGTGCTTCCATTTTTCCAACGTGTTCCGTTAGTTTTTATTGCATCGCCATCATCATCATAATTGTTGGTACTATTTCCCGGACTTTCTAAAAATGATTGTCCATAGTATCCTGTTTTATAATTATCCGGTAAGCCTTTTCCCAACGGCGCCCACGTATAACCAAGATCAAGCTCGCTATCAAACCTTGCATCATTTGCCACGGAGCCAACACTTGGATCAGTATAAAAACCGAATGCTGAAGTATCATAATCGCGATCAGAGATATTGATGACATCGTAATGCCAGAAAATAATATCTTCGGCAAGAACATGCGTCCACTGAAAACCTCGCACTTCAACACGAACACCAAGTCCCCCGCGACCCGAATCCGATTGAATCGGAAAATAGCCATACGGGGGGTTTGTAAATTCTTTATCCGGCGAATCATCTATAACAAAAAATGTTTCGAGCTGTGCATTGCTCACACCCCGTCCAAAATATCCGTACCAATATCCATCCCATTTTTTAATTGAGTCTTCTTGGTTCCCATACTTCTCATAAAAAACTGAACGAGGCCATCGTGCAGGAAAAGTTGATGTGTCTATATTTATTCCGGGACTTGTTCCTTGCGGATTGACATATCCGGGGACCGGTTCTAAACCCCAAATAGCATGCGTCACCGGATCAAAATCCATTTCTTCACGATACGCAGATTCAATCGGACTGATGTACCGTTCTTTTTTTAACGCATCAGTAATTTTAAATCTCGCTCCGATGAGTAACGCAAGGCCATCCAAACTGCGATGACCTGTTCCTTTAGGCCATTCACCGTGCGGTGCAGAAACAGCATTAACAAACCAATCAGAAACTTCACTGGAATTCTGAAATACTGTTCGGACAAGATTTCCATCCAACGTTCCTTTTTTTCGATATTGGATATTCCCTTTGGGCTCGTCACGAAACATTTGAATTTGTGGAGTAACCTGCGCCGCTGATGTTACAACAATGAACAGGTTCAGTAATGCAATCTGGAGCGATGATGATATTTTTTTCTTTTTCATAATAGAAGAATTTATACTGCTAACTCTTTTGTTGGATAAGGACATCTCTAAAAACTCACGAATGAATAAAAATAGAACACTGATGACACGGATT
>CAYHZL010000083.1:0-14917 GCA_964361075.1 uncultured Chitinophagaceae bacterium
TTGCGGATTTCTTCCATTCAGCCAACGTCCAAAACTTCCTTCGTAATGTCCATCAACAAAATGCGCGCTAATGTGGCTGATACGAAGGCGCGAGCTCCACGTTCCGATTTCGGCACATTGTTTCCAATTAACATTAAAACCGAAAAAATAATCAACAGCATCCACAGGAAAATGAAAATCTTTTTCTCCGCGCAAATTTGTGTATGTAAAAAAATCTGAACCAATTGAATATGTCGCGTTGTTGGTTTTGAACTGCATTACGTCAATTGAGTTGCCGATGTCGAGACGTAACCGGTTATTATTAATATTGGTAATAAGACCAACGCGCGGCTCAAATGTATTGGCAACAAGCGGACGAAACAGATTGCCATGCGAAACGAAGGAAAAAGATTTTTCTTCTGATTGAAGCAATGTAAAAAGTAAAAAATTAAAAAATAAAAATAATTTTTTCATACATGTAGTTTTTTATTATTCAACCAAATCGGATTGGTAAAACAAAAACCGTTAGCAAAATGTCCGGTGCCGCCTTCGGTACATGCTTCAAGACGGATGTAACTTTGTGTTTCGGAATTTGTTATGTGCATTGATTGATAAAAATTTAATTTATTTTCAAGCGAAAATTCAGAAAGAAGAATTTCTTCTGCTTGCCCGATTGTTCCTTGAAACAATTTCGCATGAGTGAATGTTCCAAATTCAATTGTAGAAACTCCTTTTATCGAAAGCGTAAATTCTGTTCCGAAAATTGTTTCGCCAATATGTGCCGTAGTGTTTTCATTTGAAATTTCGATCACTGCAAGCGGACCATTCGTGATAATTGCATTTCCATTACGAAATGCTGTTAAAATATTTTCTTCATCTGCATGTTCACAACGCAACGCCGTTCGCATTTGTCCGAACAATTGACCATCCCATTCACTAATGTAGAAGAAAGGAATTTTAACTTGCCTGAACCGATTAAAATTTCCATGCGCATCATTGCCGGCAATTATGAAAATTTTTCTTCCTTGTAACAAAAATTTTTTCCACGCAGCAAGTCCCCGTATGAATGCTTGATTGGCAACACCGTTTAAAATTTGAATTCCGTTTAATCCATCGTTTGCCATGTCGTGAAGCGACCACTCGCCGCGTTTAATCAGCAACGATTGAAAGAAAGGTGCAGTTTCAGTCGGGTGTGCCGCAAAAGCAACTGTTGAAGGATCTTTTTGTGCAAGCACTTCTTCAATTGTGTATTCCGCTTTTGTCTGAAACCATTTTTCGGCGCTATCACCAGACCCATGAAAAAATTTTCTTGTTCCAAACAACAGCAAATGAATATTACGCTTGTTACCGTTCCAACACGATACTTCTTCACCACGAATCACAGCAAATAATTTCTCTTTTGCATTAATAGCATCAACGTCGTTTTGAAATGTATTCCATTTTGGAAGTTCGGCATCGTTGAGTAAAAAATTATCCACATGATCATCAAGATCGTACGAATGATCCGTTACACAAAAAAACGAAATGCCGATTGCTTTACAAAGTTCAACTCCGGCTTCCATAGGTGCACCAAACTCCACGTGATCATCTGTGTAATCGGAATGTGTGTGTGCATCGCCCTGAATCCATCCTTCAAACGATGGCAAACATTCTTGTGCTCGGAATACTCGGAAACTTTTTTTCGAAGTAGTTCTGTAATTATCGTTTGTGCATTGTTTTTCTTTTCCGTTCACCTTGTAGGTGAAATGAACATCAACATCAATAAAACCAAAAATATCTTTGAGAGAATCTGTAAAAGGAATATGAGCAATCTTCCACCACATTTTTTTATTGATGGCTGTCAGTTCACTCAGGACATTTTCAAATGATGCAATTTTTTTCCCTTTGGCAAAACAATGCACAGAAACTTTTGTCAATTCGATTGGATACCAGTGTGCATCTTTTACAAGCAATAAAATTGGTAAAGAAGAATTAGGCTCAATACGATGAGGAATATCAGCAAGAATTTCCGGCTCTCGTTTTTTCAGATAACTGAAAAAATATTTAAAGCGATAGTGAATATCAGCGTATGCAAGTATTGGTAACGGCGTAACAATCATAAATGAGTGAGTAGATTTGTAATTCGTTGTTGTACAATATTTTTTGAATCAGGGACTGATATTGTGCCGGAATATTTTTTTGTTTCATCGAGCGCGTGCGTCAGATCGAATTCATTTTGCGAAATCGAATAAAATATTTTCTTCATCTTAAAATTTGTGGCAAGATATTCTTGTTCAGTTTGTCCCGGCGTGGGAATGAAGATTGCTTTTTTCCCAAGCGCAGCAATATCCATTACCGTGCTGTAACCGGAACGCGCAATAATATGTTCTGATGCAAGCATGGTTGTGTTTAATTCATCTGCACACATTGACGGCACTAACGAAAGGTATTCTGTGATTGATTGGCTTTCGGTTTGTTCCGGAGTGCCGCGGACGATTAACGCTCGTAATTGTGTAGGCTGCAATTGTTGTATAAGAATTTTTTCCAACAATGTGCGTTGTGGTTCGGGTCCGGAAAGTACCGCCAGTACATCGTATTTTTTTTCGACATTAGAAATTTTCTTAAATCGAGAAAGAGGTCCAACAAAAAATGCATTCTGCGGAGAAGGAAATTGATGTGCGAGATTGCCCGACAAATTACTTTCTCCGTCATAATCCGGAATCCAGCACTCATTAAAATTTTTGATGAATGCTTTATTCAGTGTGTATAAAAAAAATTCTGACCAGCGAAAAGTTGAATGGAGCAAAATATTTATTTGATGTGTAACAAAAATCGAGGGGACTTTCCGTGAAAAAACTCCGTACCTGCCATCGGAAATTACTGCATCTATCTTTAACTCATCAATACATTTGTGTAATACTTTCTGTTCACGGAAATATCCGGTAACGATGTGCGGAACTTGTTCAACAACTTTCTGCAAAAGATTTCCATTCTCTGGATATTGGATGGCATGTCCTTCGAAACGAAAACACTGAAGAGAGGGGAATTCTTTTTCTAACAATGCGAGCGGACGTTCATCTGCGGCAATAACCACATCAGCATCTTGCTGCAAGAGTTCACGAATAATGGGAATGCAACGCGTGGCATGTCCGAGCCCCCAGTTTAATGGCGCGACGAGTATTTTTTTTCTTTTTTTCATGCTGCTAAAATTTTCTTCCTTTCCATACAACCTTCCCGCCAAAAAAAACTGCGAGGGGAAGGAGAATGACATACAGGATAAAATAGAATTGGAACAGAAAAAAATATTTCAATTGTTGTTCACGTTTAATTTTTTTCAGCGGAATGTATAACAGTACATAATCGCACGCACATTTAATTGCAATGCCGGCAAGAAGCATTGCAGACTGAATGCCAAGAGAAAAACCTATCAGCATGAGCGAGTGCATACTAATGCCAACAATAAATAACATCACACCTAATGGTTGGATTTCTTTTCCACCAACAGCCCACCGTCTTTTTTGCCGATACAAATCTTTCACTGAGTCAACAGGATTACTTGTTACAAGCGTTTCATGTTCAACAGGATAACGGTATTGCCATTTTCCTTTTTTCACAATTGCTTTGAACAGTGCAAAATCTTCTGTTACACTGAAAGGAATATTGCGGTAACCGCCAACTTCGTTGTACGCTTTCCTTCTGAATGAAAAATTATTTCCTATGCAACTGAGCGGAAGATGAATGCCCATTGCGGCAACAGCAATAGCAAGAATGTATGCAAGGTCGAGCGATTGCATTCCGCTGAACCAACTGCGCACATTCAAAATTGTAAAACCTGCAACAACACCGGTGTCTTCAGCAAAATAATGTGTGGTGCGGCGAACCCATTGCGGATGTACGGTGCAATCGGCATCTGTCATCATCACAATGTCGCTTTGAGAAACATCGACACCCTGAGCAATTGCGTTTGCTTTGCCTTGCAAATTTCCGTTGCCGTGTTGCGCCTGAATAAGTTTGATAAACGAATATTGCTGCGTGAATTGTTGAACAATATTTTCTGTTGCATCGGTTGAATGATCATTCACAACAATAATTTCAAATTTTTCTCGCGGATAATCGGACTGCACTAAGGAAGAAAGACACACAGCAATATTCTGCTCTTCGTTACGCGCGGCAACAACAACTGATACGCTCGGTTCGTTCGAAGTGTTAGGTGTGTACGTTGCTTTGTACAATCCAAGAATGAGGACTAAAGCTTGAAGAATATAACCGAAGACAATTATGATAAAATATATTTCGAGTACCGTCATTTACGTAATAATGCCGAAAGAAAAACCTGAATCTTTTATGAACTGAATAGTATCATGAAGTATTGCAGCAATGCGATGCTTTGTTACATCGTTATCATGAAAAACTAAAATATCGCCGCCGGATAATTTTTTTGTCGCTGTAGAAATAATCTGTTTGTTACTCCGGTGTGTTCTGAAATCTCCGGTCAAGCAACTCCACATAATTAATTTGTATTCCAACTTCCGCGCAGCAGTAATGGTATTCCATGAAAAAAATCCGAATGGCGGTCTGAACAATTTTGAACGAAGCGGCACAAGTGCGCTTATTGCTCGTTCCGTCGTTTGAATTTCATGTCGGGTTTTTTTTTCTGAAAAAACAAGTGCGCGCGTGTGCGTGTATGCATGGATGCCGATTGCATGTCCTGCCGAAGCGATGTCTTGCACAAGCGATTCGTTTCCTGAAATATTACAGCCGCTTAAAAAAAAAGTCGCAACTACGTTGTGCGACTCTAACACAGTAAGCACTTCACGTGTGGCAGTAGGATGAGGTCCGTCATCAAACGTGAGAAATATTTCGGATGCCTGCATGTGCCAGACAAGTGATGGGAAGAGCCGTTGATGAATTTTCCCGGTATGCGTTATCACACTTGTATTTCGATTGGTGTTGTGCTCGCCCCGATTTTTGGCAACCGTTCAATATTTGTTTTCGGTCCCGGCATTTTCCCGAATAACTCTGCGAAGTACGGTTGTATTGTTCCGAATGCGTCCGCAACAGATGTGTACGACGACGTAGCAAAATATTGGTACCACCCGCAATGTTTATCGCACGCTGTCATGACGTTGCGAAGTTGTTGCGCGTGTTGGGTGCGAACAAATTCCATCAGCGATGTTTCAGTGAGATTAACTGCTTTGTACGGCAGCACTCGACACGGATAATACAGAGAGCCGTCTGCATCTATTACAATTGATGAAGAAGAACAGCTTCCTTGTGCAACATTAGTGAAAAAACTATCCGGAGTAATTATGACATTGGGATATTGTTTTTTCAAAGAAAGCACTTTATCTCTGAATGCAAAAAATTCCGGGAAAAAATCTTTCGTTCCTTCCAAATGCACAGCGGGCATAATGACAATTTTTGCACCAGCTTCCCAGCAACGGCGAACTTTGTAATCGAGACGGTCGATGTCTTTATTTGTTACAACAGTTTGCACACACACGCTCGAACCAAACGCAACATACTCTTCCAATTCATCAAACATATCCATATTCACATGACCTTCGTCAATGGAAATGTGGAGGAAGTCGATGTATTTGCAATACTCGCGCATCGGATAATTTTTTCCCATGTTGCGTTCGCTTGTTGTAATCATCAAGTAGAACGGTTGACGACGAGTGTATTGTAAAATTTCCATAAAGTCCGGACGAAGAAGCGGATCGCCTCCTTCCATACTCAACAAAAAAATGCTCGACTTGCCAATATTATCTAAAATTTTAAATACATCGTTGGTCGGCAAACCGGGGTCTTGTTCCTGCCACAAATTGCAAAACCGGCATTTAAAATTACACGTTAAATTTATTTTATAGGAAGCGTAAAACGGATAGGTGATGCCTTGTTCTTGGTTGCGATAGTTATACCAAAGGTGTTGTAATGTGTCGTAATATTTTTTTGCCGGAAGAATGCGCATTGTTTCTCTGTGTTGTTATGAATATTTATACCAAAGATAGCACAATAGATGAATTGTTGCAAATAGTTGCAGCAAAGGATAATGTTCTAATTTGAAATTATTGATTCTGCGTTTTTTTGCCGATTATATATTTGCGATAGGTTGTGTCTCTCTTTTAAAATCAAATACCAATGTGAAACTTGAATGTTATTAGTCTTGTTCATACATTATAACAAGGAGAATTTATGTCAAAAAATACTGCAAAATTTACTTTAGTTTATTGGAAAGACTCTGGCTGGATTGTGGGTGCTCTTAAAGAAGTTCCCGGTATAATAAGTCAGGGCAAAACAATGGATGATCTCGTTGAAAATATTTTGGATGCCTACAAGGAAATGAAAAAGTCTTCTGAAGATTTTTTTACTATTAAAAAAACAAAACAAAAAAAACTGGAAATTGCAATCTGAAAAGAAAACAATTTATAAAAGAATTAAATGAAGCCGGTGTGGTATTAGACCACCACGGCAAAAAGCATGATGTTTATGTAAACCCTTCAAACGGAAAGAAAACAACCGTTCCCAGGCATTCCGAATTAGCAGATACCCTTTGTAAAATAATTAAAAAACAATTAGATATTATTCCAAGATAAGCAAGATTAGTGTAATATTTTAAATTACTTCTTTCTCTCTTTCCAGCCCACTAATTTTTTCCTGCCAATCAAAGTTAATGTTTTGAATTTATATGTTTTCATTTTACTCCACGTAAAATAATTAGTTCTCGCTGAAAAAGTCATTGCGAGCGAGTGTTTTTTACGAGCGAAGCAATCTTTTCTTCAAATTTTTAAGATTGTTTCGGCAAAAAACGCCTCGCAATGACGCGCAAAGAATATTTCAGTGAGAACTAATTACGAATTGTCATTATTATTTTTTTTCACTACCCAACAAAGGAATAATGGAATGCTTGATTAACAGGACGAGAGTACTTGTAAATAAAAATTTATGATGTTCGCTCTACAGTTTTCCCTTTCCATTGAAAGGAGCCGAAGTAACCGCCAAAGACAACATACAAAACAGTTGGGATATGGATGATTGAAGCGAAGATGTAATATGATAAGAGTGAACGGGTGTTGGTGAGCGAAGTAAATTTATTTAGAATAAGAAAGTCGATAATAAATTTTGGCACATAACTGATGACCAATAAAATAAAAAATTGAAAATCAAAAATTGAAAACAAGAATGAAATTGTCAGAGCGATGTAATACACGAACGAACAGACTAAAAGAAATACCGTCTCTTTTCTATACTCGGTTGTTTGCGAAACCCAGCGCATGCGTTGATGAAAGAAATCTTTCCATGTTTGCACAGGATTGGTGATAACATTTGTTTCCGGTTCTAACGAAAAACGAACGCTCCAATTTTTTGTTGCTGCAATTTTTTGTGCAAGCAGAGAATCTTCTCCGGCATTGAGATGTGCCATCGAATCAAATCCTCCAACTTCATCGTATGCGCTTCGTCGAAAAGCCATATTGCTGCCGTTGCAATTGTTCACTCTGTTGTTGCCAATAGCACCTGCTGCGCACGCTGTGTGCGAAAGAAAATCAAGAAACTGAATTCCGAATAAAATTTTTTCAGTCTGATGTGTGTTCTTGTATAACGTCGTGCCGGTTACAACGCCGACATGCTCTTCAAAATATTTTGCCGACAGTGAGAGCCATTGAGGCGAGACAAAACAATCTGCATCAGTGGTAAAAATTAGTTCGCCGGTTGTTTTCGGAATAACAAAACGGAATGCATTTATTTTTGGAGATACAGTGTGTGGTTTTTCGGTAACGCGGATATAACGCACGTTTGAATATTGTTGTGAAAGTTTTTGCGCGATGGCGGCGGTCGCATCAGTGGACTGGTCGTCAATAATGACAATCTCAAATTTATCGCGTGGATAATCTTGTGCGACAAGCGATTGTACACACTGTTCTATATTTGCTTCTTCGTTGTATGCCGGCACCAACACTGAAATTGACGGAAGTGTTGCATTATTTCCATGTTTCAATTTCTGAATTCCCACGATGAATTGAATTATTTGCAGCAAATATATGGCGCCGCAAAAAAAAAGAACGCAAGCGAGTATGGTAATGAATGACATTGTAGTGCCGTTTCTAAAAAACAATCTTGTATTATTGCGACCCCCCTCTCAATCTCCCCCTTACAGGGGGAGAAGACAATTTCCCTCCCCTTCAAGGGGAGGGAAAGGGTGGGTCAGTAGTTTAGTAGAAAAAATATTTTCAAAAATACAACCTTACATAATTGAAAAGGCAGTAGATTATGTAGTTGAATTCTTATTTGAAGAAAATTTTAATCGCAAAATATAGAGTGCGCCAGCCAAGCTCGGTAAAAAAATATTTGTAAAAAAAATAAAGAGAGACATATTAAATGCCGCCGCCGGTGAAACACCGTATTGAGAAAAAAAGAATACTGCAGTACTTTCTCGTACGCCTAAATCACCGATGGAAATAGGCAGCACGACAGATTTTACAAATAAAATTATTAACGTGCCGATAGAAGAAACTCCGAATCCTACCGGTTCGAACGCATTGAGAAAAAGATGATATTGTATAATTATAATACAGAACAGCAACACAGTCAGCAGAAATAAAATTCTTCCTTCGCGATTATGAAATTCTTTTTCGATGACTTCGATTAACACATAAATACGGTGTGAGCGTATTTTTTCGGGAAGGAAAAGAAGAAGTTTTTTCGTCTGCGAAGGAAACAAGAAAACAAAAGCAGTAGCACTCGCAAGAAAAATTGAAAGGAACGTATAGTGTGTTCTCCACAAATCAGAAAGATGCGTGTGAAAAAAAATGATGAAACTGATACATCCGAAAATAATTGTTAGTGCAAGAATGTATAGTTTGTCTATCATGCTCATTGCCAGGATATGTGCTTTGCGGATTGAGTTTAAACTGATGACGCGCCCGCCAAATTCACCAATTTGTCCCGGCGTAAAAAATCCTGCAGAATAACCAATGAGCAATGATGCAAAAATTTCTTTTGTAGGAATATCTTTTGAAACAAGCCGCACTAAAAATTTCCAGCGATAATATTGAAGAGCAATGTTGGCAAACATGAATACACTGCCGGCAATGATGTACATATAATTCGCGTTGGAAAGAGAAATGAGAATAGCGCGAATATCAATATAGTGCAGCAGTGCAGCGATCAATCCTATTGCAATAATAGTTTTGAGTATCACAGAAACAACCGGATGCAGAAGAAATGATTTCATGATTACGAGCGCGTTTCTTTCCATTCAAATTGTCCGATGAAACCGAGCGGACCAATAAGAAGATTATAGAGGACGAAGAGTATTTCTAACGGAACAAAAGATTTCAGTAATTCCGTATTGCCAAATATAGTTGTGCCGGCTTTCATCAATTGCCAATCAACAAAAAGTTTTAAAACGAGAATGCCAATTCCAAAAAGAGGAAAGAGCAACAACGAGAATAGCGCAAGTGCATTAAATGAATGCAACAGCGAAAAAATAATTTTCATCCGCAATGGATAATATTTGCCGGCAGAAAAATGCCGCTTCCGTTGATTGATGAATTGCTGTATTGTGCGCGGCGGTTTCGTTGTAACAAAACTTTCGGGTGAAGTAAGATAACGCATTCCGCAGCCGATCTTTTTTTGAACAAGTTGGATAAATAAATCATCATCGCCGCTGATGGAATGTTTAATTTTTTCGTAACCGCCGACGCGCTCAAAAATACTTTTTCTGTAAGCAAAATTTCTTCCGGTGCACATGTACGCATTTCCCAATGCAATACCTGCGGCTGCGCCCAACGAATTTTTTAATTCCTCATATCGCAAAAATAAATCACCCCAATCTATTTTTGTTGTCAACGAAAATTTTTCTTCGAACGGAGAATATCCGGCGACAACACCGACATTTGAGGTGAATGCTTTTGAAACTTCTCTCAGCCATTGCGGTGGAACGAACGAATCGGCATCGGTGAAGGCAAGAATATCATGCTTGCTTTTTTTGATTCCTTCGTTCAGTGCATTTTTTTTCGGCGGAAGGTTGGAGGATAATTCTTTAATAGAAAGCAACTTCACAATTGGATATTTTTTTACAATGTCGTTGATAATTTCTTCCGTAGCATCAACAGACCGATCATTGATAACAATAATTTCGTACGAATCTTTCGGATAATTTTGGTGAACGAGAGAAAGGATGCATCGCTCAATATTTTTTTCTTCATTGCGAGCAGCAACCAATACCGAAATTGGATGTAATTCAGGTGTCGTTGGCTGAGAAAGATTTTTCAATCCTTTCAACAATACAGCGTGAATGTAGGAATAAAATCCAAACAAGAATGCGATGAGAAAATACCAACTGTATTCAAAATTCATACGTTAAAAATAACGAAATAGTGTACGCGAAGCAATGTTGCATTCCAAGAAAGCGACAAGTATATTTATCGCAGAAAAATTATTTCTTCATACTAAAAAAAATACACTATGAAAAAACTTGTTATCGGAATTGCCGGCGGAACCGGTTCAGGTAAAACTACTGTAACAAAAAAAATTATGGAGCGATTGCATGCTCAAGAGAGTGTCGTTGTCATTCAGCATGATTCATACTACAAAGATATTTCTTCATACAACGGAATCACTCCCGACAAAATCAATTTTGATCACCCCGATTCTTTAGAAACTACTCTGCTGATTGACCACATCAAAGAATTGCGAGGCGGCGCATCTGTAGAGCAACCGATTTATAATTTTACCACGCATTCCAGAATGAAGGAAACACGTCATCTCGATTCAAAAGATATTGTTATTATCGAAGGCATTCTTTTGTTTGCTTCGAAAGAATTGCGTGAACTGATGGATATAAAAATTTTTATTGATGCGGATGCCGATGAGCGACTGCTGCGTCGCTTAAAACGAGATATTGTAGAACGCGGACGTTCGATTGATTCAGTAATGAACCAATATGTAACAACTGTAAAGCCGATGCATTTGGAATTTGTTGAACCGAGTAAACTCTATGCGGATATCATTATTCCACGCGGCAGTGAAAATGCGGTGGCAATAGATATGGTTGTTGTAAAAATTGAAACGATGTTGGGTGAAAAGAAGTAATTATATTTTTTCATTCTTGATTCAGCAAGGATGATTAACTTGCTTCATCAATTACCAAAGAGAAAGAAATTTTCTGCTCTTGTCTTACTTCATCCATTGTTTCTTCTTCAAGTGGAAGTGTTACAGATTCTTCTGTTTCATTATTGATCTTAATTTTTTTTGCAAAGGCAAATCCGAGAACAATATCAAACAACGCAGTACACATTCGTGTAACTTTGCTGTCATCCAATCCGATCAGCTCATTTAAGTCATCCTGTTGAAAATTTATTCCCTCAAGCATTTTTGAATCATCGTTTGTAATTCTAAAAACATCGTTCACTAACCGATACAAAAATGAAATGATATCTTCTTTTTCTTTTTGCGGTGCAACCGATGCTTCTTGAAAAATATGTGCGTTAAGTTTTGCAGAGAGGATGTAATTTTTTAATTGCGGCGAACCATTGACCAAAACAATTCGTTGAAATGAATATAAAATATTTGCAAAAAAAGTTTCTTCATGTTGATTACAAAAACCATCGACGGATATTTTTTCATCTCTCTTTGATTGAAACTGTAACGAAAAATTCAGACGTCCGGATTGCATTTCAATTGTACTGGCTGGGCTGATACAAAATTGAGAGAGCATTGAATCGAATAACGTCTCTTCAAACGATTCGTGCGCAGTTGTGTATGGTACCATTGACTTATATTGGTGTTGTTTACCATGTTCATCAGGATTGACCACAAACGAAGTAATGTGCTGAATTGGAGTAACCATTGTACCATTTCCTTTGGAGTTACTTTTATCATCGGAAGAAATTCTAAAATGATAATCATTACATTGGTTTGACTCTCTTTCAAAATTCGCCTATATTTTTCCACTATTTTTGTAATGTTACATGCTAAAGAATTTTTAATGACATCAGTACATAGAGCAAACAATTTCCATTCACATCTTCATTCGACCGCCTTCAAGAAAACAACATTGGCAAACGGTATTCGCATTGTTAGCGAAGAAATTTCATCGGCTAAATCTGTTTCTGTTGGTGTTTGGGTTGATTCGGGTTCGCGCAACGAAACTGAAAAAAATAACGGCATCTCGCATTTTATCGAACACATGGTTTTTAAAGGAACTGATAGCCGTTCGATACAACAAATTGCACGCAGCGTAGAATCTGTGGGCGGTTATATGAATGCATTTACCAGTAAAGAGCATACGTGTTTTTACGCGCGCGTGTTGGATGAGTATGCTGAAAATGCTATTGATGTTTTATCCGATTTGCTTCAGCATCCAACGTTTCCAAAGAAGGAGATAGCAAAGGAAAAAATGGTTGTGTTGGAAGAATTGAAAAATGCTGAAGATGATCCGGATGATCAGATTCATGATTTTTTTGAGAAAGCAATTTTCGGAAATAATGCGCTCGGGTTTCCGGTGATTGGTACAGCGGAAAACGTAACTAATTTTACACAAGAAAATTTGTTCGCGTATTTGGAAAAGTATTATTCCAACGGAAACATTGTTGTTGCGGCTGCCGGAAATATTTCTCACGATATACTTGTTGCACTTGTTGAGAAATATTTTACTATCAAGAGAAAATCAAAAATAGTGCGGAACACAGAAAAAATTGTTCAAACAACACAACAACGACTCGAATATAAAAGACCAATTCAACAAGCACATGTGTGTACCGGTACGCTTGCATTCAGCCTACACAGTGCACATCGCTACCCATCATTAGTGTTGAATACATTGTTAGGCGATGGAATGAGTTCGCGGTTATTTCAAAATATTCGTGAGAAACATGGCATTGCCTACAGCGTTTTTTCATTTATGAATTTATTGAGTGATACCGGTTCGTTTGGCGTGTACATTGGCACCGATGCAAAACATATCAATCATTCGTTGGATTTAGTCGGCAAAGAATTGCGAGCACTGCAAATAAAATCTTTAAATAAATCTGAATTGCAGCGAACGAAGGCACAACTGAAAGGAAACATGCTGCTTGGTTTGGAAAGTACATCGAATAGGATGATGCGTTTGGGCAGCAGCGAATTATATTTTGGAGAATTAACCCCCATTGATGAGATTGTGCAGAACATTGATGCTGTTAATGCAGACCAAGTGACAGAAGTTGCAAAGCAATTATTTAATCAGGAAAAATTTTCAACAATTATTTTTGTTCCAGAAAAAGTATAAGAAAAGTAACAAGACCTGATAGTTTTTCATTTCAAATAAAAAACTTTTTGGTTTCATCAATAAGTAAAAACTAAACAACAAAAGGGCACTTCTAAAAAAAATAATTATGAAACCTTCAAGGTTTTTGTTTTTGCGATGTGCCATATAATTTTAACATCACAAAATTTGGTCAAAATAAACCTTGAAGGTTTTTAGAGATGTCCAATATACATTCACCAAAATATAAAGAGAGAAAGATATGATTATCGGAATTCCAAAAGAGATCAAAACAAATGAGAATCGAGTAGGACTTGTTCCGGTTGGTGTAGAGACACTACGCTCATTCGGTCATACAGTAATTATTGAAACCAAAGCCGGAGTTGGCAGCGGTTTCGATGATGAATCGTACATTAAAGCAGGCGCCAAAATTGCCAAAAATGCTAAAGAGGTGTATCATAAAGCCGACATGATTATAAAAGTTAAAGAGCCAATCAAACAAGAATACCATTTCATTCGACAAGAACAAATTTTATTCACGTATTTCCATTTTGCTGCGAGTAAAGAATTAACTACTGCAATGATGAAAACAGGTGCGGTGTGTATCGCATACGAAACCGTTCAGAAAGAAGATGGTTCTCTGCCATTGTTAATTCCGATGAGCGAAGTTGCCGGACGTATGGCGCCGCAAGAAGGTGCAAAATATTTAGAGCGCACAATGGGTGGCCGCGGTATTTTGCTTGGCGGAGTTCCGGGAACAGAACCGGCAGATGTTGCAATTCTTGGCGGCGGGATTGTTGGAACTAATGCAGCAAAAATTGCGGCAGGTTTTGGCGCTCGCGTTACAATTTTAGATAACAATTTACAACGCTTGCGTCATCTCGATGATATTATGCCGAAGAATGTTGTTACGATGATGTCGAACAGTTACAATATTCGCAAAGTTATTAAGCAAGCAGATATTGTTATTGGTGCAGTATTAATTCCGGGAGCGAAAGCGCCGAAATTAATTACACGCGAAATGTTAAAAGAGATGAAGCAAGGTGCAATTATCGTTGATGTTGCTGTTGACCAAGGTGGTTGTATTGAAACATGCAAACCGACGACACATGAAAATCCGACATACGTTGTTGATGGTGTTGTGCATTACTGCGTTGCAAATATGCCGGGTGCAGTGCCTATCACTTCGACCATTGCGTTAACCAATGCAACACTTCCTTACACTGTTGAAATTGCGAACAAAGGTTGGGAAAAAGCCGTACAGACAAACAAAGAAATTTCGCTTGGCTTAAATATGGTTGACGGCATTATCACATACAAAGGTGTTTCAGATGCATTCGGATATAAGTACACTCCGGTAAATTTAGTGGTGAAGTAATTTTTTTTGAATGATGGGCATCTCTAAAAACTAGTCCCGAAGGGATCCCTTCGGGATTACGAAACCTTCAAGGTTTTTATTTTTGCGATGTACATAAAATTTTAACATCACAAAATTTGGTCAAGATAAACCTTGAAGGTTTTTAGAGATGCCCTATAGATACGAGAAGAATTGGTACGTGTAGGTGGCAGTGGACAACATACCAAGTCTTTTTTTTTCTTTGCAGAAACAAAATAACTCTTTCAAAAAAAATATTTTTTTTCTACATTTAATTAAAGAAAAGTAATTGCTCAGCGAAAACAACCCCACCCTTTATCCCTCCCCTTTTAGGGGAG
>CAYHZL010000084.1:0-14598 GCA_964361075.1 uncultured Chitinophagaceae bacterium
GCGGCGTATTTTTTTCAAAAAGAGTAACTCACGATATGAGTTACTTAGGAGTTACGTTGATGTTAATATTCTTTTCTGTTCGTGTACACGTTCATCATCAATCCCGCCATAATCATGTACGAACAGAGCGATGAACCGCCATAACTTAAAAATGGAAGTGGAATGCCGACAACCGGCATTAATCCGAGAGACATACCAACATTAACGAATGTGTGAAAGGCAAAGAGCGCTGTAATGCCTATCGCCAACAGACTGCCGAATTTATTTTTTGCAATAAAAGCAAGCTGCACTCCGTGGTACAACAGAACAGCAAACAATCCCAATACCACCACGACACCAATAAAACCAAATTCTTCTCCCGGCACACAGAAAATAAAATCTGTCCACTGTTTTGGAATAAAATTTAACTGCGTTTGTGTGCCGTGGAGAAATCCTTTTCCCCAAAAGCCGCCGGAACCAATAGCAACTTTCGCTTGAATAACATTGTAGCCTGCGCCGAGCGGATCGTTATTCGGATCAAGAAATGTGGAAATGCGCTTTTGTTGATACGCGGGAAGCCGTTCATATCCATACTGCACAAAAATTCCAATAACGATATTCACACCGAACATCACTGCGGTTACAAATCTGTTTTCGTTCAGCATGTACAGCGCAATACCGAGCACAAGTAACACAATAATAAAAGTTGTGGTGCCGAAAATTGCCGATGCCGCAACGAGCGCAGGCGCGACGATAATGATAATTAAAAAATTAGATGCACCCGCCCAGTACAATACAGGAATGAACATACCGATAAACGTGAGCGATGTTCCGAAATCCGGTTGCAGCATGATGAGTGCAATCGGCAGCATAACGATGACGGATGTTTTCACTAAATCTTTTAATTCATCAACATGGATATCGCTGCGGCTGAGATACGAAGCAAGCGCGAGCATCGTTGTTACTTTCACAAACTCCGACGGTTGAATTCCTAATCCGCCAATACCTAACCAACTCTTCGAGCCGTACACTATTTTTCCCATCACTAACACTAACACCAACAAACTGAGCGACGAATAAAATATTCTCATTGCATTCCGCTGCAACACACGCAACGGAATAAACATCGTAATAATCATTAATACAAATCCGGTGCATGCCCACACTATCTGACGAAGAAAACTATGGCTGGCGTGCGCATCATACGTGGCGCTGTAAATAGAAAGCGCACCGATCGCCGTCAACGCAATGACGCAAAAGAACGTGATGCGATCGAAGTATTCTTTGAAAAAAGAGTTCATTGTTTTTTTTACTTCTTATTTACTTCTTTCTTTTTTGGTATCTGATTATTTCGCCGTACAAATATTGTTCCATACATAAACCGGCAATTGGTGCTGCGAACGCACCGCCGTAGCCGACGTTTTCCACCATCGCACAAATCGCGATCTTCGGATTATCAAACGGCGCAAACCCAATAAACCACGCGTGACTTTTTCCGTGCGGGTTTTGTGCTGTTCCTGTTTTTCCTGCGACTTGAATTCCCGGCACGCGCGCAGCCGCGCCTGTTCCTCCGGGCTCCATCACTCCGCGCCGCATTCCTTCGCG
Source organism: uncultured Chitinophagaceae bacterium (assembly GCA_964361075.1). GTDB lineage: Bacteria > Bacteroidota > Ignavibacteria > UBA10030 > UBA8401 > CAYHZL01. The sequence goes on from CAYHZL010000084.1 coordinate 1,585, forward strand.
CACTAATTCCCACGTGTGTTCGGAAAAATGAATATGTCGTTCATCGTACTTCACAGTATCGGTGTGGTTTTTCCATGTATTGTAAATTGTATTAACGATGTGCGGCTGATGAAACACTCCTTTGTTACCAAGCATTGCAGCATAGTTGGCAAGCTGCAATGGTGTTACACCAACTTCGCCTTGACCAATTCCCAAACTCACCAAATATCCTTGCGTCCATTTTCCTGCGCCATACACACGGTTATAATATTCTGTTGAAGGAATCAATCCTGAATTTTCTTCGAAGATATCTATTTTCGTTTGTCTGCCGAATTGAAATGCATGCGCCGTTGCGCTCCACGGATCGAGGCCGACTTTCAACATCAATTGATAATAGAACACGTTGCACGAGCGTTGAATGGATTCGACAACATTGACGGAACCATGCACGTGCTCATCCTTAAAAATTTTGTTGCCGAATGTAAACGAACCCCGGCATTGTATGCGAAAATTTTCATCGATGATTCCTTTTTCCAGCGCGGTTAACGCAAGCAGCATTTTAAATGTTGAACCCGGCGGATACCGTGTAAGTGTTGCGCGATTGAACAACGGTTTGTCGGGATCATCGATAAGTGCGCGGTATATTTCGGTCGGTGTAACGCCGCTAAAATCCGACAAATTAAAATCAGGTTTGCTTACTAATGCAATAATGCCGCCGGTATTCGGATCGAGAGCAACCACAGCACCGCGGTGTGTAGTAAGAAGTGATTCTGCCATTGCTTGTACGCGTGCATCAATCGCAAGATGCAAATCAAGTCCATCTTTCGGGGGAATATCGTTCTTTCCGTTATTGAACGTACCAATGATTTGTCCCTTTGCATTCTGCGAAATAAAATCCCAACCATTTTCACCGCGGAGAAATTCTTCGTACTTCGCTTCAATACCGCTCGCACCAACAATATCGCCTTGTTGATAATCTTCTCCCATTTTATCTAACTGTGTGTCGGAAATTTCCTTCACATAACCAAGCATGTGGCTTGCACGTGCAGATGTTGTATAGTAACGCTTCGACTCCATCTGCACTTCAACACCAAATAATTTACTTTTGTGTTCTTCAAGTAATGAGAGCGTCGGAAAATCAATATCGCGTTTGATGCGCGTTGGTACGAATTGGGAATATTTTTTTGCACGCTTAATTTTATCGACAATCATTTCCTCCGGCATTTGCAAAATATGCGAAAGAATCCGAAGGTTACGAGTATCAAAATCAATCGGTGTCAGCATTACAGAATATGACGGGCGGTTATCAACCATTAACATACCGTGTCTGTCGTACACGTAACCGCGCACAGGAACTTTAGCTACCGTACGAATACTGTTTTCTTCCGATTGTTTGCCGTACTGCGTTCCAGAAATAAATTGCAGGTAATACACTTTTCCCACGAGTGTGAGAAAGCCGACGGCAAGAACAATTTGTACAACAAACTTTCTATGTCGCGATGCGAAATCATTGCTCATAAATGCTACACTATCTCGGAATTTTTTCGTGAGAAGACAAACATCGGGAAGCATGCAAGCGCTGTTGTGTACAGTGTAGCGAACAATCCAAAACGGAAAATTGCGGTAAAGAGTCCGACATCGCTTCCTTGCAAAAATAAAATGAAATATAAAATATTATGGGCAAATGAAACTGCAGCGGTAATAATAATAAATTGCGGTGTCGCAATTGTATAATTGACTTTATTATTATTATAAAAATAACCTGCAAAAAATCCGGCAACAGTTTTTGAAAGTGCAGAAAGACCGAGAAACTGCCCGCTCACCAAATCCAATACCAATCCGATTGTACATCCTGCTACGGTTGCAGAAATTTGTCCTGTTTGCAGTGCGATGTACACAAGCCACACCAGCATCACATCGGGAATAATTCCGGCAATGGAAGTGAAGGGAATAATTGTCGTTTGTAAAATAAGAAGCAGAAGTGTGATACCGCCGTACCGAATGTATTGTTGCATGAAGATAGTGTGAAGTGAAATATCATTTTTACAAAAATACGACACAGAGAGAGGAAATGCAAAGGAATAGATAAAATAGTCGTCCTTTAAAAAAGTCTAACATCGGTGTCATTCCGAGAAGCGGAGCGACGAGTTCCGAAGGAATCTGGCGAAGCCATCACTTTGTGACCTTCGGGAGAATCTTGTTTCTAACATAACTCCTAAGTAACTCGTTGTAATCTCAAATAAATCAACAGGTTAAAAATTGAATATTTCGAGTTACTTTCTGAAAAAAGTATGCCGAAGGCGTACTGAACGCGCTACTCAGCGTATTATTTGTCCCGAAGGTCCGAAGAACTCCTTCGGCATAATTTCCAAAAAAAACGAATCCCCCGTCCCGATTAAAAAGCAAATCGGGACACCCCCTTTTCAAGGGGGAATAAGAGCGAGGAAATCCCCCTTGAAAAGGGGGCTAGGCTGTAAGTCCGCCGGCTTTTTGGCGGAGGGATTTTTTGAATAAACAATAACGCTGTGTAGTTACTTTCTAACTTAAAATAAAAAAGCGAGATTCCTCTCCGCCTGCGGTGGATCGGAATGACAATTAACAATCACTTTTTAAGGAACGACTAAAACTAAAAATCCCGCCACGCCGAAGCGTAACAGGATTTAGTTTTTACATTCAACAACAATTACAAATTCAACTTACTCATATTCACTTTTACATCGTCGGCAGATTTTTTTAACTCAGCCGCTTCAAGATCTGTCAATTTAATTTCGATAATTTGTTCAAGACCATTCTTACCAAGTTTTGCCGGAACACCAACAACAGTATCTTTTATTCCATATTCGCCTTGCAAGTACACTGCACACGGAAGAATGCGTTTTTTATCTTTTACAATTGACTCGATCATTTGCACTGCTGCCGCAGATGGTGCGTAGAATGCACTTCCTGTTTTCAAATAATTAACAATTTCAATTCCGCCGTTGCGAGCGCGGGTTACAAGCGCATCAATTTTATCTTGCGGCAATAAATCGGTAAGTGGAATTCCTGCGACCGATGTGTAGCGCGGTAGCGGCACCATCGAATCGCCGTGACCACCGAGAACAAATGCAGTAATATCTTCCACAGAGACATTCAATTCCATTGCAATAAACGAACGGAAACGCGCCGTATCCAACACGCCTGCCATACCGATAACGCGCGAGCGATCAAATCCGCTGACTTTCATTGCGACGTAGGTCATCACATCAAGCGGATTGGAAACTACGATGATGATAGATTTCGGCGAATGTGTTACTGCTTGTTCAGTGACAGATTTCAAAATGCCGGCGTTGGTATTCAACAAATCATCGCGGCTCATTCCGGGTTTGCGTGGAATACCGGCAGTAATTAAAATAATATCAGAGTTAGCAGTATCTTTATAATTATTTGTTCCAATAACTTTTGAATCGAATCCTTCCACCGGTGCAGATTCATACATGTCCAATCCTTTGCCTTGCGGAAGACCTTCAACAACATCAATCAGCACAACTTCGTTTGCGAGTTCTTTTTCGGCAATGCGTTGTGCTGCGGTTGCGCCGACGTTGCCGGCACCAATAACTGTAATTTTCATTGTGCATTCTCCTTTTCGTTAAGTGATGTGTGCCGATACAAAAAGACACGGAAGTAAAAAATGAGACCTTGATAAAATAAAAATGTTGCGCAAGAGTGTGAACCTCTGTACGCAACATTTGAAAAATTTCTACCAGCGAAGAAGTTCGGTTACGCTGTTACAATGGAAACAGCCTGACGTGTTTTACTGATACGTTGAAATAACACAACACCGGCTTTTAATGCGAACAATGTATCATCGCCGCCTGTACCGACATTGCTGCCCGGATGAAATTTTGTACCGCGTTGACGAATAAGAATTTCGCCCGCGTTTACTTTTTCGCCACCGAAACGTTTTACACCAAGTCGTTGTCCGTGGCTATCACGACCATTGCGCGTACTACCGGCGCCTTTTTTATGTGCCATACTGCAAACTTCCTTATCTAAAAATTAATTAATTGCTGTAATTTCAATTTGAGTAAATTGTTGACGATGTCCCTTTTTCACTCTGTAGCCCTTACGCTTTTTCTTCTTGAACACGATAACTTTGTCATCTTTCACATGGGCAAGCACTTTGGCTACTACCGAAGAACCGGCAACAAGAGGCACGCCGATTTTAATTCCTGCATCATTGGCAAGAAGAACTACATTGTCAAATGTAACGGTGCTATCAATGGCATTTTCCAATTTCGGAACAAAAAGCTTTTCCAAAGGATTCACTTTATATTGCTGACCGGCAATTTCTACTACTGCGTACATCGGGGTACATCCTTCCTTTAAATAATATTGATAATTTCGGACTACAATAATAAAAAAAATGGGGGAGAAAGTCAACGGAAAGTTTGAAGGAATAATATACGAAGACAAACTGCTCTAAAAACAAACGAATTGGAAAAGAAAAAGACAACGAATGAAAAAACTATATTCTTATTTCCGCTTAAAACGGAAGAGGCATTGAAAAAACTTTTACAAGTTGTCCCACCGAAGAAAAAGAAAACAAAATAATAAAAGCCGAACTGAACTCGGCTTTTATTATTTAATATTTTAAATTATACGGAAGCGTAATAATTGGAATGACTAAAACTTTGTGTAAAAACATTAGCAATTTTTTCGTTTTTATTTTGAATAACGGATTTCGATGCTTTTACAACTTCCTCTGCAATTTTTGCACGATTAGTTTCTCCAGCAACCAGTAACTCTCCTACATCTTTTATTTGTAAACTCATTGTCCAAAAATCTTTAAGACCAGCGTGTTTTGGAATAAAACTCTTTTGAAATTCTTCTACTTGGATTCCAACAATTTCTTTAGATTTTGCTTCATATAATAAGGCAACATTCTCATCATCTAAAAAATGAATAATAATTTCATTTTGTGGTGGAATAACCTGAATAAGTAAAGTATCGTTTTCTTGATCGTAATAAACATATCGCCCTCTTGGGTTTTCTTTGAGTAGGCGTGTTTTTAATTTGTTTGTAGGAAATAATATTTTATTCATGGCCATAATTGTACTTCTCCGTTCTTTACAGAGTCAGATTTGTACACTGTTCTAAATTCCCCATTATTGGATCTAAATTCAACAACAACTCTAAAATATGAATTGCCAGATTTACGATAATATATTTCTTTTTTTTGAGAGAGCGTGTCTTGATTAATAAAATCTGGTTTTTCTACTGTTTTTTTAATGGCTTTAACCGAAGTGCGTAAAAACGGATGCCTAATTAATACATGACCATACCAACATTGTTTAGTGCAAACTATCTTTTTCCCTCGTGGGTCAATAACATCAATTATATCAGACATTTAGAATATGGCTGGACATGTCTTAAAAGAAATCCTAAATTTTACGTGCTTAATGTAAGCATCATCAATATGAATGTCAATACACTAAAAATTTGAATTTTACATGGTAGCTTTCTAATTATACAATCGTCATTTTTAGAATTTGCTTTAGTGGTAAAAAAACAAGCTTTTTTCGTGTTATACAGATTCTTCCAAAAACTCTTTCAAATATTTTTTAATCAAGAGAATTCCTTGACACTTGTGTCGGGATTATAAATTAAGATCGGATATTTTCTTCTAAGTATTAATTAAACATAATGGTACTAAAATTTTTGATAAATTCATCTACTCTTTAGTGGTTTGTCAACTATATAATTTCCAAAGTTTATTCGGCAACACCTGCTTTTAAATCCTTATTACTGAAAAATTGACTTTTGCTCTTTGAGAAAGTATATTTGTATAGTTCTTTTACAACTATTACGAGTTCCACACCTAACAACGTTAGGGGTGTCGTTCCGCTGCAAGGCGGGATGGCTGAGATCACACCCTAATAACCTGAACTGGATAATGCCAGCGTAGGAAAACGACCGTTACAATTTTCAAAGCCGCTGCTGATTTGCATTATCATTTCAGCAGCGGCTTTTTTTTTTTGAATTTTTACTCTTTATAGAAAGGAAAAATTAATGCGTTATTTCACATTACTTACTTTGTTCTTCTGTGCCTCTGTGGTACAATTATATTCTGACGAGCAAACCAAAAAAGATACAGTGTATAATCTTGCACCGGTGTTAGTTACCGCAACACAAGCAGTGGAACGTGAAACGCCGGTAACATTTACGAATTTAAGCAAGGGACTTATTCAACAACGCTATTCAATGCAAGATGTGCCGGTATTACTTGCACAACTTCCATCAATGATTTCTTTTTCAGACGGCGGAAACGGTATTGGATATAATTATGTAATTTTGCGTGGATTCGATCAGCGACGACTTTCAGTGATGGTAAATGGCATTCCCCAGAACGACCCTGAAGACCACAATGTGTACTGGATTGATTTTCCGGATATCCTCGCAAGCACATCGAACATTCAAGTACAGCGTGGAGCCGGAAGTGCATTTTATGGACCACCGGCAATTGGCGGTTCGGTAAATATTGTTACAAATCCTTTCACACCTCAGCCGTTTGCAAAATTTGAAAGCATGTTTGGATTTCAAGAATACGGCGATAGCAGCCAAAGTCTGCCGATGACCATGCGAAAACTTTCGATAACATTTAATTCAGGACTTGTTGATAACAAGTACATGTTTTACGGACGACTTGGAAAAATAAATTCGAACGGATATCGCCGGCACTCGTGGTTTGAAACAGACTCGTACTTTCTCGGCGCATTGTTGCTTGGTGAAAATACCACAACACGCATCCATTTGTTCGGTGGTCCTTTGCAAGATGGACTTGTGTACAAAGGACTTCCAAAATTTGCAAATGAAAATAAAAAAATGCGACGAATGAATTATAGCGATTGGGGATTATCCGTCGATGGAAAACAATACTCGTACACTGTGCTGCGACGCGATCAGGAGAATGAACAATTCAATCAGCCACACTACGAAATTTTACACGAGTGGAAAATTTCCGAAACACAAAAACTTCATAATACAGTTTTCTATTATAATAGTAATGGCTGGTTCGATTATGACGGTTCGTGGGCTGATACTTCAATGCTGCGCGTTGATCGTGCTCATGGATTTGTACTGAAACAAAATCTTTCAAACACAATTATTCGTGCCGGAGTTGATCTTGTGCAGTGGGGTTGGTTGCCACGGTACGAATGGTCTCACGAAAATGGTACGCTCACTGTTGGTGCGGAGTATCGGTACCACAAAGGCGTGCACTGGGCAAAAGTTCAATACGCAGAAGGTTTACCGTCAAATTACAATCCTGACTATCGCTTCTACCAGTACGAGGGAATTAAAAACATGGCATCGCTGTATGTAGCGGAAGTCTATCACATGCAGGAAAATCTTTCGGTGATGGCAAATCTGCAATTCGCATACAACAAGTATCAAATTCAAAATGAAAAATTTTTAGGAAACTCATTCAGCATTCCATATTATTTTCTCAATCCAAGATTAGGCGTGAATTATAATATTACGGATGAATGGAATACGTACATTTCATTCGGTTACACTACACGCGAACCACGCTTGCGCAATTTATACGCCGCTGAAGACGCATACTTTGGTGCAACACCGGTGTTTGAAGCAACAACTGTTGCTAACAAAACAATATATGATTTTACTAAACCACTTGTAAAACCAGAACAGCTTCTCGATTTCGAACTTGGCGCAGGATACAAAACAGAAAAAATTACTGGCAACGTAAATGTGTACTGGATGGAATTCACACACGAATTAGTAAAGAGCGGACAAATTGATATTTTTGGAAATCCGGTGTACGGCAATGCGGACCGAACTCGTCACTTCGGATTTGAAGCGGACGCAACAATTCAGGCTTCGAATGAGTTATCCATAAGCGGAAATTTCACACTGTCATCAAATAAAATTGTGAGGTATTCATTTATTGATAGTGCGTCCGGCGGCGTACGTTACGCGCGTAATCTCGATGGCAATCCTATTGCAGGATTTCCCGATGTGATGGGCAATCTTCGTATCAATTATCAAGTCGGCAATCTCACCACATCGCTTGCTGCAAAATATGTTGGTTCATTCTATACGGATAATTTTAAAAATGCCGACAACAAAAATGATGCATACACCTTGGTCAACTTTGAATCTCTCTACACACTTCCGAAAATTATGGATACCGAAATTGCACTGCGCGGAGAAATCAGAAACGTGTTGAACAGATTGTACCTGCAAACAGGCGAAGGAGCAGAATTCTTCCCTGCAGCAGAACGAAATTATCTGATTGGAATTTCAGCAACGCTATAAAAACATTCGCCACAGATTCACAGATTAGATATCTGTGAATCTGTGGCTTAATTTTTTTTTCGATGATAAATTCAAAATTCAAAACTAATCACGCACTTATATTTTGCAACGGCGAAATGCCGTCGAAGAAAATTATTTCGCCGTTACTGCACACGAAACCATTTATTGTCTGTGCTGATGGCGGGGCAAATAAAGCGCTGGTAAAAAAAATACGTCCACATCTTATCATCGGAGATTTAGATTCGATAACAAAAAAAACACGGCGCATTTTTTCTTCTGTGCCGATCATTCATATTCCTGATCAAAACTCGACAGATTTAGAAAAGGCATTGGAGTATCTCGTTGCGAATAAATTCACTGCCGTAACGATTGTCGGCGCAACAGGAGAGCGGCCTGATCACACATTTGCGAATTTCAGTATTCTTGTAAAGTATGCAGAAAAGATGCACGTGAAATTTTTAGATGACTATTGTTCCGTGCAATGCGTGAAGAAAAAAATTTCGTTCACTGCACACATCGGGCAGCAAATTTCTCTGATGCCCATGGGAACATGCAGCGGCATTACAACACGCGGATTAAAATATCCGCTTAAGAACGAATCGCTCGCGCTGGGCGTGCGTGAAGGTTCGAGCAACGAAGCAATCGCACAACGAATACATATTATTGTGAACAACGGCACTCTTCTGCTTTTCATAATTCATCCTTTGCCGAAGGCATTCCTTCGGAACATAATTCATCTTTATCTATGACATTCACTGAAACAATCGCCGTTGTGCTCGGACTTATTTCTGTCTACCTCGTTGTGAAACAACATGTGTGGTGTTATCCGCTCGGCATCATTTCCGTGTTCATCTATATTTTTATTTTTCTTGATGTGAAATTATATGCCGATATGGGATTGCAAGTTTTTTTTATTGTCTTGCAGGTGTATGGATGGTATGAATGGCTCTATGGCGGCAGCAATAAAACTGCGTTGCACGTTTCACGCGCAACAAAAAATATTTATTTTGCAAATATAGTTTTTATTGTCATCGCCACTGCACTCATTGGCTATGCACTGCATCAATTGACTGATGCTGCGCTGCCGTACATTGATTCATTTCTCGCTGTCCTGAGCATGACGGGGCAGTGGCTGATGGCAAAAAAATATTTGGAAAATTGGAGCGTGTGGATTGCCGTGAATATTGGTTCCATCGGAATGTATAGCTTCAAAGGATTATACTTGACTGCCTTTTTATATGCAGTCTATCTTGTGCTGGCAATTGTAGGATATCGTGAGTGGAAAAAAGAATTGAGCGAGCAGGTAACAGTGAACGCATGATTACGAAACCTTCAAGGTTTTTGTTTTGTGATGTATCATAAAATATTAACATCATAAAATTTGGTTACTATAAACCTTGAAGGTTTTTATGATGCCCTTCCCTTTTTTTACAGCGCTAATACTTTTCGAATCGAAAATAAAACATTGTGAAGATTGTACGGTTTTAAAAATACATCCTTGACGCCGCATTTGAGCAGCTCCGATTTTGACTTGTGTTCTAAATATCCTGTAGTAAAAATAACTTTTACATCACTCTTCAACTCTTTTAATTTTTGTAATAATTCGATACCGCCCATGCGCGGCATACCTAAATCGCTGATGATGAGCGCAGTGGTCTCTTTGTGTTCGGTAAAAACTTCTAATGCTTCAACGCCATCCGAAGCGGCGCGGACAGAATAGCCGGATTCAGTTAGAAAATCTGAAAGCATAGTGCGAAGATTTACCTCGTCTTCAACCAAGAGAATAGTGTGCATCATGTTGTTCGGCACGCTATGCTCAGTGCTATCTAATGGTGGCGTTAGTATTTCATGATGATGATATGGAATGTACAACAACATCGTTGTTCCAACACCTACCGTGCTTTGTACATCAATCAGTCCCTCATGTTCAGAAATTACTCCGTGTACAATTGAAAGACCAAGTCCGGTTCCTTTGCCGCGTTCTTTTGTAGAAAAGAATGGTTCAAACATTCGTAACCGTGTTTGTTCATCAATCCCGTCGCCATTATCGGTAACAGAAAGTACAACATATTTTTCTTCCGTGGCATGAGGGAAACGAATTCGCACCTCATCTCCGGTATGTGTAAAAATTTCGAATACAATGCTGCCGTCATTTTTACTTCCAATCGCATCGTTCGAATTGATTGCAAGATTTAAAATAACCTGATGAAGCTGGTCGCTGTCGCCGATAACTGTATCATTCGTATCGCGCACGATCACTGTCGTTGCAATTGATTTCGGCAAGCTATGCTGCAATAAGTCATTTACTTCAAGAACGATATGCGAAAGCGATAATGGTTTCATCGATCCTTTTTCAGACCGTGCAAACATAAGCAACTGCCGCGTAATACCGGCGCCGCGTTCGGCTGACGAAATAACAATGGAAAGATACCGCTGCAAATTTTTGTCATCGCTCATTTTTGAGTGTAACATTTCTGCAGAACTAAGAATCATCGCCAGCACATTATTGAAATCGTGTGCGATGCCGCCCGCCAACACACCAATCGATTCCATTTTCTGTGAATGAAAGAGCTGCGCTTGTAAATTCTTTTGTTCGCTGACATCGCGGAAAATACTGAGCAGTAATGTTTCATTGGTGCTGGAAGTAAAAAATGATGTAGAAATATCAACCGGTATATCTTCACCATTCCACAGATGCAATACTTCGGATATATGCGAAAGATTTTGTTTCCCTTGAAATCTCTCGGCATACACTTGCAAATCTCTATCGCGGAACTCTTCCTGTTGATAGAATGCAAGATCTTGTCCAAGCAATTGCTTCTGAGAAAGTTTTACCAAATTGCAATATGCGGAATTAATCAGAATAACAGTACCATTTTGATCCGTCAACCGCATACCATCGCTGGAATTTTCCCACACAGCGCGGAATAATTCTTGTTCCGCTTTTCGATAAATCGCTTGTGAAATACTTTGCGCAACGTACGATAAAATTTCTTTTTCGTGTTCTGAAAAAACAATTGCACTGTTGTAGCTTTGTACCGCTAACACACCAAATGTTTGTCCGCCGCTTTGTAATGGAATGCCAAGCCAATCAATACTTGGCTCTCCCATTTCTTCCACCTCACCGGTGTTAACCAATTCCTGAAATCGTTCGGGACTGGCGTGCACTGTTTCGCCGACACGCAGTACGTATTCAGTCAATCCTTTTTTTAAAACACGTGCCGGAGGTGGTTCATCTATTTCGTCTACAAAATATGGAAAACTCAGAATGTTTGTTGATGAGTCGTGCAATGCGATGTAAAAATTCTTCGCATACATCAACTCGCTTATAATCTTGTGAATGCTTTGAAACAAATCTTGTGTATTGTCAGAATTAATAGTTTCGTTCGCTATACGATACAATGCTGACTGCAATAACTCCGAACGTTTACGTTCAGTAATATCAGTAAGAGCGGCAAGTGTGCCGATAATTTTTCCCGACACATTGCGGTACGGTGTTGCATTTACTTCTGCCCAAAATGGTGTTCCATCTTTACGAAAAGAGCGCTTTGTATATTGTCCCGAAATTCCTTCCATGCGTTGCCGGTTTCGCTCCCGAATAATAGGCCAGTCTTCAGGATGTAATAATGTTTGGTATGCGGGCTTCCCCATCAATTCATCATTCGAAAAGCCGGACATTTCTGTCATTCGTTTATTGGCGTACAATACAACATCATCAGGATCGGTAATGATAATACCTTCACCTAAATTTTCTACCACTAAGCGAAATCGGTTTTCAGCTTTTACCAGCGCTTCGCTTGCCCATTTTGTTTCTGTAATATCCCGCACGATTGTAATAACTTCATCGGATGCGCATTTCACAATACGCGCTTCGAAGTAGCGAAGAATGTTTCGTATCGGCACTGAGTATTCGATTTGTTCTGTTTCATTGGTCTCGAGTACCTGCTCAATTGTATGAAGAAGTTCTTCGGCAAGTTCTCCGGGAAAGGCATTGCGAATATTGCTGCCAATTATTTTCTCAGATGGAATGAGCAAATCTTCCTCATGCGAAGTCCTCACATCGAGATATGTTCCATCTCGATGAATACGGAACATCATATCAGGAATAGCATTGAGCAACGCAAGATTGTGTGCTTCACTTTCGTGCAGCGCTGCCGACAATTGTAAGTGCTCATCAATTATTTTCATCGGTTTCACATAAAAGTACATGATCACTACCGATGAAGCGATACTTAATACTATTACATCAATCAACGCAGGAACGTATGGCGGCAGAGTATGTTCAGCGTCAAGAGAACGCAATGCCAGTATAATAGTAAGTTCTATTATGACAATGGTTAAAACTATTTTAATGCCCATGGTCAGAGGACGATGGGCACGTAGTGTTGATTTCATGGTTAATACTTTTGCGTCTGAAACTCAATTATTTTGTATCGGTAGCAACTCAGTGCTACTGTTAATTCATATATATCCGCCAAGTTCGCCAAGAAACGCTAAGAATGTTTCGCTGTATCAAAAACAAATCGTTTCCATTCTAATGTATTGTGTGAACCAAAATTTATCAGTATTCCAACAGTGAAGCCCGTTGTTTTTAAGTAATTGTAACTCCTAAGTAACTCATTCGCCGCGGCGAATGAGTTACTCTTTTTGTCCGCCGCGGCGGATTGGAACTACCCTTTATTCATCCCGAAGGGATGTAACGTTTATAGCAAATGGTTC
>CAYHZL010000085.1:0-14381 GCA_964361075.1 uncultured Chitinophagaceae bacterium
GATACAAAAATTTTTAAAAGATGATCGTTATGCGAGACTTATCAATTATATTTTTATTATTTATTTTTTTTCTGATCAATGGATGCAGCGAGCCAACATCGTCCAATGACTATAACAATCAACTTGTAATTTATGGATTTTTGGTTGCAGGAAATACTATCGACAGTATTTACGTACAGCATGTTCTCCCTTTAGAAGCAAAATATTCTCCGGAGGCAGCAGCAATTCTCAACGCAGTTGTTATTGTTGAAGGAAATGGATTCCGCGATACACTGCATCACGATCCAACATTGCCGGGAAGATATTATTCAACAAAAAGTGCAAATGTCATACAGCCAAAAGCGACGTACACGCTGCGTGTCGAAGCTCCAAATTTTCCGGCTGCCACTGCAACCACAACCGTGCCCGACACGTTTCACATTCTCAATAAACCTATTTTTACAGAGACGCTTCGCTTCGGTGATAGAAATAAAATTATTTCCGTAGCATGGACGGAAAGCAAATTGCATGTTGATTACATTATTGGTTCACGAAGTCTTGATTCTAACGCACAGACAACTCGTGAAAATAGACAAAACCAAGACAGAGCACCAAATAAAACAAACTTCACATTCAACTTGCTCGATTTAACAACAACGCAAGTGCCGTGGCAATTTTTTAACTATTATGGAACGAACGAAATATTTGTTTCTGCAATTGACAAAAATTACTTCGATTATGTAAGTCAATCCGTAGTTGGCGGCACAGATATAAAAAATATTAAGTTTAATTTAAACAATGCCATCGGCGTATTTGGTTCTGTTGCCAAAGATTCATATCGAGTAGTGATAATAAAATAGTTCTCGATGAAAAATATTTCAGCGAACACTAAGCACGCCATTCTTCCTTCTTTCCGCATGCATCCCTTTTCAGGTTATTCGAATCGGGATTTTTTTTGAAAAGTGTCTTAAGGGCATCTCTAAAAACCTAAAAATAATTGTCATTGCGAGCCGTTCTTTGGCGAAGCAATCTCGTTTTTTCTTTTAATTGAAAGATTGCTTCGGTCGCTTCGCTCTCTCGCAATGACAACATTGTTTTTAGAGATGTCCTTAATCTTAAATTTGATAATCTCGTCATGCTGATTCGCCGCGGCGAATCAGCATCTTTGCATTCTTAAGATGCCGAAACAAGTCCCGAAGGGATCACTTCGTGATTCGGCTTGACGTTTCTCATTAATTCAAGACATTACTTTTTGTTGTTGTTAATTGATTTTTAGCCTTCGCTTCTCTACTTTCAAACATGGAACATTTACTCTTCGGACATAATGATGAGCAGAATATTGTAGCCGTTCACACAATGAACGACAATACTGTTCGTTTATATAAACGCGAACATGATACCGTCTCATTTCGAGACGAAGAATTTTTTCCTTTCTTTCATCTTTCCGATAAACGATTCATCGAAGGTTTTTCAAAAAAAATCTGGCTCAAAAAATTAGAAGGAAATAATTTTTATCAATATGTCTGTGCATTTCCTACACCGCAAATTACATGGGAAGCAATTCAGTTTGCACTGAGAGCAATCAATCGTGAATCGGAAAAAAAAGTTGATTCGTACACAGACACTGAACACATCCTCTTCCGTGCGGATATGAATACGCAGTTTCTTATGCAGTCCGGCACAACTCTTTTTAAAGGAATGCAGTTCGAGGAACTGTATCGTATGCAAATTGATATTGAAACATATTCAAAAAGTTATAAATTCAGCCGGGCAGATAAAAAAGATGACAGAATTATTTTGATCGCTCTTTCCGATAATCGCGGATGGGAAAAAGTTATCGGCAATAAGCGCATGTCAGAACAAAAATTAATTGAAGAGTGTATCAACATCATAAAAGAAAAAGATCCGGATGTACTAGAAGGACATAATATTTATAATTTTGATTTGCCATACATTCTTGAACGTTGCGAACTTCTCAATATTGAATTCAGTATCGGCAGAGATAATTCTGTGCCGACTGGATATCGTTCTCGCACTGCATTTGCCGAACGCGATGTTGAATATATTAGTTACGAAGTTGCCGGTCGCCATATTATTGACACATGGCTATTGGTGCAAGCGTACGATGCAATGAAACGAACTATGGAAAGTCACGGATTGAAATATGCCGCAAAATATTTCGGTATCGCTTCGCCAACGCGAACTTATATTGAGGGTGATAAAATTTCATGGTACTGGGATCATGATCCTGAAATTCTCAAAGCGTACTCATACGATGATGTACGAGAAACGCGTCTGCTCAGCGATAAACTTTCCGGCTCAAATTTTTATGTAACACAAATGCTTCCGTTTAATTATGGAACGGTTGCAAAACTCGGATCAGCCGCAAAAATTGAATCGCTCTTCATGCGGGAATATTTGCGACAACGCGCTTCCATTCCAAAACCGACAAAAGGTATTCAAACATCAGGCGGCTATACGGATATTTTTTACACAGGAATATTTGAAACAATAGTTCATGCTGATGTTGAATCGCTGTATCCTTCCATCATGCTTTCAAAAAATATTTATCCCAATTCTGATGTGCTGCATGCTTTTCCTACTGCTTTAAAACATTTAACTGAATTGCGCATCGAAACGAAAAATAAAATGAAAACGGAAAGCGATGAACATGAACGCTCCCGGCTGGATGCAATGCAATCGTCATTCAAAATTCTTATCAATTCTTTTTATGGCTACTTAGGATACAGCCGCGGATTATTTAACGACTACGAAAAAGCAGATAGCGTTACTACAACCGGACAAGAATTCCTCAGATCGCTTATGACTGAAATTACATTGCATAACGGAAAAGTAATCGAAGTTGACACCGATGGAATTTTTTTTGTTCCGCCTGATAATGTTGTGGGGGAACATGCAGAACGCGAGTTTGTGCAGCGGCTTTCTTCGCTCTTGCCGGAAGGAATTAATTTAGCATTTGACGGTCGCTATAAAAAAATTCTGAGTTACAAAAAGAAAAACTATGCATTACTTGGGTATGAAGAAAAAATTAAAATTAAAGGTTCATCATTAATTTCTCGCAGCATTGAGCGCTACGGTAGAAATTATATTCAACAGTGTATCGAATGTTTGCTTCATAACCGGATCAAAGAACTGCATGAGCTCTTCATCGAAGTTGAGAAAGCAATACGAGAACATACACTTGACATAAAAGATTTTGCCAAAACAGAAACATTAAAAGATTCGCTTGACCATTATCAACGCGATGTTGCTGCTGAAAAACGAAATCACTCTGCAAGTTACGAATTAGCGCTTCACTCTTCGCGGAATTACAAAGCCGGAGATAAAATTTCGTATTACATTACAGGCAAAGGGGCGGATATTGTAGGTTTTAAAAATGCTAAGGAAGTTCATGAGTGGGATGCAAATTTTCCGGATGAAAATACACAGCATTATTTAAAACGATTAGAAGAGTTTTCAGAAAAATTTTCCGTGCTTTTTCAAGAAAGAGAGTTTCAGGCTATTTTTTCTGCGGAAGATTTATTCGGATTTAACGCGGAAGAAATTAACATTAGAAATGAAAAAGTTGAACATGAAACAAAAAAAATTGATTTAAGCACTATGCAATCAACGATCGAGTTGGATGAATAACAGATTTTTAAGCGACAGTTTCATCGCACGCTTTTTTCACATATTCCACAATTGTCATCATTGAAGCGCCGGGTGTAAAAATTTCTCCAGTGCCCATTTTTTTCAATGCCTCAATATCTTGTTGAGGTATGATGCCGCCGCCAAAGAGAATAACATCATCCATTCCCTTTTTTTTCATCAGCGCAAGAACTTTTGGAAAGATAGTCATGTGTGCACCGCTCAACGAACTAATTCCTATCGCCTGCACATCTTCTTGCAATGCAGATTCAACTATTACGTCGGGAGTTTTACGCAAACCGGTATAAATCACTTCCATGCCCGCATCACGAAGCGCGGCAGCAATAACTTTTGCACCTCTATCGTGACCGTCTAATCCGGCTTTTGCAATTAAGACACGTATTTTTTCTTTCATAATAATTCCTTTAGAACGAAAGTTGCATAATAAATTTTTGCAATGCGATGTAAAATTTAGCTAATGGAAATCCGACTACAGTATAGTAACATCCATTTATTTTTTCAACAAAGACGGCGCCGTAATCATCTTGTATTCCGTACGCACCGGCTTTATCCATAGGTGAACCTGAAGCAATATAGTTACGAATTTCCTCAGCATCCAATTCTCGAAACGTTACATCTGTCTTTTCAAAATCGACATAATTTTTTTTTGATTGTACATCAACAAGTGCAAATCCGGTAAAGACGGTGTGTGTGCGGCTGCTTAATGTGCGCAACATCGTAAATGCTTCTTCTTCCGAAGATGGTTTGCCCAAAATTTTTCCGTTAACAACAACAATCGTGTCCGAACCGACAACAATGCCGTGTGAAAAATGTTCAGCAACATCAATTGCTTTCAGCAAAGAAAGCGATTGCACATTTTCTTCAGGAGATTTTGAAGCGTCAAGAATTTCTTCGACAGAACTTTCTTGTTGTGTAAACGTTAACCCGATTTGTTTGAATAATTGCGCGCGACGCGGCGAACGTGATGCGAGAATTAAAGGAAGCGAGGTGTGTATCATTCAGTTACAATTTGACATAAACAAAAAAAGCGATCCGTTGATGAATCGCTTTTTAATTTTTTTATTTAAACATATTATCTGAACATTGCTTTCAAACTTCCCCACGTTCTCTTCACACTTGAAACATTATGCGAAACGGTGAGAATGCTCGAATAGGTACTGTTGCCGCTTGCATCAACAATTTTAATTCTGTATTGATAGACAGCGCCGTCTGCTTTAAATGCTGATTGATCGACAAATTCATACAATGAGTTATTACCTTTTGGTTGAAGCGTTGCGATGAGCATAAATTGACCATTCGTTCCGGTGCGTCGTTCAATGCTGAATTCTTTAACGCCGGATTCATCGTTCGTGCCCCATTGAATAGTAACATTGGTGCCATCGCTTCGTGCTTGAATAGAACCGCTTTTAATAATATCGGAAGCGTTCGCGTTCGTGAATCCAAGAAGTAATATTGCCAAGAATATATTTTTCATACTATCACCTTTTGAAGAACATGTAACATTCATTCACTCTATCGTGCGGAAGGCGGGACTTGAACCCGCACGCCTTTTGGGCGCCACCCCCTCAAGATGGTGTGTCTGCCAATTCCACCACTTCCGCATAATTTCTTGTTCAAATATAACAAAGAAGTGGCGAGAAGGCAAGAACTTATCCACAAGAAATTATCCCAACGCAAGATGTTTGTTGTAAACTATCTGACGACGAAGTCGTCTGACAGCGAAATAATAAATGACCGTCTCCTTTCCCAAAGGGATGGCTTCGCCAAAAGGTGACGGTCATTTACCATGGACGATCTTCTTACTTCACCAACTGCATTTTTTTTATTGATGTAAAATTCCCTGCTTGTAATTTGTAAAAATACATTCCACCGGAAAGTTTGCCTGCATCAAAGTTGGCTTGATAGTAACCGGCGTTTTTGTATTCGTTCACAACTGTTGCTACCTCTCTGCCGAGTGCATCGTACACTTTCAACATTACATTGCTTGCCTGTGGCAATGTGTATGTGATAGTTGTTGTTGGGTTGAAGGGGTTAGGAAAGTTCTGCCCCAGCAGATAAACACGAACTTCTGCGGACGCTATCGCCTTCTTTGCAAAAAATTCTCCACGGCAAGAAGCAACGTCTCCGAATATGGAGTAGTAACCAAGACTATTTTTTGCTCTAATCTTATAGTCGAGGTGGTTATCCGTATATGTGCTGTAGAGATAGTCATTATCTACATAGAATATATTTGTCGTGTTCGGAACAATGACTGTCCAATTCCCTGAATTCACTCGACGTGATACCTCATATCCAGCGATGTTTGGCTCTCCATTCGCGTCCCAGGTCAAACGGACAATTCCATTCCCTGTATTAGCTGATAGTTGCAAATTCTGTGGCGTTGCTGGTTTTAGAGCAATCACACCACTATTGTCAACCGCGACTTTGAGAGTATATTCTTTTGTGGATGAATTATAAGCAACAACTTCAAAACCTCTGTTAGTGACAGATAAATCTGCTTTATTTGTATTTGGATTGCTCCATCTGCTAAATACATCTGTCTCACCGACACGATAAAAATCTTCATTGTCTCCTAGATACGCATCTCTTGTGTATCTCCGTCTAAGATCAATTGTCCCGCCGGCGCTTCCTGGAGTTAGAGCCGTATATTCATTTAAATAACTGCCTACCTGAATGTAAATGAAATCTCTTTCATCATAACTTGTTGATGAATTCGGAGCAGGAGTTTTTCTATAAATCCAGTCATCCGATCTGTCGGATGGTGTTGATTGACCAGCACTCAAATCCCAATCCCATAAACCATCGGCACATTCGATATCCAAATTACTATTGGCTGGAAATTCTTTGTCTTCATCTTCTATATGAAAAACCAAAAGACCATTTCGTAACGTGTAATTAAAGATTTGTCTTCGTAAAAAAGGATTGGCTTGAGCGTAATCGTTTAGTGTATGGAAATTTTCTATTAAAAAATATTCTCTAATTTCATTATTTACATCACGGCGGATTGGTAACATCACTGCTTTGTTTTTAATATGAGTATCTTGCAGAATGACATTGCTTGCATTATTAGATTCGTAAATGTCGGGGTTTAACCAACCCGCCCTATAACGTTCGTAAGCAGAGAACGAACTTGCCGAGGTTGAAGTCATGAAAGAAAAAAATGCAACATTCCCAATATTTTGAATAGGTGGAACTCTGTGAACAAAACGACCATCTATATGTCCAGTTGTATTGTCCCCACCAAAAATATAATGTGTATATTCATGAGCAGGAGTAAGGGTCGAAAGATAATTGTCGTTGTAAGTACCACCTATTGATCTATCAACACCATCTGATGTTCGTATGAAAGCATACCGAAATTGTGTTGACCCACAACTGTTGGAAATAGTTTTTCCATCAAGAGTCAAGTTTGCAAATAAATTTTGAACTCCGAGATTTCCTTCACTATATGGTGAAACACCTCTCCACATCATAAAGATATAATCAACTTTTCCATCGGGAACATTTTCATGATTATAAAACTCACCATTTTTGATAAATTTCCAATTGTCATAGTTAGCGTAGTTAACGATTGGATTCAACTTCGTCAAGATGTGCTCGTTTACCGCAGAGTAGCTTTCATTATAATACGATCGATTTTCGTCTGTTGTAACATAATACACATCGCCTATAATTCTGAAGGTTCCCAAATTTCCGTTCCCGTCGCCGCCGGAAGCTCTATCAAAAAAATTACTCATATTCAACGATGAGTATATGTTGTTTGCAGGTATTTGTGGATCAACAAACGTTGATGCCCACGATGGCAATACATTGTAATCGGGCCATGTTGCTGTATTTGCAACATCATCCTTAAATCGAACAAACACAACTAGAACCCGCAACGTACCTTGCGTAGTAATTTCTCTGCCGCCTCTCATCACTGCTGTCGCGCTCGGTAATGTACCGTTTTGTACAACCATTAAATTTTGACCGCTACTACATACTTGATCTTGACCAAACACATTGATCGTGAATGTCAAAAAAAGAAAAAAGAACTTTTTCATAAAATTACCCTTTCATCATTTTATGAGATTAATTACTCTCAAATTATAAGTGTGGTTTGTTTGTAACAAGCAAAAGTAAACACCGGAAGGTGAAATGATGTTTTCGTTTGATTTTCCGTCCCAAACAAATCTGTGCATTCCGGTTTCTAAAAACCCTTCTGTCAGTCGTTTTACTTCTTGCCCAAGAAGATTAAAGATTGACAAGCGAGCATTTGTTCCTCTATCTATTTGCACGGTTATTGTTGTAGAAGAATTGAATGGATTGGGATAATTCTTAATCTCAATGGTTTGAGGTACTTGAGTATTATCAATATCCTGGTTTATCGAAGTAATGTCCCCAATCTTTTTACCGTTAATAATTGCTCCAACCAATACATGAGGCGGTCCCTCAAAAATTGAAAATACATTACCTAAACCCTTTGCAAATCTAATAGTCATGTTTACCATTGTCCTGATGATTCCCTCGTTATAATATTTTGTTTCATAAGATGCACCAAAATTAAAATAATATTCAGTTCTCGTACCAAGTAATTTTACATAATGGGTATCCGCAGAAACGCAATTGAACCAAATTGAACCATCTTTCGCAGTTAGTCTAAATCTTATATATTCTGAATCTTTAATACAAAAATAATTTTTTTTGTATCGATATACATTTAACGAATCGTCTATTCTGTAAAATTCAGGTTGGCTGCTTCCTATAAAAACTCTGTAAGTCTTCCCATTAGGCATGATCGTATCACCTACAATTTTTACTTGATAACGCCATGACCATGGAAAGTAATCTTCCTCGTACTCCCACACATTTCCAATTTCCATCGGAAAATATTCTTTGAGAGTCGTATCTTTCTGAGCAAAAGAAAGGGAGTAAGATGCCAACAAAAAAACGATGCTTTTGATAAAAGTTTTCATAACAAATGTCCTATCGAAATTTTAAGGCAATACTTTTATTTTTAATTTCGTTTTTCCCATTCATATAAACCCGGTAAAATATCTCCGAGATAAATTAACCCATACACACATTGCAAATATAAATATCGTTTGCAATGCTAGGTGTAACTGTACGGTACAATAATTAACAAAAATTTGCTTAAACGAAAACGAATTGGCTGTGAAGAAGAGCAACACTGTACACCACACTATGTAAAATAATATTCTCATAGTGTGTAATACTCTCTCTCCGTAAAAACCCAGTGAGGAGTTGTTCTGTTCTGTTCTGTTCTGTTCTGTTCTGTTCTGTTCTGTTCTGTTCTGTTCTGTAAAAACAGCATACGTGCAAAATCCGCTGAGAAGCAGGAAATCAGTCGAAGAAACAATTGAGAAATATATGAATTGAGAGAAGTCAAAAAAGAAATCCCATTACTTATGTTACTCGTCCCATAGCTCCACATGGCACCCGCTACAGAACACCATCACACCTATTTGTTGTTGCAATAATACAGAGAAGCGATTGCTTTGTCAATAAAAATTATTTTTGTTGAAAAAAGCTTTCAACGGAGTCCAATAAAAATCAATCCATCCTTTTTTAATAGATTCAACTTGCGAATCAGGTACGCCGCTGTGAACAAATGTCAACTTTGTTCCCTTTCCATTTTTAGCAAACGTGAAAGTAACTTTTGATGCTTCATCTTTCTTCCAATCATTCGCCTGCCATGTTTGAACTATTTTCTTTCCTTCAATCAGTTCCACATTTATACCGTAACAATATTCATCGTACGTTGAAAAAGAGCCGCCCACTTTTTTACTAATGCTCGCCTTTGCGCCGGTAAACTGTGAATGTTTTTTCGAATCCATTAATACAGTGTACACTTCAGTTGGTGTTGCTTGTATAGTGACAGTTTGGCGAATTGTTTTTGGCATACCCGACTCCTTGCTTATGAAAAAAAAAATCAACTTACAACTTAGTTAATTTCACCGGTAATTTTCGAACGTGTGTTTTTTTATTTTTCAATTCACGTAATGCATCTCGAGCAATCCACCGTGCAGATGGTGAATCTATTTGCACAATCTCTTCAGCAAGTGCGATTGCGTTTTTTTGTAAAATCGTGTTTCGTTTTCCAATTTGACGCAACGCCCAATTAACAGCTTTCCTCACAAAATTCCGTTCATCAGTAGAATGTTTTTTGATGAACGGAAAAAACTTTATGAAGCGTTCATTACTTGTTGTTTTATCATGCACGGCAAGTACTGCCATCAAAACAAAGCCGGCACGTTTAACATACTCCTCTTTTCGCTTTGTCCATTCAATTGCCTTTGTATACGCAAAAGAAGTTTTATCGAAAAAATTCGAGCAACACGAATCGCACACCGCCCAATTATCAAACTCTTGCGCCCACTCTTCAAGAAGTTTTTCCGTTGCTTTTTCCGGCTCTGCAATGAAACTTGCAATGATGCGTGCTTCATAAATAGAAGCTGCCCACAGCTCTAACGCAAGTTGATGATTTTTACCGATTTGCTTCGCAAGTTTTCTCAACACAGGAGTTGGAACACCGAATGCCTTCGGTGAAGAAATTCCGAAATGTTTCATTCCTTCCACATTTTTGGAATTAGATTGAGATTGCAAATATGTCAACACTTCTTTTGTTGTCATTGGTAACTACTCAGCATGGTAAATGTTTTAAATGGTTTCGTATAATAATACAAAGGAAAAGCATAGCCACAGATTCACAGATAAAATTTAAAAAATTTCTTTCAAAATCTGTGATTCGCCGCGGCGAATGTGGCTTAAGTTTTTTAGGTGAAGAGTTACTATCATTTTTATTGAAAAAATTATTTCTTATCAGGATTTAATATTTTTGAAATTTGATAGCGACTATCTTCGTAATGCGCTTTTGTTTCTTTGTCGGAAGCGTGCGCACTTGCAAGCTGCTTGTCTAATTCTATTAATTCATTCCGCAATAATGCACGTGCTTCCCCCGGAAGTAGCGATGGAGGCGGAATAATAATTCCGGGCGGCAACCCTGCTGGAGGCGTAAACGGCAATGGATTAAATTTCAAATTCACAACTTCAATATACGCCCGCTGTAAATTTCTACGATAGACATCCGGCGATTTACCTGATTGCAATTCACTCCACACTCCCGCACGAAGATCAGCAAACATTTCAGCAATCGAGTACGGATTCGAATTGAGTGCTGTTGTATTCACCATGCGAGTTAATCGATCATTGTTCAACAAAATATTTAAAATATTTTTCTGACCGGCAACGACACGGTCGTTTGCACCGCTTGGTTCGATGCGCGATAAAATATCTGGCTTCAATAATTCCGTTGGTGTTTTAAAAGCTTCTTTCGTTAATAACTCCATCGCCTCCTTTTGTTTTTCTTTTGCAAAGGGAGTGAACACCACACCATCCGTTCCTGCATATCGCTCTGTTCGTGAAATGCCGCCAACTACATTTGCAACATGTCCTAATTCGCGGTTGCGCTGTCCGATAAGTTCTCCGTACACTTCTTTCAATGTGGAATAATCTTCACCCGATTGTGTCGTTGCATTAAGAAGCATATCAGCAATGCGTGCAATATTTTTTAAGCCGTACGAAGTTGATGCAACTGCATCCGAACCTAAATCTTCTGTTTGCGCAGAAGGATCGATTCCATCAGCATTTCCGAAACGCAAGTACGGTTCTTTTTCCTGACGCGCAACAATTTTTGCGAGTTCTGTTTTTTCTTCATCAGAATTTTTTGCACCAATAATCGGACGATAGCCCCACTCAGTTGCAAATGTATCATACGGTCCGATAAGCGGAATGAAACGCACGTTATCGCCCGGTTGTGCAACATAATTAAAACGTCCGTAATCCATAATTGAAGATTCAGTTCCGAATTGTTCTGTAAATGTTTTACTTCTCAAACTATCAACCGGATATTGTGATGTTGCTTTCATGTTATGTGGGAAGCCGAGTGTGTGTCCGATTTCGTGCGCGCAAATGTAACGCAACATTTCGCCCATCACTTCATCGGAAAGCGGAAGCTTTTGTGCCTGCGGATTTGCGGCAGCAGTTTGCACGAAGAACCAGTTACGAGCAAGATTCATTACGTTATGAAAAAATCCAATATCCGAATCCAAAATTTCTCCGGTGCGTGGATCGCTGATGTGCGGACCGTATGCATTTTGAATTTCCGATGGCAGCCAGCGAATTGTTGCATAACGCGCATCTTCAGAACTCCAATTCGGATTTTCTTTCACACTCGGTGCATCTTTTGCAATGATAGCATTTTTGAACCCTGCTTTTTCAAAAGCAGCTTGCCAATCTTCAACACCTTGCTTTAAATATTTTCTCCATTTTTCCGGAACACCGCGATCGATATAATAGACTATTGGTTTCGCAGGTTCAACAAGTTCGCCGCGCAAAAATGCGGCAGTATCGTTCGGTTCTAATCTCCATCGCGCTATGTAACGACGTTGCTCTGCGCGCTGTGCATCGTAACCATAATCGTATTGTGCAACACCGAAAAATTGTACACGTGCATCATACAAACGCGGCATCATCGGTTTTTCCGGAAGTCGAATCATCGAATGATGCATCGTCATCGTAATGGTGGCAAGAGAAAAATCATTCGGCACTTGTCCGGCATCGTACGTAACGGCTGCTTCCACTTCAATGTTCGTAGGAAATGATTTTGCAGATTCGATGAACGAACGTTTCGAATCGAGACGGCGGACTTTCAATTGCTCACGCTGAAAACGATTCATTCCAAGTTCTGCAACATCCGTTGTAAATAATTCTGTTACATCAACAACAACCGCTGAACTGTCTTTATTGTAAGCAAGAATATCGAACGCGCCGATGATTGGAGCGTTGTTTGCTTTCTTCACTGCATAAGAAACAGGAAGCGAATCTGACGCAACAGAAACATACATATTATTTCGAAGAAGAATTTTATCTCCAATGCGCTCCCACTTCACAACCATTTCGTTGATCGCATCACCGCCATATCCAATTCCTGCTTGTGCTTTGGCTTGTGTTGAAACAAACAAAAATTCTTTTCCCAATTCTTTTTTCGGAATTTCATACAGTAATTTTTCTTTGATGCGGTGTGTGATAAACAATCCCGAATCTGATTTTGCTTCTTTGGTGATGACTTCGTTGTATGGTTTGATGGATGGTTTGTCCGGTGGTTTTGGTCCATTCATTTGCGGTGTGGTGGTTGGTGCAGATGAACCGCAACCCATGATGAACAGCATTCCAATGATAAAAACAAAAATCTTTTTCAAGAAAATCCTCCTTTGTGTTTTTGTTCTGTTAAATATGTTTCAATGAATTTCGCGTGGCAATGTAAGAATGTATTTTGAAAGATGAAAGCACCCGATCGTGTATTTATTCTCTATTGGGTTTAATACCCCGACGCTTGCGTCGTCATTCCGGCGAAAGCCGGAATCTATAAATCTGGATGCCAGCGTACGCTGGCATGACAAATACCCCGCTGCTTGCGACGGGGATGATTTATTGCCAGCGTCCTGAAATTTTTGTCCCACATTTGCAGCAAGCATTTTTTGCAATGCTGTTTTTCAAAACATAAAATCCTTTTCGTTCAACTAACACTTCTCCGCACGAAGGACACAAAGTATTTTCGTACTGCCCAACTCTTCCGGGTAAATTTCCTGCATACACAAACTGCAAATCTTCTTGATGACCAATTTCTACTGCGCGTAAAATATCGTTGACTGTTGTATCATCCTTATCGGTCATTTTATAATCGTGATGAAACGCAGTAACATGCCACGGAATATCTTTGGAAACTGAAGCAATAAATTTTGCGATATCAGATAGTTCTGCTGATGAATCATTAAATCCTGGAATAACTAATGTTACTACTTCAACCCAAATTCCGCGACGGTAAAGCGACTGTATTGTATCTAAAACATTTTGCAAAGTGCCGCCAAGATGCGAATAAGCCTTCTGTCGAAAACTTTTCAAATCAACTTTGTATGCATCTATATATGGTTGAATATAATCGAGAACTTCTTTCGTGCCATTGCCATTTGAAACATACGATGTTGCAAGTCCGTTTTGCTTTGCAAGTTTGAAAATTTCAATCGCCCATTCGCTGGTGATAAGCGGTTCGTTGTAGGTGCTTGTAACAATTTTTGCTTTTTGCTGCAACGCAAGTTGAACGATCTGCTCAGCCGACACAATCACCGGTTCTGCTGTTGCATTCGGGTCGCGTAATGTTTGCGATGTAAACCAGTTCTGGCAATACGCGCAATGATAATCGCAGCCGAGCATACCAAAACTTAAGGCGCTCGAACCCGGATAAAAATGATAGAACGGTTTTTTTTCGACAGGATCAAGTTGAATACCTGCAGCATACCCGTACGGAACGAATAATTTTCCGCCTCGATTGAAACGAACTTTGCAAATGCCTCCTTTATCAGGAGAAATTTTACAACGATGACCACACGCAAAACATTGCACCCAATTTTTTGGCATCGGTTCGTACAATTCACCTCCGCGTGTGTACGACGAAAGTATTTCTTGCAGCGTTTGTGCCATACCATTCTCTTAGTTATTGGGCATCTCTAAAAACTAGTCCTGAAGGGATCCCTTCGGGATTACGAAACCTTCAAGGTTTTTTTTGCGATGTACCATAAAATTTTAACATCACAAAATTTGGTCAAGTTAAACCTTGAAGGTTTTTAGAGATGCCCTATTGTTAATGTACGTCTGATTCATTTTCAATACAACTA
>CAYHZL010000086.1:0-14103 GCA_964361075.1 uncultured Chitinophagaceae bacterium
TGATATATTTTTTTTCTTTCAGCGCACTTTTCCCCAACGCCAAATTATCTTGCGCCCATGCGGAGAGGGAGAATACTGCAGCCAAAGAGAAATATGCAATAATAGAACTGAAACGCTTCATTGTTAATACCTTAAAATATTACTGAGTTAATTGAACTAATTTGACCGGCACTTTAGCCGGCACAAGTCCGTTGGTAAGAAATATTTTTTGACCTTGCGAGGTTGCAATAAATGTAATAAGACCCGCTCCAACTCCCGATCCGATATTTTTACTAAACAAATACAATGAACGGCGAAGCGGATAATAATTTCTATACACGTACGCCTGGGCAGGCGAAAAATATTCAAGTTCTTTTGATGTTGAATCGCGAGTAAACATTGGGTCGCCAATATCGAGAATGCGTATGTGCGCCGGAGTTTTTTCCGCCCAACTCATTCCAACAAAACCAATAGCATTGGCGTTATTTTGCACAAACGAAATGACATGTGCACTCGTTGAACACGGATACACAACAGGTGCAAACTTCAGACCGCCTGCAACCCTATTCTTCATGTATTCTTGAACGCCGCTATTTGCATCACCCATTGCAACAACGATAGAACCACCATTTTTTTTATCACCAAGTTCACGCCACGAGCGAACATTGCCAAGCAAAATATCTTTTAGCTGTGCAACCGTACATCGTGCAAGCGAATTCTTTTCGTTGACGAACACAACAACACAGTCATAAGCAACCATGTGCGATTCAACGTTGAGATTGTCTTTTGCGATGACAGCTTTTTCCTCATCATTCAGGTCTCGGCTGCACGCAATCACTTTCACACTATCATTCAGCAAATGCACGATTGCTTCGCGTGCTGTAGCTGAATAATGTACAATTTTTGCTTTCTCATAAATGCGTTGAAACTCTGCAACTTCTTTATCAAGCACGGGGAAAATATCTTCGGAAGAGATGACTGTGAGTTTTCCTTTGGTAAAAGTCTCACGATCATCTTCGCCACACGAAAGGAACAACGTGGAGAAAACAAACATTGCGGCTACACAACCACTTTTATAAAAAATGTTGTCCCTCATCTTCTTGCCGTTGTTTGAATTTCAGATTAACGAAACGATAGATGCCATATAACAGCAGCACCACGCCAAACATGATGCGTAATTTTTGAGGAATATGCGGCGGCAACAAAAAACCTGATAATACAATAACACCACTACTGAAGCATACGACTGCAACGGTGTACCCAAAATACAAAAAAGTTTTAGATAAGTTCATTGCAGTGTTTATCTGCCTTGATTTAGCTTGAACTTAAATGGAATTGAAACCCATACCGAAACAGGACCATTGTTCATAATAGCCGGCGTGAATTTCCATTTGAGCGCCGCCTTAATTGCTTCTTCATTAAAAAGTTCGGCATCAGATTTTATGACTTGCGCTTTTTTTGCGTGACCATTTTTATCAACCCAAATTTTTATCCAGACTGTTCCTTCAACACCCGCACGACGAGCAATTTCAGGATACATAGGAGAAGGACAATTTCCAGGAATTGGTGCCGGTTGTTTTTCAACAGGAACAAAATCCGGCGGCGGACCGTCATCTACAATTAAATCTGACTGAATTTCAACATTGCCAGCTCCGCCATCACCTTCAACAGGTCCAGGGACATTCATTTCTAGTTGCGTTGCAATGGTTTGTTCCGGACTAATTTCTGCATCAGGCACAGGCACCGGCGTGCCAACGGTTGGTTTTGCTGTTGGCGCTTCCACAGAAATAGCGGGCGCAGCTTGCGAGTTTTGCAGCGACGGCGGCGGACCTAATTCGCTGTATTTTCTTATACGAACATTGTACACAGGTTCATCTTCCTCCGAAAAATACTGCACGGCATAGTAAATACCAATCACACCTAAATGAAGTGAGGCGGCAACAATCATTGCACGTGTTGCGTATTTTTGATAGAGCGTGCGTAATTCCAACGCACCGTATTTTACATTAGCAGTCGAAGCGGACATATCTTCGTTCACTCCTCATAACATTATATTGATTGAATAATTTTGAGATCTGCATCCAACATTGGTGCAATACTAAAACGAGTAACATCTGAAATATTTAACTCGTCAATAATATCTACCATGTTGATGTATTTTGCTTTCTTGTCGATTTTTATCAGCGTAATTAATTTTGGATTTGCTTTGTTTTTTTCGATCAACAATTTACGTAAATCTGCAAAAGCAACTTTTTGTGGTTTGTCGCCTCCATCTCCTATTTTCCAAAAAATGGTGAAGTTTTCTGAAATGCGAAGAGTTAATAAATTAGATGCTGCCACTTCCACATTTACTTTACTGTCCGGCGGAAGATTTATTTCCATCGTTTGCGGCTTACTCATTGTTGTTGTGAGCATAAAAAAAGTCAACAATAAGAATGCAACGTCAACCATCGGTGTCATATCAATACGGACATTGATGCGACGTCTTTTCTTCTTCGAGTGTTTTGCTTTACCCCGCGACTGGGGAGCGTCTACTGATGCCATGTACTATTCTCCTTGCTTAATTTTTTTCAATATCTGTTACTAAATTAAATCGCGTAATTTGCGTTTTCTGCAAATCGTTCATCACTTCTTCAACAATGCCATATTCAGCATCACGATGAGCTCTGATAACAGTACGCAAGCGCGGATTGTTGAGACGAGAATTAATGAGCAACTGCGGTAAATCCTTTAAGTCAACAACTTCAATACTTGGGGCAGTGAGCGCCATATTCTCCGGAGTTCGATATTTCTTTTTCTTTTGTTCATCGAAATAATTCCAACGTTCGGCAGTATATTTTGCCAACACCACTTCTTTCACACGCCGGGAATCAACTCCTAAATATACTTTTTTCTTATCATCAACGATTACCATCATCACATCTTTGTCGGGAAGCTTAAAAGCCGAATGTGATGCTGGCAATAAAATTTCGACATCTTCGGGTGGTTTGAATTGTGTTGTCAACATAAAGAATGTGAGCAACAGAAATCCCACGTCCACCATCGGAGTCATATCTAATTTAAAACCGACTCGTTTTGTTTTTGACATGGTACAACACCTTTCGGAAAAAATTATTTAGTATGTGCTTCCAAGTTCTCTAATAATGTCGAGCTTGTCTCATCAATCATGTACGTCATACCGTCAATTTTTGTCGTCATAAAGTTGTACGCTACAATTGCAACAATAGCTACAGCAATACCGCCTGCAGTATTAATAAGCGCTTCAGAAATACCTTGTGAAAGTTGAGCAGCATCAACTGCACCGCCGCTTTTCGAAAGAGCAGAGAATGAACGAATCATACCGAGCACCGTTCCGAGCAAACCCACCATCGTAGAGATAGAAGCGATTGTAGAAAGCGAGATAAGATTTTTTTCAAGAATCGGCATTTCCAACATTGTAGATTCTTCGATCACGCGTTTCACTTCAGCAATTTTTGTCTTTTTGTCCAACTCGCTTTCGTTGCGAATTTGCAAGTAGCGCTCTAAACCGGTTTTAATAATATTTGCTAACGAGCCGCGTTGTTTATCGCATTCTTTAATTGCCGCATCAATTTCACCGGCATTCAAATTTTTAATCATCGCTGAAAGAAATACTGCGATGTTACCTTTACCTTGTGCTTTGCCTAACGAAAGCAACCGTTCAATAATATAGGTAATGGTCAACATCGAAAGAGCCATCAATGCAATAACAAGAGGACCACCCATATAAATTTGATGCAGCACTGATTCTTTTTCAGCTTGCGCCATAATGGCGAAGAAAATTAATGCTGCAGTGCCAAAGGAAACACTTATTACAATCGAGTTGAAGAGACGTTGTTTCATAAAAAAATACTCCTACAATGGATTTATGATGTTAATTGAATTTAAAAAAGTTCTTATTTGGAAAAACTTGCTATTGCGTCCTTCGTATTTTCAACCAGATTGAAAATCGAAGAGAGTTTTGTAATAACGAAAATATTGTTGATGCTTTTACCGACATTACTGATGATGATCTTACCACTACGGTTTACATACGATGTGTGAAAAGAAACAAGCACGCCAATAGCAGAGGAGTTCATGTAATCAACATTGGCGAGATCGATAATAAGTTTTTTGTTGCCTATATCAATCAGCTTTTGTACTTCTTTTTTTAATTCATCTATTTCATCTCCACCGACAAGCGAAACTTTAGGTTCTACTATTGCAACGCCGTTTTCAGCTATTGTAACTTTAACTTTCATAAAAACCACCTCAAGAGACATTAAAAGGAATATATATCGTCTTACCCATATACTTGCAATACAAGTGTGCATTGCCACCATTTAATGTAAGATAGATAGTTAGTGTCGAAGTTGCAATAAAAAATTTCGGCAAAAAACATTTTTTTACCGTAGTATTCATTTTTCGGTTTCATAGAAAAATCATTCCTCTCATCTCGGTATATGCTTATTCTATCACCGCTTGTTTCGTTTATATCGAACTAACTAATGCTCCATCAACACAGCGGCAAACTCTTTCCTATCATTCGTTGGCAATTCACACGCAAAATTCTTGCAAACATATCCGGTCGGTTTGCCATTAAGCGCAGACATACCTTTTACGTAACTACTCAGCGTGGCAAATTAAAAATTCGTTCGCCGCGGCGAATCACCCCCTCTTTGCTTCTCCCCCTTTCTGGGGGAGAAAATTCCCTCCCCTAAAAGGGGAGGGAAAAAGGGTGGGGTTGTTTTTCACTGAGCAGTTACCCTTTTACATTATTCTCAGCGTCTTGGCGTCTCTGCGTTTTTTTAAAAATATCTCGATTGCTTCGTAACCTTTACATCTTGCAACTGCGGCGCTTTCACACGAATTTCAAAACGATAGAATGGACGCGCGCCGATTGGCTGCCAACTGAAATTCATTTCCCAACAATGCAGGTCGCGGAAAATATTAATGCTCGGCGCGGCAAATTGTTTTTGCACAAGATCGTAATTTCCCGAAGCGGTGAAACGCCAATTTTCCGTTAAGTTAAATCCCAGATTTGCATTGACGTTTGCAGAACGCGAAATCACTTTCGGATTATCCTGGGATTGTAAGAAATTAAAACTGAGTGATAAATTCCATGGAATAGAAAAATCCGGAAGTTCTTCTTCATGAATATTGCGAATGCCACTTTGCTGATTGCGCTTCTGCTCTGCAAGACGAATGCTGTCGTTCGCTTGTGCCTGCTCAGAAATTGCACGCGTTTTTTTCTCTCCGCTCAGCGATGTTGAAAGACTGATGCTGAAACTTGTAAGGTCGGCAATTTTTCCGCCGTTAGAAGAAAGAAATCTGTTTACGCGTCTGCCAAGTTTTTCGTCATACTTATAAAAACTATATGTGCTCGAACCGTTGACAGACAAATACTGTCCGATATCAGTACGGTACGATAACGACAACGGCGTCAATCTAAATTCTTCCGCCACAGCGTTATAGGAAATAGAACCGCTGAGATTAAGTAATTGATATTTTTTTTCCTTCTCAGTCGTATCTTTTGCAGAAGTTTTCATTTCAAATAAATTACCAACACTTAAACTAATAGATTGCTGCTCGCCTCTTCCGCTGCCCAAAAAAATTTCACGTTCGAAGCGATCGTATTTTTGCTCGACACCATTCGTGTCTTTGTATGTTCCATAATACCCGAAAAACTTTTTCGAAAAATCCGGTTGATAATTGTACGAAAGATTCGGTGTGATTGTGTGACGAAAACCCGCAACGCCGGGAATTGGCGAAGCCAACATTCCATACAATTTTGTGGAAGCCGAAAGACTTGCACCAAATGTGCGCACTGCAAAAAATCCTTTTGCATCATCTTTTATCGGTGCATTGTGCAGCGAGTCAATTCCTGTTACGACGGTACTTTTATCATACCATTTTTCCGTGTACTGCAATGATGGCGTAATGGTAATGTACCCGGCTTTGGGTGATGCGTTAAAACCGAAATTATGTATTGCACCTTCTCGTTCAAAAAAATCAAATTCGTTCGTTACTGTATTTTTTGTTTTTCGTTCGCTGCGGAGGAACTGCGAACTGTAGCCCATGCCAATCATTTCATACCACGCAAGATTATTATCCGATGAAATACGCCGTGATTTTTTTTCTGAACGGAATGGAAAACTCTGTCCGTGAGAAAATGAAAGTGACGGCAATGTTTGTGAAATATTTCCCGTTTGTAAATCTTGGTTCCGATTGATGTTGATGGAGATACTATTGTTTGTCCCTTCCCATCGTTTGTTGAATGTCGCATTCGAAACAATATTTTGCTGCAGATAATTATTGTAATTGTTGTTCGTTTTAAACACATCGTTGCTTGCAAACGTAAAGTTCACATTCAAATCCGCAGTGGGAGTAAAACGCTGGGAATGTGTCCAGTTCAAATAATAATCTTTGCTGTCTTCTTGAACATCGCCTGCCTCGCCTGAAATAAAACGCGAATAACTTCCGTTTACACTTCCTGAAAAATCGTACCGCTCTGCATAACGAAAATTCGGATAGAGTTTCCATGAACCTTTGTCATACCAATCACCGCCAACACTCATATCCATGTAATCGCTGATGGCTTCGTAGTAACCAAGATGCTCGATAAATCGTCCGCGATTTCCCGCATCGCCGTACCCCGGTGCAATAATTCCGGAACGCCGTCCGCTCTGACTTGGAAACACGCCGAACGGCAATGCAAAAATCGGCACGTCGGAAATGTATAAGTAAATCGGGCGCGCAACAATTTTATCTTTTATCGTTACACGCATTTCCGGTGCAAGAAAAAAATAATGCGGATGCCCGTACTCGCACGTGGTATATTTGCCCTCCGCAAGAAATAACATATCCTTTTCAATTTTTTTGATATGCTCGCCGTAGTACAATCCCTGATCCGATTTTGTTTCGCCGAGAATAATTTTTCCTTTTTGCGATTTAAAATTGTATGCGATGCGGAATCCATCGTACCGTTCACCTCCATCTTTCATCACCGGCATACCGGTGTACCGTTTCCGAAGCGAATCGGTTCTCGTTATCTGTGCTGTATCCACAATGCCGGATGCTTCCAATTCATTTGTATTCCAATTCACGTCAATGCGCTCCGAAGTCAATCCCATCGTTCTGTAACGAACATCGCTCTTGCCAAACATTTTCATTCTTTTATTCTGAAAAGAATACACAATAGAATCGTTGGATGAATACACAACAACAGAATCTATTCCTGAAGATTTTTGAGTTGAATCTTGTACTACTGCAAGTGAATCTGCGATGCGAACTGAATCAGGTTGAACAATGTGGGAAAAATTTAATGCATAAAGTGAATCGTGTTGTGAAATTGGTTTAAGGACAGTCGTTGGTTTGGTGGGTTGTGAAAATAAAAAGTAGCATAACAATAATTGCAAGAGCGCAAGACCGCATACAATACGGAGCGCAGAAAAGTGCGAAATACAAAATTGCAAGACTGAAGAAAAAGAATAACATCTTTTGAGTCTGAGGCTCATCAGCCTTTGGCTGACTCTGCAATCTTGTAATCGTGTCATCTTGCAATCTTGTACTATATATTTCATCATTACAACACAAGTCCTGCCGCACCAAGAATACCTGCCGTATTGCCGAGTTGTGCCGGTAAAATTTTAATGCCCGGTTTCAACGGCGCTTGAACTCCTGCAATTGTTGCTTTCGTAATTGCATCAAACACAAATTTACCGGCCGCTGAAACTCCTCCGCCAATAATGCTCACGCGCAAATCCATGATATTCATTACAGAGGCGAGCGCTGTTCCAAGAAACAGACCGGCTTCTTCAAAAATTGTACGCGCAAACGCATCGCCTGCTTCTGCCGCTTGATTAATATAGAGCGGTTCAACTTTTGAAAGATCACCGCCGACAAGTTGAAGAATTTTTGATTCAGGATGCAACTTCAATCCTTCAATCGTGCGCGCGGAAAGATAACGCTGTCCGATGTATGCTTCCACACAACCGCGCGAACCGCAATTGCATTGCACGCCTTTGTAGTCAATAGAAATATGTCCGACTTCTCCCGCACCGCCATGCGGACCACGATAAATTTTATGATCTAATATTATTCCGCCGCCAACACCTGTTCCCCAAATAACAAAAAGGAAATCGGGATACTCTTTTCCGGCGCCAAATTTTGCTTCTGCGATTGCGGCAACGTTCGCATCGTTTTCAACTTCAACTCTCATCTTAAATACTTGTTGAATTTCATCTCCGAGCGGAACCGAATTCCAGTTTTTAAAATTTGGCGGACTCTTTACTGTCCCGCCTTCCTTTTCAATAATACCCGCCGCGCCGATACCGATTCCTTGAACCGTTGCGCCGTTTACATACGAAAGTACTTCTTCAATTGCTTTCACAACTTGTCCAACAACTGCCTTCGGACCGTCATCGGCGAGCGTTGGAACTTTTGATTGTGCGATTATTTCACCTGTGCTGGAAATGAGTCCTGCTTTTGCTGTGGTACCGCCAAGGTCTACCCCGACGGCAAGAGTTTGATGAGCCATAATGTTTATTAAATTAATGGTAATGGAGCAAGTGTAAAAGTTAATTGTCTGATCGAGTTACACATAAAAAAATAGTCATACTGCAAGGTGCAAACTCAGTATTAAAGTTTCAGCGCCGAGTCGAAGCATCATTGCAATAAAACGCATTGGGACTTGGCAACAGGTTTTCTTTTTGTCCTAAGCAAAAAGTGTTATTTGTGTTGTAGCTGCTGTCCCTTTTAGTTTATATTTATTTGTCTTATTATCTTTCACTACTTCTATAAAATCTAGTTTCTTCAAGTGAGCTGTTAGTTTTTTAGTTGTCCAGTCCAAACCGAGTTTTGATTGCAATTCTTTTGCACTTAAAGGTCTGCCATGAATTGCTGAACGAATTTTTGCCTCTAAATATTCATCAGGTCCTTGAACGATTAATGTCTGTTCTAATAATGAAGTGTCGTATGTTTTAGATAATTCAATACCATTAAAGTCAACTGCAACTGCACCTTTCTGAATCAGAATTAAGTTTGCGTTTTTCTCAGTTGGTTCTGGTTCTCTTACAAATATTTTTCTTCCTTTTCTCAATCCGTCAACTACACCTGACCATGTTCCACCTTTCTCTGACGATTCAGCAACATAAATTTCATCAGCTAGTCCGTAAATAATCGGATTTCTTGCCATTGCTAATTCTGCTTTCCAAGGAGCTTTTGGAAAAAATGTGCTGACAATTAAAACATCTCCATCAACAATTTGCTTATAGTATTTTTTGAATCCTGAATCAAAGGTCAAGATTCCTTGTGGCAAAACAATGATGCTTTGTCCTTTGTAAATAATTGCAGAATCCAGTGCTTGCTTGTCAACCCCTTTGGCAAAACCGCTTACAACTACTTTGTATTCTTTACTTGCAAGTTTTGCTATGTTGTCTGTGAATTGTAAAGCAATATTAGAAGCATCTCTTGAGCCAACAATTGCGATAGATTTTTCTTCAAGAATTTTTTTATTTCCTTTTACATAAAGCAAAGAAGGTGAGTGTGCAGCTTTTAAATTCCCTTTTAGGGTTTTGGAAAATTCGGGAGAAGTAATTGGAATAAGTTCATATCCTTGATTAAATAATGATTCTGCTAAAAACGCATTGCTTGCTAATTCTGATTTTGCTTGTTGCAAATCTGAAATCTGCTTTGTGTCTAATAAGTATGTTGTTCTCCAATCATTTTCCGATAATTGAAAAAAGTCCTCCACCGAAATTTGGTTTTCATGATAGAACTTGATGATGAGGTTATTAATTCTTAAATGACCCCATCTTGGCAAATGTGCCAGTGATAACCAATATGCTGCATCTTTCATCATACTAAATCACCCCCAACTGTTCTTGCAATAACTATAGGAGCGATTTTGCTTGCCCCAAAGGTAGTTAATAATCTTCCGACTTCTTTCAAAGTTGCTCCGCTATCAAAAATATCGTCAATGAGCAAAACACTTTTCCCTTTTATTTCATCAGGAATTTTGCATGTAAAGGCATCTTTCACATTGTCTGCTTTTAAATAATTGTTTTCAAAAACCTTTTGTTCACTTGTCTGTCTTTGTTTGTGCAGGTTGTGCGAAATTGGAAATTTTAATACTTGGGCAACTTTAGTTGAGAAATTTTTAACCAAATCGCCCGATGATGTTGGTGGAACATAAAGAACCAAATCAAATATTTCCTGTCCGAATTTTTTGCGAAATGCTTTTAGCACTAACTTTAAAAGGAAGTCGGGGAAATCGCCACCACTCTCATATTTGGAACGATGAATTGCAACACCAACATTTGAAACACCATAGTAGGAAGATGCAACACCATTCACAATATTTGAACCTCTTGATTCAACTACTAATTCAGGAAAATATTTTTCACGGAAGTTTTGAAGTTTCTCTTTCCATTCAGGAGTAACAGAAACCGTTATTTTCTTCTCACCTGTGTTGTCGCAATTGTTGAAAGTATGTTTTGATTCATCTCCTAAGTAGTCGCACAAAAATTTAATTCTTGAATTAGTAGTTTCTACATACTCAATCATACTATCAAGCTCTTTTGTTTTTGAATTTCGTAACTCCTCAAATGTTTTTGTATTAAGTGATGGTGCATGTAATATGTATTCAAATTTCTTATTAGCCAATTGTCTAATGATGCCTTGTTCGATCAAGTCCGCTTTAATAACCCTTATTTGATTTTGCTTAAGATTTGTCCTTTTCATCAAATCTCTTTCGCCTAACATTTCATTACGGATTGCATGAATAACCTTTTCATATTTTTTAAGTGATGGCCTGCCACCCTCAATGAATGCTTCAGGTAATTTCCTGTCTTCAGGATTGTAGAACAAAATAATGTATGAAGGTTGACCGTCTCTCCCTGCTCTTCCAATTTCCTGATAATAGTGGATTGGCGATTGGGGAATTTGTGTGTGAATAATAAAACGAATGTCGGGTTTGTCAATCCCCATTCCCAATGCATTCGTTGAAATAATACATTTCCATTGGTTACTCATTAAACCGTTTTCTATCGCAATGCGTGATTCAGCATCAAGTCCTGCATTGTAACCGATTGAAGAAATTTTCAAATGTTCAAACCACTTTGAATAAATTTCTGTATCAACTCTTGTTCCTGCGTAGAGAATTCCTGAACCTGGAAGTTTATCTAAATTCTTTCCTAGCCAAATCATTTTTTCATCTTCTGAGGTAACTTTTGCAACGAACATCTTGAAATTATCTCTTATTAAATTTCCTCTCAAAACTCTTATATCGCCTGCAATTTGTTGGGCAATATCTTGTTCAACTCTTTTTGTTGCGGTCGCTGTTGTTGCAAGAATAGGGAGTCCTTTTGGCAATAGTTTTACTAGGTTTATTATTCTTCTGAATGCTGGTCTGAAATCGTGTCCCCAAACTGAGATACAATGTGCTTCATCAACAACAACCAATTTTAAATTCATTTGTCTGGTTGCTTCAATCCATTCGTTGTTTTCCTGTCTTTCAGGTGCAATATAAAGAATTTTTATTTTGCCTAGTTTGGCATCGCTGATTATTTGAGAGTTTTCTTCGGGAGTTTGTTCGCTGTTTATGCATCGTGCTGTTATTCCAAGAGCAGCGAGTTTTTTTACTTGGTCACGCATCAATGCTATGAGAGGAGAAAATATTACTGTTGTCCCTTGGAAAACTGTCGCAGGAAATTGAAAACAGAGAGATTTTCCAAAACCTGTTTTTTCAATAAGCAAAACTCTGTCACCTTTCAGAATACTTTCTATCGTCTCCCATTGTTTGTCGTAAAATTTTGGAAGTTTGAAAGTTGTTTGTAAGATTATTTCTGCCTCTTGTCTTGTCATGTGTTGTCGTTAATTTTTCGCAGGTCGTTCAGGTTATTCACTGTCGCCCTAAACTTGCCGCCAACTAGTGCCGTTTCTAAAAAAACAATCTTGTATTATTGCGACCCCCTCTCAATCTCCCCCTTGCAGGGGGAGAAGACAATTTCCCTCCACTGCAATGGATGGTTAGGGTGGGGTCAGTAGTTTAGTAGAAAAAATATTTTCAAAAATACAACCTTACTTAATTGAAACGGCACTAGTTCTTTGCGTACCATCAACTGTGTAATAAAAAATTATAATCCGTTTTAATGTACTCTAAAATTTTTTCCGCAATAATCTTGTGTCCTTCTTTATTCGGATGCATTCCGTCTCTGCAAATCAGCGTTGTGTAATCGGCAGATTTCAGAAATGCTGTACGAATATCAATGAGACGGGTTTTCGTTTTTTCTGCCACATCCAAAATTGCTGCATTGTAGCGTTCATGCCACGAATAAATCCGCGAGATGCTTCCCATCCATTTTAAAATATTTTCTTGCGCCTGTTCGCTGTTGTTGCTCACCCAGCGAAAATATTTTTCTGCATCAAGCGGCGGAAGCGTTACCAGTACAGGAATGATGTTGATGCTTGTCAGTTTTTCAACCAGCCCTTTCAATGTTTCCAAAAAAGTATTGTAATCGGTATTCGGAAAATGTTCGCCGGCAGGATTTTCCGCAATTCCTTTCCAGTCAAAATCACAATCGTTGCCGCCAAATTCAATTAAAACAATATCGGGCTTTCGCCGGACAATGTCATTGTTAAAGCGTTGTAACGCTTCAACAATAGTACTGCCAAACTTTGCTGCGTTATGCACAACGCCTTTCAAATGATCTCGCACAAGATTTGTAAAATTTTCCAGCAACAACGCATGCTTTTGTTTTTCCTCATCAAAAATTATTCCTCGTGCAATGGAATCGCCGTATACTACAATTGTGTAGTGGTCTTTCGGTTCGAATCGTGTCATACTTTTCTTCTCCAATTTATTTTTTACGTCGTTTCCACAAATGCTCCAGCCGTTCTTTAATAGTTTTTTCGCGTCCGCTTTCGGTAGGAGTAAAATATATTTTATTTTTTATGCTGTCAGGTAAAAATTGTTGTTCAACAAAATGATCGGGATAATCGTGTGAATATTTGTACTGCTCGCCGTAGCCAAGTTCTTTCATCAATTTCGTCGGTGCATTGCGTAAATGCAATGGCACAGGAAGATTCGGCAGTCGCCGCACATCTTCAAGTGCAGAATCAATTGCAAGATATGCCGCGTTGCTTTTGGGTGCGCTCGCCAAATATGTTGCGCAATGCGAAAGGACAATGCGCGCTTCCGGCATCCCGACATAATCTACAGCAGTAAAACAATCCGTTGCAAGCATTAATCCAACCGGATCGGCATTGCCAATATCTTCCGATGCGAGAATAATCATTCGCCGTGCGATAAATTTCGGATCTTCGCCGCCATCAAGCATACGCGCCAACCAGTAAACCGCCGCATCAGGATCGCTGCCGCGCATACTTTTGATGAATGCAGAAATAATATCGTAATGCTGTTCACCTTTTTTATCGTAGAGCGAATATTTTCGTTGAAACGCATCTTCCAAAATTTGTTTTGAAATAGTTCTCACACTACGCGCATCCGGCTTCACCAAATGAAACGCCGTTTCAAGTCCATTCAATAATCTGCGCGCATCTCCGCCGGAAAGTAAAATCAAATATTCTTCATCGCTGATTTCAACAGTCGCCTTCGTTACAACAACATCAGAAGCGAGCGCGTGTTGAATAATACTTGATAATTCATTCACGCCAAGCGCCTCCATCGTAAACACGTGCATGCGCGAAAGTAATGGCGAGATCACTTCAAACGATGGATTTTCTGTTGTCGCGCCAATCAGTGTGATGGTTCCGCTTTCGACTGAATGCAGCAGCGCATCTTGCTGCGCTTTGTTGAAGCGATGAATCTCATCAATAAAAAGAATTGTCTTGCCGGATGAACGCTGCTGTGTTTCTACTGCTTTCGCAATCACCTCGCGTACATCTTTCACGCCCGATGAAACAGCATTGAGTGAAAAAAATTCTGATTGCGTTCGCTGTGCAATAATGCGCGCAAGTGTTGTCTTTCCAACGCCCGGAGGACCCCACAATAAAAATGAGCGCATCGCATCGCTTTCGATCATCAACCGAAGCGGTTTGTCTTTGCCGAGCAAATGCGATTGACCGACAAACTCATCCAGCGTTTTTGGTCTTACTCTTTCAGCT
>CAYHZL010000087.1:0-13950 GCA_964361075.1 uncultured Chitinophagaceae bacterium
GTTCTATTATTCTTTAAATCGTTCTTTTTTCTCATAAAAGTTGAACTTTGCGTAATTTCAGTAACTAACCAATGTATGAAATTTGTAGCCGCATTTTTTTTGTTCTGCATGGTATTCCCTTCTTTGTCTGCACAGGAAAAGAGAGAGATATCTTTTTCGAAAGATGTGTTCCCGATTCTTAAAGCAAAATGTTTGAAGTGTCACGAACAAGATGAGGAAAACCCGAACAGCTTTGCAATGGATACATACGGTCTGTTAATGTCCGGCGGAAAATCTGGAAAAGCGGTTCTCCCCGGAAAAGGAAATGAAAGTTATCTTGTCCTCAAACTACGTCCTAATCCTCCCAAAGGCGCACAAATGCCAACGTTCTCCAAAAAGAAACTTTCCGAAGAAGATATTGAACTTATCAAACAGTGGATTGACCAAGGGGCGAAGAATAATTAGTTCTCGCTGAAAAAGTCATTGTCCCAAAGGGATCCCTTCGGGACAAGCGAGTGTTTTTTATGAGTGAAGTTCCAAAGGAATGCCTTCGGCACAATCTTTTCTTCAAATTTTTAAGATTGCTTCGGCAAAAAACGCCTCGCAATGACGTGCAAAGAGTATTTCAGTGAGAACTAATTAGTTGTCCCTTCAAATTTCGAGCCGACTTGGTTAGCTTATAGATGAAACCGTAGTCCGATCGAAAAATCTAGTCCCGAAAAATCGACAGAGTACCCCTTGAGAGTTTTCACAGTACTATCGTGTGGGTTCACATGCGTTACAGAGGGGACATCAATTACCGGCATAAATCCTCCTTCAAGTTTACACTGCAAGGAAAAATTTCTTGAAAGATAGTAATCAAGACTCCCTCTCAAGTTTACACCAACAACTTCTTTGTTAACTGCAAAGACATTCGGATTTTCGCCATACGCAAAACCGAAAATAGATGAGACTCTACCATCAACAGACAGCCAGTTGTAACTTACGCCTGCCCCTATCGCAAACTCGAACCTGGATAACAGTAGCGGATCAATCGGAAAAATTATATAATCAGCGAAGAAATTTATAGAGGTGGCGCGAGCATATTCAACCTCAAAATCCTTCCCACGTATTTCTTGTTCTGAAATTTTCTTCCTTACCAAACCTAAGCGGAATTGGTTAGTCAGATTATAGTCTGCACCGAGGTTCCATGTAAATGGGGAACTATGATCAACAGGATAATCTGTTGGACCAAACCAACCGCCGACAGTTCCACCAAACCCGGATGCGTTGAACGCATCAATAATGTCGTTGTTGGTTCGTGATTTCATCCATCCACCACCCAGCGAAACATGAAACTTCCTTGGTGAAGGATCATATAATGCAGTACTCGTTTGGCTGGTTTGTTCCAAAAAAATCTGAGAGACTTCTTCACTCCTTTGCTTCACAAAGGTTTGCAATTCAAGCGGTAGCAAGGAGGAGAATATCGCATCCTTCTTCAGTTCTGGCACGATTGCTTTATACGTTTCAGCGTTCCCACTGACAAGAAAGTCGTCATCAATACCTTGAATGGCGCCGCTGATTCCGCCCACCAATGTGGTAGGTACCCCAAGAACTATACCTAAAATCAATGCTTTTGTACCTGCTGTAAAGTGAATCAATCCTTCCTCTTTATCGTCGCCGAGTGCAAAACCAATGCCAGCGCCTAAACCACCACCAATCAAAGCACCATATCCAAGCCCTGACCAGAACCGCCCTTCTCTCTTAATAACGATACGTTCTATCTCAGAGAAGAGCACAACTTTGCCTGAGCTCTTCAGATTGCGCCCGTTGTAGGGATCGGTGCTTTGCCAGAGAACAAGCAAACTATCTGTTGCATATAATATTGTTCCGGTGTGCTGTTCACCGCCGCGCGTCGTAATTGTTAACTGAACGCCCTCTTTTTGAGGAACTGCATTTTGCATTTGAGACTGCGTAATCTCGTCGTACTTTGATTGAGAATATATCTCATGTGTAGATTTTTGTTTCGGGATATATTCTCTCATTTCAATTTTTTCAATCAGTCCCAGTGAAATACTTACTCTGATACTATCCCACACGAAACTAACCGTAGTTCCAGTTGTATCCATAACACGCACATTTCTGTACAGAAGACCGTTTTTCAAATAGAGTTCGTCAGCGAGCACCGCTGTTGAAAGTAGAAGAAGGAAAAAAAACAATGCTCTGCTGATCGTTTTGCCATGTTCTCGAAAAGAAATTCTGTGAATATGTTTAGCGCAGGTTTGAGTAATCTGTATCATGGTTGTATCTCCTTTTTTATGGTTGAATATTTTTGATTTCAAGATATGCAACCAACGGAGGAACGTTGTCATGAAATTGTCAAGAGAATGTCATAAAATGACGGAGAGCATCAATGAGCTGATCTGCATCCTGTGAATCTGATTGTTGTGTAACGTTTTGTTACTTCTAAAAAAACAGCAACGCAGTCATCTTCGTGTTACGTTGAACTACAAGTGAACAGATACTATAATAAAAAAAGCGCGGACAATTT
This sequence comes from uncultured Chitinophagaceae bacterium, assembly GCA_964361075.1. GTDB lineage: Bacteria > Bacteroidota > Ignavibacteria > UBA10030 > UBA8401 > CAYHZL01. The sequence continues at coordinate 2,510 of CAYHZL010000087.1, forward strand.
TCCGCGCTTTTTTTATTGTGTGGCCCTTACCTCTCTACAATAAACATTGCTGCACTACACTTGTGCAAGCGCTTGCTCAATATCCCAAATTATATCTTCAGCATTTTCCACACCGACAGAAAGGCGCACCATTTTTCCGGTGATGGAAAGTTCCGCAAGTTCTTGCGGATCAACATCGCAGTGCGTCATCGTTGCCGGATGTTCGGCGAGCGATTCCGTGCTTCCTAAGCTGACTGCAAGTTGAATCAATTTTAAATTGTTCAAAAATTTAAATGCCTCCGGTTCACCGCCGCGCACGTCAAACGACAGCATCGCTCCGGCACTGAGACATTGTTTTTTAAAGATGGCGTACTGTTGTATATCTTTTTCGATTAATCCGAGATAATATACTTTTTCAATTTTCGGATGGTGCGCAAGATACTCGGCAACTTTTTTTGCATTCAGTGCCTGGCATTCCATTCGCACTTTCAGTGTTTCAAGACTTCGCATCAACAACCATCCGGTGTACGGACTTGCCATGTTGCCGAGAAATGTTCGAAGCGTCTTCACACGTTTCATCAGCTCATTGGAACCGACAACCGCGCCCGCAATTAAATCGCTGTGCCCGGCAATATATTTTGTTGCTGAATAGAGAACGAGATCGGCGCCGTGCCGCAGCGGATGCTGCCACAGCGGACCGAGGTACGTATTATCAACAGCAACGTGCACCGTTTTTTCTGCGGAAGAAAATTCTTTGGCAAGATTTGCACAACACTCTATATCAATTAAACCGTTCGTCGGATTTGCCGGTGTTTCAAGAAAAATCATTGCAAGACGATTTTTGTGCGGAGAGTTGTTGAGCTTCGCACGAATTTCTTCTGCCGATTGATGCGGACGAAATTCCAGATGATGAATTCCGAACGTTGCCAGAGTGTGATTGATAAAGTGATCCGTGCCGCCGTAGACCGGTTCGCTGTGCAGCAGAAGATCGCCCGGCTTCAAAAATTCCAACAACACCGTGCTGATTGCCGCCATGCCGCTTTCAAACACTGCCGCATCTTCGCCGCCGTCCCACAGCATTAATCGGTTTTCCAAAATTTCCAAATCGGGATTGTTGATGCGGCTGTAAATTAGTCCGAGTTTTTCGGAAGGACGTTTGTCGCGATGTCCATAAGCAATTTCGAAGAACGCTTTTCCTTCTTCGGCGGTTTGAAAAACGAATGTAGATGTTTGAAAGATCGGCGACTTGATTGCGCCTTCTGAAAGCATCGGATCGTATCCGTACGACATCATCATACTTTCAGGGTGAAATTTTTTCGAAGGGGGGATATTTTTCATGTTCTTCTCACGAAGTGATGGCTTCGCTCACCTTTCTGCTAAAGTGAAATGTATAGGGATTTGAAAATAATGTACGGCACTTTTGTCCACAATTCAATCGGAAAAATTTGTATATTTTTTCGTTTTCAATATTGCATAAATTTCGAACCAACAAAGCAACCATGAATCAAAAAAATATTTCACACTCTGTTTCACCGCTTTGGCTCAAAGCATCACTCTTGGGAAGCGCGTGGGCTTCGTTCGAAATTATTCTCGGAAGCATTCTTCACAATTTACATTTTCCGCTGACCGGCACACTGCTTTCCGCGTTAGGAATGTGTTTGCTTGTTGCGGGACATCAATTCTGGAATGATCGCGGCATTCTTCTGCGCGCCGGAATTATTTGTGCCTGCATGAAATCAATTTCACCAAGCGCTCTTATTCTCGGACCAATGATCGGCATTGCGCTTGAAGCAGCAATATTGGAGATGAGTGTGCGTCTGCTTGGAAAAAACCGATTCGGTTACTCCATTGGTGCCGGTCTCGCTGTCTGCACACCATTTCTTCAGAAGATCGTCAATCTGATTATTGATTTCGGAATGAACATTACTGTGCTGTACCAAAAGTCGTACGAGTTCGCGGCAAAAAATCTCGGTGTGCACACAATCGGTGCCTACGACATATTGTGGATTTTTCTGGTCGCAAGTTTTTTTCTCGGCGCCATGTTCGCGCTCTTCGGAATGCAGATCGGCAAGCGCGTGTTGGAACTTCCTGCTTCGCCATCTGCAATCGCCATCAACGACTCTTCATTATCTTTTCCTGAAGTAGAATCGTCGCAACGTTTTTCACTGCAGCTTTTTTTGTTTCACGCAATTGCATTGCCGGCGTTTCTCTTCGTGCAATCAACATTGCATGTCATTGTTATTGCATCCGTCGTTACAATCTATGTTGTATTTGCACTGTGGCGGTATCACTTCATGCGAAAAAGATTTCTCTCTCCCAAATTATGGTTGTGGTTTTTCGGTGTTACAGTACTTGCAGGAATGTTGTTGGAAAATTCCACCAACGCACACTTCGGATTTTCTCTGCACGGATTACTTACCGGAATTACGATGACACTGCGCGCAGTGTTTGTTGTATCAGCATTCTCGTGCATCAGCATTGAACTTCGCAATCCAAAAGTACTCGATTGGTTTTTGCGTCGCGGTATGCACAACATTGCCTCATCGCTCACCATTGCATTTGCCGCACTGCCAACATTAACATCGGCGCTCGGTTCGCAGCGTGCCATCATGCACCATCCATCAGCATCACTAGCGCGCGTGCTTCGCACTGCTGTGGAATGGTTGCAATACTATCACACGCAACACATTCAAAACTTGCCGGTGTGTATTGTAACCGGCGAACTCCACAGTGGAAAAACAACTTTTGTTTTAAAGTTGATTGAACAATTACAACAAAATCGTGTGCGTGTTGGCGGCATTGTCGCTCCGGGATTTTGGAACACTAACGAGCGCGACGGATTTAATGTTATTGATGTGCAAACCGGAAAACAACTTCCACTATGCCGAAGAGATGCAAAAGAATTTACAGAAGTAATCGGACCGTTTAAATTTGATAAGGAAGGATTAACATTCGGAGCGGAAGCGTTATCGCCGGCGAAACTTGAGCAATGTGATCTTGTAGTGATTGATGAAGTTGGTCTGTTGGAACTTCAAGGGAAAGGATGGAAAAAATCTTTAGATGAAATTATGAGTGCAACATCACTTCCGATAATTATTGTTGTTCGTTCATCGTTCGTGCAACGCGTCTGCGCCCAATGGCTCATTCATCCAACGCATGTGTGGAATACTTCGCATTCTGTTGAGGATGCTGTGAAAGATGTGATGAGGGTTGTAAGAAAACAGAATCGCCGATGAGGTTGTTATTGGCTGCTGAAGGATGAAGGATGAAGGATGAATTTATAAATTTGTTACTACACAATAATGTAGGGACGGGTATTCCGAAGGCACAAAGTTCCTATGTGCGGATTATTCCCAACGGGATTCCTTCGGAACATCCGCACCTACATTCTTTTCAAATGCAGTTTATAAAATTGCAATGAGTGACTTATCGCAGATAATAAATACATATTGGTTTGATATGCCTAAAATTTCTTTAGTTGAAAATCAATTCTAACAAAGGTATATTATACTATTCTATTTTGTTTAACACTCTCCTAATTTATGAGCGATATTATTTCTTATAATCTAAACGATCTTACCTTCGAAGATTTCAGGAAAGACAACGGAATTACCTTTTGGTGGGCATCTGATTTAATGAAGATGGTTGGCTACACCGATTTAAAATCTTTTAAAAAAGTTCTTGATAGAGCTACCAAAGCATGCATTACTCTAGGTATTAATCACTATGAAAACTTCCGTGCTGAAACAAGGGAAATAAATGGTGAAGAGATACAAGATTTTAAACTCTCCCGTTTTGCCTGTTACCTTTCTGCAATGAACGGTGATCCAAAAAAACCTGAAGTAGCAAAAGCACAAATATATTTTATTGAACTAACAAGACGTTTTGAACTGTATATACAAAGCAGTGAAGAACTTGAACGACTTTTAATCCGTGATGAATTAAAAGAAGGAAATAAATCTCTTGCAAGCACAGCAAAAAAAGCAGGATTAACAGATTTTGCTCGATTCCACAATGCAGGTTATATAGGGCTTTACAATATGCCCAACTGGGATTTGGCAAAACATCGAAATATTCAGATCGACGAATTATTTGAGCACATGGGTAGAACTGAACTAGCAGCAAATCTTTTTAGAATTACTCAAACAGAAGAAAAAATAAGAAATAAAAATATTGCTGGACAACGTAACCTCGAACAAACACATTATGAAGTTGGTAAAGAGGTACGAGATCTGATGAGAAAAAATTCGGGGAAAACACCCGAACAGTTGCCTGTTGAGCGTAAAATAAATCAAATTCAGAAGGAACTTAAACAAGGTTACAAAAAAATGTTAACTGCTGATTCAAAAAAGAAAAGTAAAAAGAAGCCATCGTAAGATGGCTTCTTTATTTATAGGGCATCTCTAAAAACCTAAAAAAAATTGTCATTGCGAGCCGTTCTTTGGCGAAGCAATCTCGTTTTTTCTTTTTAATTGAAAGATTGCTTCGGTCGCTTCGCTCCCTCGCAATGACGACGATGTTTTTAGAGATGCCCTATAGTTGATTTGGCGTTCATATACTTGTCCAATCACTTACTGAACAAAAAAATGCAGTTGAAAGAAAATAAGATGGCATTGCAATGAGTGATTTGATAAAACACAAACGCTGAGAACATTCCCACCTGCGGCGGGCAGGTCTGTCTCGGCGTTCGTGTTTTTCTTTGTGACTTTGTGGTTAACAAAAATCAAGAACAACCGGAAGTTGAACCGCACTGCATACATTTGTAGCAGCTTCCCGAACGAATCATAATACTTCCGCACTCATGGCACGATGGTGCATCCGACTGAGTTTGGAAAATAAATTTTTCGTTTGTTTCAACAGCGGCACTGCGTTTCACTTCAATCGCAGCAGCTTCTGCTTTTTCAAGCGGAGCGGTTTCTGCAACAACGGTCTGCAACGGTTGTTCATCTTTCGGCAAGAACCGTAATCCCATCCAACGGAAGAGATAATCACAAATTGATTTTGCAATCGGAATTTCTTCGTTGCCGGTAAAACCGGACGGTTCAAAACGCATGTGACTGAATTTATCAACCAATACTTTCAACGGCACACCGTATTGCAACGCCATCGAAATTGAAGTTGCGAATGCATCCATCATACCGGAAAGAGTTGAACCTTCCTTCGACATCGTTACAAAAACTTCGCCGGGTGTTCCATCTTCATATTTGCCTACGGTGATGTACCCTTCGTGTCCGGCAATGGAGAATTTATGTGTCAACGATTGACGTTCGATTGGCAAACGTCTGCGCGCCGGCTTTACTTTCGTTTGCTGTTTCTTTTCACCGGCATTCAACGATGTGTTCAACGGCTGTGTGCGTTTGCATCCATCGCGATAAATAGCAACTGATTTCAAACCGAGCTTCCATGATTCAACATACGCTTGCATAATTTCATCAGGAGTTGTTTCATTCGGCATGTTCACCGTTTTTGAAATCGCGCCGGAAAGAAATGGCTGCGTCGCACCCATCATTCGTATGTGTCCCATATAGTGAATGGAACGCTCGCCCTTCGCCGGCTTGAATGCGCAATCGAAGACAGACAAATGTTCGTCTTTTAAATATGGTGCGCCTTCAATGGTATCGTTCTTGTCGATGAAGTTGATGATGTGTTCAATCTGTTCGCTGTCGTAGCCGAGTTTCTTCAACGCTTCGGGAACAGTTTGATTGACGATTTTCATCATTCCGCCGCCAACAAGTTTTTTATATTTCACCAACGCGATATCGGGCTCAACACCTGTTGTATCACAATCCATCATGAAGCCGATTGTTCCGGTCGGTGCAAGCACTGTTGCTTGTCCGTTGCGGAAGCCGTGCTCTTTACCAAGAGCAATTGTTTCTTTCCACGCTTGGCTTTGTGCTTCATACATTTCTTTTGGAATGTATTCTGAATTTATTTTGTCTGCATAAATACTGTGTTTGTTCATTACGTTCAGCATCGGTTCGCGATTCACTGCATAGCCGTTGAACGTTCCCATTTCTTTTGCAATCAGCGCGGATTGTTTATACGCTTCACCGCACATAAGTGATGTAATTGCTGCAGCGTACTCTCTGCCAGAATCGCTATCGTATGCAAGACCACGCGCCATTAACAACGCGCCAAGATTTGCATAACCAAGTCCGAGCGGACGAAAGTCGTGACTATTTTTTTCGATTGCCGGAGTTGGATAGCCCGCTTTATCAACCCAAATTTCCTGCGCAGTAATGGTAACATCAACTGCATGTTTAAATGATGAAATATTAAATTCGCCGTCATCTGTTCTGAACTTCATCAAGTTGAGCGATGCAAGATTACATGCGGAATCATCGAGATACATATACTCGCTACACGGATTTGAAGCATTGATGCGCGCCGTATTTGAAGAAGTATGCCACGTGTTAATTGTTGTATCGTACTGCATTCCCGGATCGCCGCAAATCCACGCAGCATCTGCAATCTGTCGCATCATATCGCGCGCACGATACATCTCAACTGCTCTTCCATCTTTCACAGCTTTTGTTGCCCACTCACGATCTTCGAGAACAGCGCGCATAAATTCATCTGTAACACGAACTGAATGATTTGCATTCTGGTACGAAACAGAATCGTATGCGCCGCCGGGAACATTAAATCCGCCGTTGTATCCGGCATCAATTAATGCACACGCTTTTTTCTCTTCATGCGCTTTGCAGTTGATGAAGTCAATGATGTCAGGATGTTCAGCATTTAAAATAACCATCTTTGCTGCACGACGCGTTTTTCCGCCGGATTTAATTACGCCGGCAAACGCATCGTATCCTTTCATAAAAGAAACCGGACCAGATGCTGTTCCGCCACTCGACAAACTTTCTTTTGAAGAACGAAGTGTTGAAAGATTAGAGCCGGTACCTGAACCCCACTTAAAGAGCATGCCTTCCGTACGCGCAAGCCCTAATATAGAGTCCATCGAATCTTGCACCGAGTTAATAAAACATGCCGAGCATTGCGGACGTTCTTCGATACCCACATTAAACCAGACCGGGGAGTTGAATGACATGTATTGATTCACAAGAAGAAAGCAAAGTTCGTTGTAAAATATTTCTGCATCTTCTTCCGTTGCAAAATATTTTCCGCTGCGTCCCCAGTTGGTTGCCGTTGTTGCAACACGATCAACAATTTGGCGCACACTTGTTTCTCGCTGTGGAGTTCCAATCTGTCCGTGAAAATATTTTGATACCACGACATTCGTTGCAGTCATTGACCACGATTTTGGAATCTCAACATTTTTCTGTTCGAAAACTTTTTCTCCCTTTTCATTGGAAATGATAGCCGAGCGCAATTCCCATTCAATTTCATCAAAAGGATGAACACCTTTTTTTGTAAACACACGATTGAATGTTAATCCGCGCACGTCAATATCTTTTGAACTGTGGGAAGATTTTTTTTCTTCGACTGTGGTATCATTCATGTAGATGAAACCCTCCATAATTAAAGTTTATAAATAAATACTTGGTTTCTGAATAAAGAGCTACCTAAAAGCTCTGCACAATTAGTTGAAAACACTTAATTAAGTTTATATAGAAATGTAACTTGCTATTTTGACTATTACAGCTATTCTCCTCATTCAAGAGGGAAACTGGCAGGAAAATCTTCACTTAACTGTTGATGAATATAGGCTCTTACGCCAGTCAAGTCAAGAAAAAATTTAGGTATTCTTTTTCCTCTAAAAATCGGGCTTGACATGCAAACACACAAATAAAAGTTTGATTGATTATTGCCACATGACACCGTTATAAAGCAATGAAGACTTGCAGCGCCCCAATCAAAAATAAATTAAAGATGCACTGTTTTTTTTCTTTGAAACTAATTGATCAAAGGAAATTATTTTGTTGTAATAAAATTTTGATGAATGCAATAACTATTTCAACCATGAATAATTCTTTTGCACATCAAACTTCACACAGTTCGTTGACTTTATAGCTTTTTTTCGATAAATTTTTTCATAAAAATATTTTTCATCAGTAAATACAAACATTTCATGGAATCATATTTTCCTATTTTTTTAATGCTGAGTGTTGGCGTACTGCTCGGACTCGTTTTCCTTACACTGCACAAATTTCTTGGACCGCACCGCCCAAACTCTGAAAAATTATCCACGTATGAAAGTGGAATGACGCCAATTAAATCTGCGCGCGAACGTTTCTCAGTAAAATATTACATGGTCGCCGTGCTTTTTATTCTCTTTGATATTGAAGTTGTCTTTTTATATCCATGGGCTGTCAACTTTCGCACGTTAGGAATGTTCGGGTATATTGAGATGGTTTTATTCATTGTTATTTTATTTGTGGGATATTATTACATCCTTAAAAAAGGAGCTTTAAAATGGGATTAGAGCACGCCTTTGGCGACAACATTCTTACAACGACAATAGATAATGCAATTAATTGGTGTAGAAAAAATTCCGTCTGGCCGATGCCGCTCGGTATTTCATGCTGCGGTATTGAAATGATGTCGTTTGCAATGCCGCGTTTTGATGTTTCACGATTTGGTTCTGAAGTATTTCGTTTTTCTCCACGTCAAGCAGATTTACTGATCGTTGCGGGAACAACAACATTTAAAATGGCAACCGTTGTTCGAAAAATTTATGACCAGATGCCCGATCCGAAATGGGTTATTGCCATGGGCGCGTGTACTTCTTCCGGTGGAATGTATCGTACCTATTCCGTTGTGCAAGGCATCGATCAATTTCTTCCGGTGGATGTGTATGTTGCCGGCTGCCCTCCAAGACCGGATAATTTACTGCACGCACTCATAATGATTCAAGAAAAAATTCAACGTGGTGAAAGCAAAGGATCTCCAATGACTGTTGCAGATGAACGCAACGAAAAACAGCAGCTCTTACAAATCACCGTGTAACTAAAATTATCGTAACTACTCAGCGTGCCTTTAAAGTCATGCCATGAGTTACTTTTTTATTCGCCGCGGCGAATAAAACTTGTCCCGAAGGGATGGATTCCCACAACATTCACCAAAACATTAGACAAATCCCGAAGGGATGGCTTAGCCACTCATGGCATGACTGAGTAGATACGAATTATCAAAAATTATTCTTCTCAAATTATCTCTCTATATATAATGCTTACAACCGTAGTAGAAAAATTACAACAAACATTCCCACATAGTGTGCTTGCCGTACAAGAATTTCGTGACGGAACAACTGTGCATCTTAAAAAAGAAGATATCGTTGCTGTCTGCACTTTTCTTCGGGATGACGAAGCGTGCAAATTCGATTATTGCAACGATATCTGTGGTGCCGATGCATACACTCCGGAAAACCGTTTTGAAGTAATCTATAATTTGTATTCGCTTGCACTCAACCACCGCATCCTTTTGAAAGTGTTCGTTGATGAATCTGATCCGCATGTTGCAACGGTATCAACAGTATGGAACGGCGCTGCATGGCCCGAACGCGAAGCATTCGACATGTATGGAATTATTTTCGATGGACACGCCGATTTGCGACGCATGTATATGCCGGAAGAATTTCAATACTATCCGTTACGCAAAGATTTTCCGTTGATGGGTGTGCCGGAGTCAATTCCATTGCCGCGAAAAAATAACTAGAATGTATTTTACTGTTCCAATTGTTATATCATTTTTAGCTCGCTCTTTATGAATATTGAACAAGCCACCGAAATCCGAAACCAGAAAATTTACGCCGCCCTTCAAAGCAAAGATACAAGCGTTCAATTTGATGATGCATTAGAAAACGAAATGGTGTTGAATATGGGTCCGCAGCATCCTGCTACACACGGTGTGTTGCGCCTCCTTATCAAACTTGACGGCGAAACAGTCGTCACCTGCATTCCTGAACTCGGCTACCTTCATCGCGGATACGAAAAACTTGCCGAAAATTGTTCGTATCACGAATTCATTCCGCATACAGATCGTCTCGATTATCTTTCACCGTTGATGAATAACACTGCGTACGTTCTCGCAGTTGAAAAATTGCTCGGCATCGAAACGCCGCGCCGAACACAATTCATTCGCGTTATCATTTCTGAACTCGCCCGCATTTCATCGCACCTTCTTGGCGTTGGCGCGCTCGCTATGGATATTGGTGCTTTGACGGTATTTACATGGACATTCCGTGAACGCGAAAAAATGTATGATCTTTTTGAAAATCTTACCGGCGCACGTTTCACAACAAGCTACACTCGCATTGGCGGCGTTGCGCAAGATATGAACGATACTGTGAAAAAAATGATCAGTGACTTCTTGGATCAATTTCCGGAAAAATTGAATGAGTGCGAACGAATGCTCAACAAGAATAGAATTTTTGTTGAACGTCTGGATGGTGTCGGAATAATCTCGCGCGAGAAAGCAATTGCAATGGGAATGAGCGGACCATGTTTGCGTGGTGCCGGTGTTGAGTATGATGTTCGCCGCGCACAACCATATCTTGTCTATAATGAAATGGATTTTGAAGTTCCTGTTTTTGAAGGCGGAGATTCTCTCGCCCGCTATTATGTCCGCATTAATGAAATGAAACAGAGTGTTCGTATCATTCGACAGGCATTAGAAAAAATTCCTGCCGGACCAATTCATACATTCGAACCAAAAAAAGTTTTCCCTCGCAAAGAACAAGTCTATACAAAAATGGAAGAACTTATTCACGATTTCATGTTAGTTAATTTTGGCACTAATCCTCCTGTTGGCGAAGTGTATCATGCGGTTGAAGCATCGAAAGGCGAACTTGGTTTCTACATTCAAAGCAAAGGCGATGGACAACCATGGCGATTAAAAATCCGCTCCCCTTCATTTATGAATTTACAATCAGTACCAATTTGTATTGAAGGTGGAATGATTTCTGATATCGTTGCAGTGCTGGGCAGTCTCGATCCTGTAATGGGTGAAGCTGATAAGTAAAGTACGAAGTGTCGCTTTCTCGAAAAAACATCTGACACTTTCTTATTCAAGTAAAAGTTAATTCTTAATAATTATGTTAACACCAGAAAATGTAAAACGAGTCGAAGATTTATTCCAAAAATATCCGACAAAAAAAGCGGCTCTTCTTCCTGCATTGTGGATTGCACAAGAACAAGAAGGATGGATTTCAGAAGAGATGATGAAACATGTTGCAGAATTAGTTGAAGTTCCTCCTGCGCACGTATTGGGTGTCGTAACTTTTTACACGATGTTTCAAGATAAGAAACTCGGCACATATCATATTGAAGTCTGCACCAACGTCTCGTGCATGTTGCGCGGCTCGGATAAAATTCTTGACGTCGTACACAAACACTGCGGTGCGCGTGTCGGCAAAACTTCTGCCGATGGAAAATTTACAGTCAGCGAAGTTGAATGCATGGGCGCATGCGGCGGCGCTCCGATGATTGCTATCGGCGAAGAATATCATGAACATCTCACGCCTGAAAAAGCAGAAGAAGTATTGCGCAATCTTAAATAGT
>CAYHZL010000088.1:0-13936 GCA_964361075.1 uncultured Chitinophagaceae bacterium
TGTAAATAGGCAAAACGTCAGACACAAAAAACGTGTCAGATTCGCCGCGGCGAATCCATTAATGATTCGCTGAGGAGTTACCAAAATTCTTAAATATTACTGGCCAAGTGTAATTCTATGATGTTGGAAAAGAACCAGTATGGGATGCGACTCTTTTTTTAAACTACAGCATTTCTTTATTTCTTCTTCAGCTTTTCAATACTTGCTTTTGCAGTGTTCGATGATGGATGTGCTGCATCGTTCGCAATTTTTTCGAGCGCAGGAATCACGCTTTCATCGCCAACTTCGCCGAGCCGGGTAATGACGTTGTTACGAACACCGACATTCTTATCACTGAGCAGCGAAACGTACAACGCAACAATATCTTTTCTATTCTTACCGACTTTTTGTAACACACCAAGCGCAGTATTTCTTCCAAAAACATCTTCGCCATAGCGCGCTTTTTTCATTGCGATAGTAATTGCTTGTGCAGAATCCATCGTTGCAATCACATTCAGTACGGCGTTGCCGATTTGATTGCGATATGATTTTGTATCAGAAAAAGTTGTAATAATAGAAAGCACATTCGCTGAATCTACTTTTGCAAGCGATGTGATTGCCGAAGCAACAACAGAGTAACTTGAATCGCTCAATGCCGAACGCAGCGCAGCAGTTACATCACTTCCTTTAAAATTTTTCAATTGCACAACAGCAGCATTGCGCACTTTTGATTTTGCATTTTTTGTTTCGGCAACCAGTGCTTCTTTTGCAAGTGCTTTACTCTTGTCATCGAGTGTATCAATTTTTTCAAACGCATTTATTGCTTCAATCTTCACTGCCCAGAATGAATCGTTGCGCGCCGTTCGTGCAAGCAGCGGTGCACAGCTTCTATCATTGGCTTTTACGAAATGCTGCACAGCACGCAATCGGTCAATTGGATTTTTAGCAAACTCTGCTTGATACATCCATTCATTGTGCGATTTTTCAAAATTCAATTCTTTTATCAACCAATTACCTTTATCGAAAATAACAAGCTGCGGTTGTTCGCTGGATGGAAGTGTGAACGTTGTATCTTTCGAAGCAATATTGACGCGATGTGTTTCTGCGCCGTGAGACGTTGTTACTTCAATATCAATCGGCATGTGAAAGGCACCTGTCAAGCTATCCATCGTTTGTGTTTGTTTCACAGAAAGAGAAATTGTTTTTGCGGAATCATTCCACGTGTATGCAACATCGAATTTTGGATAGCCGGCTTTGTACACCCACTCTTCAAAGAACCAATACAAATTTTGCCCAGTTGTTTCTTCGATTGCATTTTTGAAATCATTTGTTTCCACCGGTGTAAATTGATTTTTGGTGATGTAGTGATTGATGCTGCGCCAGAACAGCGAATCGCCAAGAATGAAACGCAGCATGTGCAGCACCGATGCGCCGCGCGGATAAATATTTGAGCTGTACGAACCGACACTGACGATTGGTTTGCGACCAAACGCTCTATCCGAATTAATGCCCGCAAGCTGCGCGTTGTACATTTGGTAATCAAACTCATCGCGACCTTTTGAAAATTCAGAATACAACGGATCAAAATAACTTGCGAAACTTTCATTCAGCCACAAGTGACGCCAATCTTTGCACGTCAACACATCGCCCCACCATTGATGCGCCATTTCGTGCGCAATTAAACTTGTCGGAGAATTATCTACTCGCGTGCGCGCATCGTACACCGTAATATTATCAGCTAACGTTGTTGCCGTGGTGTTCTCCATTCCACCAAACATAAATTCAGCAATACATACTTGCGCATATTTTTCCCACGGGTAGCGGTAGCCAATGCGCTGATTGAAAAATTTCATAATGTTCGGCGTTTCTTTAAAACATTCTTTCGCATCATTCACTTCGTTTGGATAGACATAATATTCAAGCGGAATGCCGTCTCCTTTTTCCGAAAGCACTGCATACTTGCCGACTGCAAGCATAATCAAATATGATGAATGCGGTTTGCTCATCTTCCACGAAAAAGTTTTTGTGCCATTTTTTTTATCTTCTTTTACGCCGAACAATTTTCCATTGGACACTGCGACTTGATTATTCTTTACCGTTACAATCACTTCAGATGTTGCTTTGTCATTAGGAAAATCGTAGCAAGGAAGCCAGAAATGATTATCCATATCTTCGCCTTGCGTCCAGATTTGTTGCGGCTTGTTTGGATAACCGGAATCGGGCTGCACGAAATACATTCCTTTTTTTGGCGTGGCAGAATATTCGATGGAAAGAGAAATTGTATCGCGGTACGAATATGATTTATCGAGATGAATGAGAATTGATTTCGCGAGCGAGTCATACTTCAATTCTTTTTTCCCGAGCATCACTTTTGAAAAAGAAATTTGCTCGGCATCGAATGCAATCTCTTTCACATCGGAAAGCAATGGAACCAATGTGGTACTCACTTTACCCATTACTTTTTTATTTGGCTCATCGAACGACACTTCAATTTTATAGTGCAGCACATCGTACGAACGATTGCGCGCTTCACCGTTGCCATTTCGTGTAGGAAAAAGTGTTTGTGTAAGTAATTGGTTGGAGAGGAAGATCGAAATAATTACTATGTTTTTCATGGAAACCTTTCATTTTTTTCTGAAATCTAATTTAGAAAAATATAGAAAAGTGAAATATGAATTGCTATCTTTACATACCATAAAATTTCTCAATATGATTCTTCAACCTAAAATAGCTCTGACTGTAATTATACTTGTTACCTTTTTTGCTTTTTTCCCTGCGCTCAGTAATGGATGGACAAGCTGGGATGACGGTTTGTATGTGGTTGATAATAAAATTGTGCAAGAATTATCATGGAAAAATTTGCAGACAATATGGACGACGCCGTTTGCCGGAACATACTTGCCGCTTACCATGCTTTCGTACGCAGTAGAATATTCGTTTGCGCAGTTTGATGCACGCATCTACCACACAACAAACGTGCTCTTGCATTGTTTCAATACCGCACTTGTATTTTGGTTAATCCTACAATTACAGTCGGATGTTGTTGTTGCGTTCGTGTGTGCGCTGTTATTTGGCATTCATCCGATGCACGTAGAATCTGTTGCGTGGATTTCGGGAAGGAAAGATGTGCTTTCATCATTATTTTTTCTTTCATCTCTCGTCGTATATCTTCGGTTTCGAACAGCAGAAACAACGGCGCGCTATCTTGCATCGCTTCTGTTTTTTTTCTGTGCACTGCTTTCAAAAGGATTAACATTAGTGCTGCCTCTTGTTCTCTTGTTGTTTGATTGGTATGGAAAAGAAAAAAATATCCGAAAGTTGCTGTATGAAAAAATTCCATTCATTCTCCTTGCAGTTGTATTCGGAGTTGTAGCTGTCGTGTCTCAAAAAGCAGGTCATGCGCTGCGTCTCCATAATACCGTACTCGATAATTTATTGATTGCTTCGCATGGTATCATTTTTTATTTCGCAAAACTTGTTGCACCAATTCATCTTCAAAATCTTTATCCGTATCCTCAAAAAATAAATAACATATTGCCCATTGAATATCTTGTCTCGCCGGTACTTGTCGTCGGCATTGTTGCTCTTTTCATGTATTCAATGAAATACACGAAGGCAATTATTTTTGGCGGATTGTTTTTTTTCATTACACTTTTCCCCGTACTGCAACTTCTTCCCATGGGAAGTGCAGTGGCAGCGGATCGGTACACGTACCTCTCCTACATCGGATTATTTTTTATTGTTGGAATGGGAATGAAAAATATATTTGTTCGCCGCGGCGAACAATCAATGTTGCTGAAGCGTACATTGTTGACGTTGGCGCTGTTATATGGAAGCGTTCTTTTTTTTCTAACGCAGGAACAATGTGCAGTCTGGAAAAATAATGAGACGTTGTGGAAATATTTAAAAACAAATTCTGAACTTCAACATCAGGGCAGCTACAAAAATTAAGTTTTTTTCACCGCAAAGACACAAAGGCGCGAAGAAAAACAAATAATAATAAATACTTTGCGTCTTAGCGACTTTGCGGTAAAGTTTTTTTTGAATTTTTAGAACTACCTATTAATGTATAGTATTATGAAGCAAACAAAAACAATCGTCGTAATGCCGGCATACAATGCAGCAAGCACACTCCGCAGCACAGTGGACGATATTCCGCGCGGTTGTGTTGATGAAATTATTGTGGTTGATGATTGCAGCAACGATACTACCGTTGCCATCGCGCGTGCGTTGGGAACAACTGTTGTTACGCATGAAGAAAATCGTGGTTACGGCGCGAATCAGAAAACGTGTTACAAACTTGCGTTGGAGCGTGATGCCGATTTTGTTGTGATGATTCATCCCGATTACCAGTACGACAGCAGACTTATTCCTGTTGCGCTTGATGTTTTGAAGCTTGGCGTGTGCGATGTGGTGCTCGGCAATCGTGTGCGCTCACGAAAAGAATGTTTGGCGGGCGGCATGCCGTTCTATAAATATGTTGCGAACCGCGCACTGACGTTGATAGAAAATTTTACACTCGGCCAAAATTTGGGAGAGTTTCATTCCGGATTCCGTGTGTATCGCCGCGCAGTATTGGAAACGATCCCGTTTGAACGCAACTCCGACGATTTTGTTTTTGATACACAATTTCTCGTTCAAGCAGTGGAATTCGGTTTTGTGCTTGGCGATATTCCGATGCCGGTACGGTATTTTGCAGAAGCATCGTCTATTAATTTTCGCCGAAGTGTTGTGTATGGAATACAATCGTTGTTGTGTATTGCAGAACTCAATCTTCATCGCTCCGGCGCACTTCATTCAAAATTATTTTCGAAAAAAAACATTCACTATCATCATACGCCGCCACTATGAAAACAGCCGCATTCTTTTTTCTCTTTTATCGGCAAGTCAGTTGCCGAAAATAAAATAGAAATGAATTTTTTTGTGGAGGGTTGGCTGTCTGTCCGTATTTTGTATCTTGGTTGAGTTTCATTGCGGCTAACGTTTTTCGGCTTGGCGTGTGGCGGTTTAGAAGCACTAATTTTCGGCATAGCACAAAAACTCAATAGAAACACAAACGTTGAATGAACCACGTCAGCCGCCATTTTCGCCAGGCCGATGTTATATGCGGTTTTTATTTCTGTTGTCAGTGGTGTTAAAATTTAATTGTTAGTTGTAACTGTCCACCGAAACCAAGTTCAATAATTTTTTGAAGTGTCGAGATACGAACTTCTTTTATGTTGTTCTCAATTTTTGAAATGTAGGACTTTGTCGTACCAACTTTCTCGGCAAGTTCTTCTTGTGTCAAACCTTTTTCAAGTCGGGCTTCGTGGATTAAAGCACCGATTTTGAAATTCTCATAACCCGCTTCAAGTTGGTTACGTTTTGCAGTCCCAAGTTTACCATAATGTTTGTCTTTGAACTGGTCAAGTGTCATTATGTTACTTTTTTTCGTTTTCATATTCTTCTTTTATTTTAAGTGCTTTTTCAATTTCTTGTTTTGGTGTCTTTTGTGTTTTCTTTTGAAAGCCGTTTGCTAACACCACTAATTGTCCTTGTTCAAAAAAACAGAAAATGCGAAAAATGTTGCTGCCTTGTTGCACCCGAATTTCAAAAAGTCCATCCGTGTTCTCAATATGTTTGAGATAGGTCTCGGGAACTCTCTGAAGTTCTTCTATCAAGTCAAAAGTCCAGATAATTTTATCTTTCACTTTGTCTCTTTGTTGTACGAAGAACTCTTGAAAGTAGTCCTTGTAAAAAATGATAGTCCGGTGTTTCTGTTTTTCGTCCACGAAGCAAATATACGAAATGTTGTCCGATAGTGCAACTATTTTTTTGAAGTTGCTGTAATACGGCACTGAGAATGTCATGTTAAGCGGACAGTGAGAATGTCAGGTTCATCGGCAGTATTTTGTGGGTAAAATTAAATGCACCTAACAATGAACACCAAAGAACGAGAACGTCTCAAAGTGTACAACGAATTGAGAACAACGAACTGACCATAGCCAATGCCGCGCTAAGTTTAAGTATTAGCCAGCGGCAGATGTATCGCATTTTATTGCGTTATCGCGCAGAAGGCGATGCCGGTACGGTATTTTGCAGAAGCATCGTCTATTAATTTTCGCCGAAGTGTTGTGTATGGAATGCAATCGTTGTTGTGTATTGCAGAACTCAATCTTCATCGTTCCGGCGCACTTCATTCAAAAATTATTTTCGAAAAAAAATATTCACTATCATCATACGCCGCCGCCATGAAAACAGTCGCATTATATTTTCTCTTTGTATCATCCGCCCTCGGCACACAGTCATTCGAGCATCGGTATGATAACTATGGAAGCATGATTGTGATTCATTCTTCCTGTGCGATGTTCCCGCATCCTGCGCGCGACAGCGGACACACCTACAACGAAAAATATTATTCTGTATCAACACATTACAGCGATAGCAGCGTTGCAATTTTTATTCCGAAAGGTTTTCGTCCGTCGAAAAAAATTGATATCGTGTTTTACTTTCATGGCTGGAATAATACTATTGACAGCGCATGTGCACAATTTAAATTGATTGAACAATTTTCCGCAAGCAACCGCAACACAATTTTTGTTTTTCCGGAAGGACCAAAAGATGCGCCCGATTCGTTCGGTGGAAAGTTGGAAGAGAAAGATACATTTAAACATTTGGTTGCGGAAGTTCTGGCTGAAGTACGAAAACGAACAAAGCATTCAGCACACAGTGCGGGAAAAATAATTCTTGCAGGACACAGCGGCGCATACAGGGTAATGTCATATATTTTACTGCACGGCGGTCTGACAAAAAATATTTCCGAAGTCTATTTATTGGATGCACTCTACGGGCACACAGAAAAATATTCTTACTGGCTCGATCATTATAAAGGGAAACTGATCAATATCTACACCAACGATGGCGGCACAAAAAACGAATCTGAAAATTTAATGAACTGTTTGGAAAGTTGGAATATCCCATTTTTGAAAAAAGAAGAACAAGACCTGCGTGCGAGTGAACTGCGTAAGTACCGAATTATTTTTATTCATTCTGCGTTATCACATAACGAAGTTATTGTGGAGCGAAATCAATTTCAGCAATTTTTATCGGCAAGTCTGTTGTCGAAAATAAAACGTTGAAGAATTTACTGCGAGGGATTGGCTGTTCATTAAAAGCCCTGTCATATCGTTTACGTTGCCTTAAAAATGTTTGTTCAAAGCCGTAAAGTTCAAAGTTAGCACAGCTGCCAAAGAGTTGCGTATAACGAAAAAGGGGTTAAAGAAGTAAATTTTTTTTGAGGATAAAATGCGATACACTTTCGTTAACCACAATTATAAATTACTTGCATACACTTTCAAGTTGCGAACAAAGCCCTTAAAAAAATTATTTCTTTTAATCTTTATGTTAGCAGCCATTTTACTCTTTCTATGCAATGAAACTGTATCGTCTTTCATTTAGCAAGCTATTTCGTTTCTCAAGGTAATGCAAAAATTTTGGGGTCAATGTTTTGTCTGGGATTTTGTAATTTGCTGTAACATCACAGATGAAGTCCGAATCAATTGCTCTGATATTTGACTTGTATTTTACCCGACCCTCCTCAGTAATCAGCAGTACGTTCATGTCAAACAATTTGTGATGGTTATTGCAAAGCCATAATCCGTTATCTCCATCAACAGCAAATTGAAGTTTCTTGTCTTGGTCTATATTGTTTGCTTTCTTGATACTTGCTACAGCCCAAACATGAGCACCTTGAATTATTTGTGGGATTTCACAATCACATAAAGAACATTTCTTGTCTCCGAGTTTTTCTAGAAGATTATAAATGTAAGTAGGAGAGCGAAGACTGTCATTCTTTTCAAATTCTTCTCGTTCAAGGATTAAATCTGAAGCAATAACTGCGATACCAAGAGTTACAATTACTTCTCTTGCTTCTTCAGGAAGTCTTTTAAGATTGCCTTCTTGAATTTCATATAATTCCATCTTGTATGGAGTTATTTTATGAATCGCAAGACATAACAAAGTTGTCTCGTATTTATTTGCTCCATAAGTTTTGCCAAAGATTTGCAAAATGTCGTCTTCATCAATGGTAACATAAGTTGAAGCATTGCCTCTGTTTCTTCCTCGGTTTAAATCTCTCTGAGCAATAATATCGGCTACTGAATTAAATGGAGCAATCTCATTTTCCAAAAGTTCATCCTCGTTTAGAAATTCAGTTCCTGCGGTTTTCATTAACCGATACATGAAGATGAAATATGAGGTCTCAATATTTCCATCGGGAGTTAAGAAATAAAAGTAAATTCTTTTGTTGGAATTAGTTTCTTGATGATACTTCACTAATGCACTTGGAAAACTTTGGAAGAAAGAATTTCTGCTTGCAATTTCAAATTCGGAAAATGAAATATAATTTATTCTGCCTCTGTATTCAAGAGTTGCTAAACGACCTTTGTTGTAACCTTCGTTATCAAATTCAACGGTGTAATCAGTCCTACCAGTTATTCTGCGACAAACATCGCGTAAGATGTTTCTTGTTAGAATATCTTCGTATAACTCAGACCGCTTCTGAAATTTGTTCTTTATAATAAAGTGTGGCTTTGCCATTGACATTCTTATTGTAATTTGTAATAAATATTTCTTTTCTGTTGTTCCCAAGAATTGGTTCTACATGAATTAGATTATGCTCACCTTGTTTTATCCATGAATCAAACTGACCGTTAAATTGTCCTTTATGTTCTAAGACATAAGAAATCATAAATGACCTGTCATCATCATTTAGTTTGCTGGCGAAATCAAAAAGTTTTTTCTCCGTGCTTTTATTCCAACCATGAAAACCTCTTTTGCCGTCATTGTATGAACCATTTGTCAGCATGTAAGGTGGGTCTAAATAAGTGAAAGTATTTTTATCAATCTCACAATAGAGTTCCTGATAATCTTTACTTTCAAAAATTATGTTCTTCTCCTTAATAACTCGTGAAAAGCTAATCATCTTTTCAAGCACTTTGTCGTTGAACCATCTCATACCAACTGGATTGTTGAAGCCGTGGTCTCCGTTGAATCTAATTTGCTGATTGAAACCGTAAAGAATTACTGCATACAAAAGTTTCGGGTCTCTCTTGTCAAGAGGAAAAGAGTTGTAATACTCTCTTGCTTTCAAATAACTTTTTGCGTTCTCCGCTTCAAGTCCAAACTTTTTAATTATTCTTTTGAGGTATAAAATATATTGGTATGTGTCGTTGGTTTTGAAGGAAGCAACAAGGTTGCTTACAAAATGATTGATGTCATTATAAATAATCCGTTGTGCATTAATGTTGATTCCAACATTGAACCCTCCACCGCAAGCGTCAACAAAAGAACTGAACTTATTGGGTAAACTTTTTTTAATGTGTGAAATCATTTTGGCTTTACTGCCTATGTAATTCAAAGGTGATTCATATTCAACTTCGTTTTCATTTTTCCTTTCTACGAAGAAAAGATATTCAAAGTGGTCATTACTTTCTTTGGATTTGAAATTTGTGTATTTCCTGTAGGAAATTTTTTTGCAAATGTATGTATCGGGCTTCCCGTATCTTTTAAGACAAGCTTCAATAAAACTCTTTGACATAAAACCATCTTGGCTGTAACTAAATATGATATACTTGGCTTTAGTTTTTGCCAATACTTTATCAAAATGAATATGAGTTTTGTATTCTTTTGACCAGTCAGACCTCATTGGAGAAGTGCTACGGGAACCTGTAATAGTGCTAACACTTGGTTTGTCATACAATACTAATGTTTCCAATAAATGATATTGTGTTCCGTATTGGTTTTGAGTGTAAGGTGGATCAAGATATAAGATGTCACAATTAACTTCTGAAACTACATCTTCAATCTTAGAGTTTAAAAATTCTGCTTCGTTGTTTGATGAAGGATTAAAAGCTACTTTTTTAAATTCAATCTTTTTATTTGCTCTTGAATCCCAATGTTTCAAAAATGCTCCGTAAACGCCAGCAGTATTTGAAACTACGGATACAGATTCTATTAAACTTGCTAAAAGAAATGCGTATTCGTTTTCGTTAATAAGATTTGATTGTTTCCATTTTTCTATTGTAGTCCTGAAATAATCTATTCGTGCTGCGTTCTCTGGAGTAAAATACATTCGCTTAGATGCGCCAGGTGAATAAGTTTTATAAAAAAATCCTTTTACACTCTTACTGTTTGAGTTGAAATATTCAAATGGGTCAAAGCCCAAATTTTTAAAGTCACAATTGTTAGCACACACTCTACCTCTTGTGTAAATCACGCACCAACTAAGCATATCATTCGCAACAATGTTGAATGAATCTTTTAAAGAATCTGCAACTGCTCCTGTTCCGCAAAAGGCATCAAAAAAAGTAAGTCGTTTATTTGTTGCTTCATCAAACAGAGTGCGTTTTTTATTTGTCAACCCTTTTTGGTCTAACAGCTCTCTTATTTCAGAAGTTATTAATTCTTTATTACCAATAAATCTCATTTAGTTTGTTTTGAAATGTTAACTTGATGATTCGTCATTTGTCAATTCGTTTTTTTTGCTAATGTCGGTTTTTTTCTGTTTGTTTTTTGCGGTCAGTTCAAAGCTTGCAGGTCGTCCAAAAATGACAGCTAACGTGCCGCGCCTCATGCGAAGTGACGGCAAACGGAGCGAAGCGGAGTCTGACGGCATTTCGCATAGGCGCTGTTATCCGAAGTGTCGCGGAGCGAAGCGCAGCGGCACGAAGGAGAACAGCGACGGAGGCGCGGCACGTTATCCAAAATGGAGCGGAGCGACATTTTGGATAACTATTTGCTAAACGCCACAGTCTATTTTTTCTATATAAACATGCGTCTATTATACCATTTTGGTATGATACACGCAATGCGTTTATCTGCCAAAAAGACGGCGGACAGGTTTTGTTTTTGACACAGTCTCCATGCCTTCAACACATGGGTATAGATTTCAATTGTTATAGGTAGGTTTTAAAAATATTTTTCTTTTTACACCGCACCAATCACCGCGTTAATCGCTGTCGTGTTCACAATATCGTCAACACTGCAGCCGCGTGAAAGATCAAACGCCGGTCGTTTCAATCCTTGCACAATCGGACCGACAGCTTCTGCGCCGCCCAAACGCTGCGCAAGTTTGTAACCGATATTTCCCGCATTCAAATCAGGAAAGACAAGCACATTGGCAGTACCGGCAACATCGCTTGTCGGCGCTTTTTGTTTTCCAACGCTGGCAACAATTGCCGCGTCAAGCTGCAACTCGCCGTCTAATTTTATGTTCGGATTTTTTTTCCGTGCAATCTCGGTTGCCTTCTGCACTTTTTCAACAAGTGGATGCGACGCACTTCCTTTTGTTGAAAAAGAAAGCATCGCCACGCGCGGTTCTTCGCCGGTTACTTTGCGATGATTGTCAGCAGTGGTCAGCGCAATATCGGCAAGTTGCTCTGCGGTTGGATCAGGGACAACGGCACAGTCAGCAAACGAATATATTTTTTGCGGAAACACCATCACAAAAAAACTTGACACAACGCTGATACCTTCCTGCGTTCCAATGATTTGTAATCCGGCACGCAGCACATCGCCAGTTGTTGAAAGCGAACCGGCAACACTGCCGTCCGCCATTCCTTCGCGCACCATCATCGCACCGAAGAAGAGCGGCTTTTTCATCATCTCTTGCGCATCGGTAAATTGTATTCCTTTTGATTTTCTCAAATTGAAATACAAGTGTGTAAAGTTTGAAAGCAGCTCACTTTTTTCCGGATCAACAACACGCACGCCTTGCAGTGAGACGTGTTCGCTTTCTGCTTTACTGCGAATCGCTTCTTCATTGCCGATCAGCACAGGCGATGCAATCTGTTCATCAGCAATTATGCGCGATGCTTTGATGGCGCGAATGTCGGTTGCATCAGGAAGGACGATTGTTTTTTTTAATTTGCTCGCGTTAGCGCGAACGTCAGAAATAAAATTTTGTGGGTTCATAGTTGGTTTCGTCTTAATTTTTATGGATAGAGACTGAGTAAAATTGGAGCCACATTCGCCGCGGCGAATCACAGATTAAATTTTAATATTTATCTAGAGACTTCTGAAAAAGTCATTGCGAGGAGCGAAGCGACGAAGCAATCTCATCAAAATAAACGAAAAACAAGATTGCTTCGACAAAAAACGTCTCGCAATGACATAATTCCATTATTTTTCAGAGGTCTCTATCTATTAAAAATCTGCGAATCTGTGGCATGTTTTTCTTTCGTTGTGTGGTTACAAAAACTTACAAAGTTCTCATCCAAAATGTAGCGCACTTTTCCTCTAATATCAACCTCAAAACTGATATCAGATTCATTCCTCTGACTATTTGGCAAGCGCAAAATAGGCAAATTCAGCTTATTACCGATTAAACTTTATTAATAATCGCAAAGTTCGTTGCTAAACTGTCAGTCATGGTTTAAATTTGTATGGAAAAATTTATGACTCCGAAGAAAATTTATATTGAAACCTACGGATGCCAGATGAATGTGGCAGATTCCGAAGTGGTAGCGGGCGTGATGAGTACGACCGGCTATGGAATTGTGAACACACCTGAAAACGCGGATGTAATTTTTGTGAACACCTGCAGTGTGCGCGATAATGCAGAGGTGAAAATACGGCAGCGCATCAGCGAATTGAAAATGATTAAGCGTGCAAATCCCGGTGTACTGATTGGTGTGCTCGGTTGTATGGCGGAACGGCTGCGTGCAGAGTTGATTGATAAAAATAATGTTGTTGATATCGTTGTTGGTCCCGATGAGTATCGCAAACTTCCTTCGCTTGTTGCCAATGCGTTTGCCGGTGAAAAAGGAATTGCGGTAAAACTTTCGCGTGTGGAAAATTACGATGACATCATGCCGCTGCGTACTGAAGGAATCGGCGCATGGCTTTCGGTGATGCGTGGCTGCGATAAGTTCTGCACGTTCTGCGTTGTGCCGTTTACACGCGGACGCGAGCGGAGCCGCAGTTTGAAAAGTGTTATTGATGAAGTGCGGCGACTGAGTGAATCAGGGTGTAAAGAAATAACACTGCTCGGGCAAAATGTAAATTCGTACCACGATGGGGAATATAATTTTGCTGATTTAATGAGCGCCGCAGCGCGTGTTGATAGAACAATTCGGATTCGATTTATGACGCCGCACCCGCAGGATATTTCTGATACGCTGATTGAAACAATTGCGACGAACGAAAATATTTGCAACTACATTCACCTTCCCGTGCAATCCGGCTCAAACAGAATTTTGAAATTGATGAACCGAACGTACACCATCGAGCATTACCGTGCGCTGGTGAAAAAAATTCGTACGGCAATTCCGGGTGTTGCACTTTCAACAGATATCATCGCCGGCTTTCCGACTGAAACTGACGATGATCATCGCACAACAATTGATCTGTTAAAAGAAATGATGTACGACGGTGCGTTCATGTTTAAATATTCTCCGCGCGAAAATACGAAAGCGTGGGAGATGGGAGACGACATTCCTGATGAAGTGAAAGGAAAACGTTTAGCCGAAATTGTTGATTTGCAATCAGAAATTTCTACGCGTGTCAATGAACAATTGCTTGGTGCAACAGTTGAAGTATTAGTCGAGCGCGACAGCTCACGTTCCAAAAATGATTTGCTGGGAAGAACAGATACAAACAAAAAAGTTCTCTTCCCCAAAGAAGATGCACGTGTTGGTGAATACCGAAAAGTGAAAATTCATAAAACAAACTCTGCGACATTATTCGGAACATTAGAAAAAGAAACATTCACGATAGAAACACAACAACGTGAAGAAGAAATACTTGTTTAAAATTTTCATAACAACTCAGCGTGTTTTTTGTCCCGAAGGTTCGCCACGGCGAATGGTGGCGAAGCCATCCCTTCGGGACTTCGCCAGATGTTCCAAGGGAATGGCGTTGCCACCTTCGGCATAATTTCAGTATTTCCAAAGAACAAAAACGAATCCCCCGTCCCGAT
>CAYHZL010000089.1:0-13805 GCA_964361075.1 uncultured Chitinophagaceae bacterium
GCATGACGGCATTACTTTGTTAGGCAGTTATTTTTTCTGCGTAACATCAGTTAATCATCAATGCGGTTCAATGCGATGAAGAAAAATAATTCCGTAGAAAAAATTCAAGGTATCGTTCGCTACCATCGTAATATTAAAGGCGAAGGTTTGAAGTATGCGCGCACTATTATTGTAATTCTTCCTTCTTCATATACTCAAGCAACACACAAACGATATCCCGTTTTGTATATGCATGACGGACAAAATATTGCAGATCCAAAAACTGCGTTCAAAGCTCGTGATTGGCGCATTGATGAAACCGTAGCGGCACTATCAGCCGGAAAAAAAATTTCCGAAATAATCATAGTCGGCATCTTTCATTCGACTGATAGAACGGAAGAATATTCCGATAGCGAACGTGGCAGGGCGTATGCAAAATTTCTTGTAGAAAAAATAAAACTATTGGTTGATTCAACCTATCGGACAAAGCCGCAACGCAAACATACAGCGATATTAGGTTCATCAATGGGTGCGCTTGTTTCAATGTTGATTGTATGGTGGTATCCGAAAAAATTTTCAATGGTCGGATGTATGTCGCCTGCTTTTTGGTATAATGATGAAAAAATACTTCGTGTGTTGCATGAATACACCGGCACTAAAAAAAATATCAAAATATATTTAGATTGTGGCGGACGGGAAAAGGAATTGATCTCAGGGTATCAAAGTATGGTCGTACTTTTAAGCAGGATGGGATACAAACAGGGAAAAGATTTAGAATATCATTTCGAAAAAAATGGAGTTCACAACGAACGTGCGTGGGCAAAACGTGCGTGGCGACCGTTGTTGTTTATGTTTGGAAAATAAAACGCCGGAAAGTAATATCTGCAATTTACTATCTGAGACATCTGAAAAATTGATTGTCTATTGTCATTCTGATCCGCCAAAGGCGGAGAAGAATCTTTCTTTTGATATTGAGTTGAAAAACGAGATTCTTCCGTTCGCCGCGGCGAATGGAACTCGTCGCTCCGCTTCTCGGAATGACATTGATGTAAGATTTTTCAGATGTCTCTATTTACTATTTTTCCCCATAGATTCTTTCCCCATCATTTTTTTATACGCAATTATTTTTTTAAATAACGAAGCATTATGTATTGCAAGCATTTGTACAGCCAGCAATCCGGCATTTTTTCCGCCTCCGATAGCTACTGTTGCAACCGGTACACCGCCCGGCATTTGTGCAATGGAAAGAAGTGAATCTAATCCGTTCAACGATTTTGTTTTAATCGGCACGCCGATAACAGGGAGCGGAGTATGTGATGCCGTCATACCGGGAAGATGTGCAGCGCCTCCCGCACCTGCGATGATGAGTTTCAATCCGCGTGCGTGCGCTGTTGATGCGTACCGCGTCATAACATGTGGTGTGCGGTGTGCTGAAACAATTTTTACTTCAAACGAAACGCAAAATGCTTTCAAGATATCTGCAGCTTCCTGCATAGTGGGTAAATCGGAATCGCTGCCCATGATGATGCCAACAACAGGTTTTGTTTTCATAATGAAATTTTCTTTGCAATAGTTTGTGTCTGATGAAGAATTGTTTTGAGATCAGTTCCCAGCATTGTGATATGTCCCATCTTTCGTCCTTCACGCGAATGTGTTTTTCCATAGACGTGGAGATGAACATTATTGTTGTGTAACACCGCGCGATGCGTTTCAGGCAGCGGCGATTGTTTTTTCTTGCCAAGAAGATTAACCATCACTGCGTACGGTTGTACCATTGCCGCCGAACCGAGCGGCGCATTGAACACGGCACGAATATGGTTTTCAAATTGCGATGTTACACATGCTTCAATAGTGTAATGACCGGAATTGTGCGGACGAGGCGCCATTTCGTTGACAAGAATATTTCCATCGGTAGTTAAAAACATTTCAACACCAAAAATTCCATAACCATGTACAGCTTCAACTGATGCCACAGCGATTTTACCGGCAATGCGTGCAATGCGCTTTTTGATTTGCGCCGGTGCGATGACCGTATGGCAGATATGATTTTTTTGAATTGTTTGCACAACAGGATACACCACTGTTTCTTTTTTTGTGCGTGCAACCATGACAGCAAGTTCCATTGTGAAGTGAACAAACTTTTCTGCCATCAACGATGCATGGCGGGACGAAAGTTTTTCATGAGCGAGGAGAAAATCTTTGTTGGTACGAATAAGTGCGTTGCCATAGCCGTCGTATCCCATCTTGCGCGACTTTAAAATAAACGGTACGCCGAGTTCGTTTTTTATGGAAACAAAAGTAGTATGACTATCAACTTTAATGAAACGTGGAACGGGAATATTATTGCGTTCCAATGTTTCTTTTTGAATAAGTTTATCCTGAATATGTGAAATAGTATATGATGACGGAAAGACCGGTTTGCCAAGCGATTCTAAAAATTCGATACGATGAAAATCTACAAATTCATTTTCGAGTGTAATAGCATCGCACGTTGCGGCAAACTGTTTCAGCAGTGTATCGTCATGCACCCAACCGATAAATTCGTTATGAGTAAGTTGCCCTGCCGGAGAATATTTTTCTTTTTCTAAAATTGCAACTGAACATCCGAGGCGATATGCCGCAGATGCAGACATTCGCGCAAGTTGCCCGCCACCAAGAATCCCGATACATACAGATTTTTTCATGACAACAAGATAAGAAAAGTTTTTCGAAGTTAAAAAATAATGTAACTATTCAGTGCTTTAAATGTATAGAACAATTTCCTGCTAAATCGCCGAGAAAAGCTTAACCACAATAGGCACAGTAGAACACATTCGCCGCGGCGAATCACCCCTCTTTAATTCTCCCCCTTTTCCCGAAGGTTCGCCACGGCGAATGGCTTCGCCAGATGTTCCAATGGAATGGCGTTGCCACCTTCGGCACAGGGGGAGAAAATTCCCTCCCCTAAAAGGGGAGGGATAAAGGGCAATGCTGTCAGGTTAAGAACGATTTAGTAGGACAGACATTCTTGTCTGTCCATAATTATTTTAAAATGACAAGCAGGAATGCTTGTCCCACCCTATTCTTTAGAAATTTTTTCCTTAAGTTGACAGCATTGGGGATAAAGGGTGGGGTTGTTTTTGCTGAGTAGTTAAAAAATAATTGCTATTATTACCTTCCTTGCTTCTTGTATTATTTATTAATATCATCACCTATGTAATTATCGAAAGAATAGTTTCTATGGAGACAAGAAGCGAACAATGTAAGAAAAATGTCTGGATTGTTGATGACGATGCCTTATTTCGTGAATCGTTAGCAGATTTAATAAATATGAGCGAACTGCTGCATTGTGAAAAAAATTTTTCAGTCTGCGAACATGCGCTCACAGCATTGCAGACAGATTCGCCGCCAGATATATTTTTATTGGATATCGGATTGCCGGGGATGAGCGGCATTGAAGGAATTACATCTATTCGATCTCTTTCACCAGCAACACAAGTAATTATTTTAACCGGAACTGATGATGATGATAAAATATTTGAAGCATTGTGTAATGGAGCGTTTGGTTATCTTTTAAAATCTTCAAAGATGGAACGACTGCTTGAAGAAATTGAAGGTGCGGTGAATGGTGGTGCACCACTCAGTCCGCAAATCGCTCGCCGGGTAATGGAAATGTTTTCTCATCGAGACGATCCAAAATCTAATTATGATTTAACAATCAGGGAAACAGAAATTTTACAATGTATGGTTCAGGGTTTGTCTAAAAAACAAATTGCTGAAAAACTTATCGTAAGTGCCCACACGGTAGATTCCCACCAAAGAAATATATATCTCAAACTGCAAGCTCACTCTCTCGCCCAAGTGGTAGCCAAGGCTGTTTCAGAAAAACTCGTCATAATTGACCAATAATAGCCATCTGTACCCCAAAAATGCATTTAAAAACCACGCGATCGCGTGATTGCGGATGCCCTTGCGTTCTATTATATTTATATCACTATTTTTAGCACATCTCTAAAAACCTTCAAGGTTTATCTTGACCAAATTTTGTGATGTTAAAATTTTATGGTACATCTCAAAAAAAACTTTGAAGGTTTCGTAACTAGTTTTTAGAAGTGCCCTTTAATAAAAACTGCTTGCAAAAGAATTCGATTTCTGCGGTGCAAGCAGGGGAGTGCACCGTAGAAATTGTTTTACCTATCGATAATCATTCATAAGGAGGCAATGTATGAGCTGCACTAAATGTGGAAATTTATTTACACCTCATCATAATAATAGTTTATTGTTTTTTTCTCTCGCAGTAATTGCATTTGTTTTTGGTGTCGCATTGCTTACACTTCCATTCGAGCTTTTTTTTATCATTGCTGTCGTAGAATTAGTTGCTTTGAACTATATTGAAAAACAAATGAGATTGTTTGAAGGGAAAGAATATCGGTGCCCTAATTGTGGTTACACTAAGAACACAATATATCAACCGATACTATGAAAGGTTCTTCTCCATTTCCGCTTTTTCCCGACAAGAAACATTGTACCACGAAGGATATCGGCTGCAGAACAATTGTTGAATGTGCCGAAAAAAATGTTTTCGATTGTAAGCATGTTGTTTTTTTTGAAAAAAAATTTTTATGCACGAATCCAGTGTACCTTGATAAAGGACGAAGTGGAAAAGAGACTGTTGATGGGAATGATAATAACGAAGAAAAATTAGAAGGATGTTGATGTAACCGGTTGTTGATTCTTTTGCAAAAACTCTTTTCCTGCGCTTTCGCCTGCCACAAATCCCGAAGAAAATGCTGCTTGTAAATTAAATCCACCGACCGGTCCGGCGATATCAAGCACTTCGCCGCAACAATATAAACCATTCACAATTTTTGAACGCATCGTTGTTGCATCAACTTCGTGCAAAGCAATTCCGCCTGCAGTAACTTCACCACGATCAATATCAATGTGTTGTACGGAGCCGATGTTCCATTGTTTTAATGTTTGCGCAATGAGAATGCGTTCATTTTTTTTAAGTTGATGTAATTTCGTTGCAGCATCAATGTTCAACCGGCTTAAAAAAAATGGAGCGAGTCGTTGTGGAATCATCTGCTCGAGTAGTGTAAGTATAACGCGTGTGCCATGTGTTTGAATTTCATCGTGAATCATTTTTTCCACTTCCTGCACAGAGTATTCCGAAAAGAAATCAACATGCACGGAAACGATATTTCCTTTTTCAAATTCAATGAAAGTATCTTTGCTTACTTCCAATGCTGCAGGTCCGGAAATTCCAAAGTGAGTGAACAACACATCGCCGTGCCACTCAGCAATAATTTTATTTTTTGCAATTGCTTGTAATGTGCAATCACGAATGGCGACGCCTTGAAATTCTCTTGGCGGAATTGGTGAAAGGATAATTGGTGCGAGCGCGGGGCGAAGCGGAACGATTGTATGTCCTAAATGTTCTGCCCACGTAAATCCGTCGCCTGTGGTGCCGGTTTTTTTGTATGAAATTCCACCGGCAGCAAGAATAATGTGGCGAGAAGGAATGATCTCGTTCTGTACGCACACGCCGCAGACACCTTGCTCATCGCGCAGAATATTTTGCACTGTCGAGGAAAGTTGAATGGCAACACCGGCTTTTTCCATTGCACGACGAAACGCATGTACGACATCGCCTGCCTTTTCGCTTGCTGGAAAAATTTTTCCGTTCACACGTTCTTCCGTCTCAACTCCGAATGTGTGCAGCAATTCAATTACATCTGTATTGGTGAAACTATACAAGGCGTGTTTTAAAAATCTCGATTCGTTGATCTGAAAGTGCTGCAGAAGTTTTTCTGTCGTACCGCTGTGGGTGATGTTGCATTTTCCGCCGCCGGAAATGAGAAGTTTGATACCAAGTCGCGGATTTTTTTCGAGAAGCAGAACACGTGCGCCCAACAATGCTGCGCGCCATGCGGCAATCATTCCTGCTGCACCGCCGCCGATCACTATAATTTGTTGATTTGAAGAATTCACAATACGTATCCTATCTGTATTCCGTATTCCCATTGGTTGTATCCGCCAAGACGTGGCGACGAACCATTAATTCGCGCAAGCATTGTGTTGAAATCTATTTTGGGAATAATAACGATTCCACTTATTAGCGGTACAACAGCGCCAATGTTAGTTTTTACTGTTGTTTGATAACGATATAAAGGATATGAATCTTCAATCGAATTGAGTCGTTGAATGCCAAAACCTACTTCAACAAAAAGTGGAGCAATGTATCGTTGTATTGGATGGTAGCGATATAAAGAAAACAACGAAACACTTTCAATACGGAACTCCATGCGCGAAGAAAACCCTTGTGATGTTTGTGAAGGTAAACCTTCGTACAAAAGATATACTGGTATTCTTGAATAGACCAAAGAAGAAACTAATGCTGATTGTTCATCAAAATACATTGCAGCTTCTATAGTATAGAGTGCGCTATTTGAATAGCCGGTTTTTGTTCGGGTATAGATGCTTTCATATATGATTTGTTCTGAAGCCCAGCCCGTGCGAAATGTATATCCAGCGCCGAGAGTGAGAATAATTTTTTTTAACGATGTGTGAGAATCAGCAGAAAATTTTTCTGTAGTAAAAAGAGAATTATTGAATCGAAGAGAAAAATCGTATGACTCATCTGGTAAACGATAAAAGCGAAAATTAAAAAAATTATCATCTGTTGCATGCCACATTCCTGCAAACCCACATGCAATGTTAATATCCTTATATCCAAATCCAATGCGAACGCCCTGCGTGAATACACTTTGTCCGCCATATTCTTTTCCATACGATGTTACGCCATTATACATTTCTTGAAAAAATGAAATGTCGTTTCCTATATCAAGTGCATTCCATTGCCACGATACATGTGAATGCAAGCTTACATCTTGCGGAAATTTCTTCCAATCGAAAATTCCTGTGAAGGTGTTCTGTGTCTCAACTTTTTCGGTTATTCGTGCAACGGATCGTTCGGCTTCCATTCCAACATCGAAATGATGAACAGATTCTTTAAAGAGTGCATACCGCGTTCCAATCCGCAATACACTTGGTGGTGGGTCTTGTTGGCTTGCATCGACAAAAGAAATTGTTGAACCGATATTCATTAAAGAAAGTCCAACATATAAGCGGCGATTACAATAGTTTGGCTGATATGTAGCGCCAATGCTACCGAATAGAAAGTTTTTTTTATACTCACTCTGAGAGTTTTCTGAATACTGAGGGAATTTATCTTGCGTAATACGAAGCTGAATTCCGGCTGAAAGTTCTTCGTTAAATTTTTGTGCAACACCTACAGCAAGCGCGCGATTGTATGACTTATACTCTCCTATTGGAGTCGGATTAGTTTCAGAAGTTATCACCATTGTGCCGTATTCTGCATTGTTAAATTGAATTCCTGCGAATATATTTTCGGAAAGTTGCAATGTTGCCACAGTACTGGTTCGAAAAATATCTGAAACAAAATTTATCTCGGTCGGATTTCGAATGTATGAAACTTGCATTGCAGGTGAGAAAATTAAGTTGGCGGGATTTGATGTGAGTGCTTCAATACTTTGTAACGATGTGGTACCAGCCATGCCAAGCCCTAATGTACTAGCAGAGTTTGGTTCATTCAGATATGAATGCATAGAAAATTGCGCCCACATTGAATGTGTAATTAGAAATAGGAAAGTGGTTTTCAAGCAAAGATGTTTCATGATGTTCTCCTGTTTGTTATTTAAAATCATCTCCCGATTAATTAGTCGTCATCGTTCATTAACAAGTAGTTTTCATTCGTTTTCTATATAAATTTTTTATGAATAGGCGCTTCAGTAAGTAAAGCGAAATTCTTTGTTGTGGGGTTTATACTGAACAACATGAAGTGCTTTCCTTAATAACATTTCTTGTAGGTTACTAATGATTGGCAAATTATCTCTTTGTAACGTTACAAAGAAAATGGCTGGATTTCAAGAAGGAGAGATGTTTGTGGAACAAATACTACAATGCGTTCGTCCGTATTTGTGGAGAGTTATTCTCATTGTTACATTGATTTCTTTTCAAAAAAAGAGTAAATTAAAGAAAATTTATGAACCATTGAGGAGTTGAGGCATTGAGTAAAAGTCCGAAGCAAGCCACCGGGCAGGACAAAAAGCTTCAAGAGCAGTTACAGCACAACGGTGAAATTCCAAAACATATTGCAATTATTATGGATGGCAATGGTCGTTGGGCGAAAAGCCGTAAACTTCCCCGCGTTGCCGGACATCATGAAGGGGTGAATTCTGTTCGTGAGATTGTTGAAACGTGCGGGCAACTTGGCGTAAAATTTCTTACCATCTATGCTTTTTCCACAGAAAATTGGAAACGACCGCAAGATGAAGTTTCGGTGTTGATGCGGCTGTTGTTAAGTGCGTTGCGCGATGAACGGGACAAACTCCACAATAATAATGTGCGATTGAAAACCATTGGCGATGTTGCGTCTCTTCCGCAAGAAATTCAAAATGAATTGTTTGATGCGATTGAAACATTGAAACACAATACGGGACTCACGCTTGTGTTGGCGCTCAGTTATGGCGGCAGATGGGATATTGCCAACGCAGTGAAAAAAATTGCGACAGATGTTCAGCAGGGCAAGCTTGCACCTGACAGTATTAATGAAAAAATATTCGCGCACTATCTTTCAACAAAAGATATTCCCGATCCTGATTTGCTTATTCGAACAAGCGGCGAACTTCGGCTGAGTAATTTTCTTTTGTGGCAGCTTGCCTATACAGAAATGTATATCACTGATTTGTTCTGGCCGCAGTTCCGCCGCAACGAACTCTATGATGCGATCAATGCTTTTCAACAGCGCGAACGAAGATTTGGTATGGTGAGCGAGCAGTTGGCAGTACCGAAAAAATCTGCGGCAACAAAATATATGCACACACTAATTAAAAGAGTCTCACGAATTTAACAGAGTTATTCAGTGAATAAATTTTTTCTCGTACTTCTTTTCCTTTTCTCAATCGGATTTCAACTTTCTTCGCAAACTAAAAAGCAGCAGCAGGAATACAAAATTCTTGGCATCTCTGTCGTTGGAAATAAATCGTCGGAAACTGCGGCGATCATTGCAAATGCAGGATTGAATATCGGCGATGTGTTGAATGTTCCCGGCGAACAAACCCGAACGGCAATTACGCGTCTATGGGGATTAAAAATTTTTTCTGACATTCAAATTGATGTCGAAAATTTTGTCGGCGATGGTGTCTATCTTCTTATTAAAGTGGAAGAGCATCCTCGTTTGGATAAAGTGGAATTTCGCGGCACTGATGAACTGAGCGAAGACGACCTTCTGAAAAAAATAAATGTGTTGAAAGGGCAAATCATATCGCCTCAGGAAATCAATAAAATGATTAAAGTGATGAAGAAGGCGTATGAAGAAGATGGGTATTTACAAGCGCAGATAACATCGGAGATTGTTCCAAGCGCCGATACTGCTGCACACGGTAAGGTAGTGTTGCGTTTTCATGTTGATGAAGGCTCGGATGTGCGCATTGGAAAAATTGTGTTTTATGGAAACAAATTTTTCAGCAGTGATGATCTGAAGGATGAAATGGGCGATACGCATGAAAAGAAATGGTGGAAATTTTGGCGCACCGGTAAATTGGAAAAGAAAAAATATGTGGACGATAAGAAGAAGTTGATACAATTTTACAAGAAGAATGGTTTCCGCGATGCAGAGTTGATGTCCGATTCGATTGATTATACAATATCGAAAGACCGCATGGCGTTGAAATTATTTATCTACGAAGGTCCGCAATATAAAATTCGGAACATTACATGGGAAGGGAATACGGTTTTTAAAACCGAAGCGCTCAACGCACGGCTCGGAATGACAGCCGGTGAAATGTATAATATGGAAAAGTTCGAACGCAATCTTCGCAGCAACGAAGAACAGTCCGATGTCTCGTCCTTGTATTTGGACAATGGATATTTAACAATGCAGGTTGAGCCGGAGGAAACAAAAGTCGGCGGAGATAGTTTGGATATTGTCATAAAAATTCGTGAGCACAACCAATTCAGAATTGGCAAAGTTGATATTCGCGGCAACAATAAAACGCAAGAGCGTGTTATTCGCCGCGAATTATATTCTCGTCCCGGTGATTATTTCAGCCGTTCAAATATTATTCGCAGCATCCGTCAGCTTTCAGTGCTTAATTATTTCAATCCTGAAAAAATAAAACCTGATACTCGCTTTGTAGATGATAAAAATGTTGATGTTGTTTTTGATGTCGAAGAAAAATCGAGTGATACATTTAATGCATCGGTAGGATACAGCGGTGCATTTGGTTTTACCGGCGCAATCGGTTTAACATTCAATAATTTTTATCTTGCTGAACCATTTTCCGGTGGCGGCGGACAAGTGCTAAATTTCGATTGGCAATTTGGCGGCGGTTCACTCTACACTATGCGCACGGTCTCGCTCTCCTTCCGCGAGCCATGGATGTTCAATACACGTACATCGTTTGGTTTTAGTTTGTACGATACAGAAACGAAATACACATATCAAATTCATCAAACCGGCGGAACAGTCAGTCTTGGCAGGCGCTTTACTTTTCCTGATGATTATTTTTCGGGAAGCTGGACGCTGCGCATTCAGAAATTGGATGTAACAAACGGTGGTTTCTATTATGGCAATACTGGTAAATCAAATCAGTTCAGCATTACGCAAGTTATTTCACGCAACAGCATCAATAGTCCGTTGTTCCCTTCGCAAGGAAGCAACATTGCTTTGACGACGGAACTTTCCGGCTCACCATTTTTGCCGGGCGATGTTTCGTACTCAAAACATATTTTTTCTACAGATTGGTACGTGCCGTTGTTTAATAGTGCGCGTGTTGCGTTGTATCTTGGTTCACAATTCGGTAGCTTGGTAAAGTTTAATAATACTGATTCAAAAATTCCGCCGATTGAATATTTCAATATGGGCGGTACCGGAATTGGTTATGTGAATACAACACAATTGCGCGGTTATGAAGACCGAAGTATAGGTGTCGGCAACTTGAGTTATGGTGAGTATGGCGGCACAGTGATGGAAAAAGTTACTGCAGAATTACGTTTCAATGTTTCGTTGAATCCTATACCGATTTACTTCCTTGCTTTTGCCGAAGGTGGCAATGTATGGGATAGAATTGGAAGTGCGGAGTTATTTGATTTGAAACGCTCTGCCGGACTTGGTGCGCGGTTACTTATTAATCCAATTGGATTACTTGGTTTTGATTATGGTTATGGATTCGATTCCGTTGTTTCTTCGGCAGCAGGTGTGCCGATTGAACCTTCGGGGTGGAAATTTCATTTCCAATTTGGTCGAGGATTTTAAATCGTAACTACTCACTGTGCATTTAAAGTCATGCCATGAGTTACTTTTTGATTCGCCGCGGCGAATAAAACTTGCAACATTCACCAAAACATTAGACAAACTCATGGCATGACTGAGTAGATACTTTAAATCAATGAATGCCGAAGGTGGCAAAGCCATTCCCTTGGAACATCCTCCAAAGGAGCACTTTGTGCCTTCGGAACAATTCACAATTATCAATTAACAAAGAGGTGTAGAGTGAAAAAAGTAATTTTATTTTTCGTAGTTCTTTTCGCAACCGCAGCAATGCAAACAGTTTCAGCACAGCAAAAAATCGGGTACGTCAATTCCGAAACAATCATTAAAGAACTTCCCGAAGCAAAAGAAGCGCAAGCAAAGTTGGAAAGCATTGTGAAAACATGGCAAGAGGAATTGGAAAGAATGTCGAAGAGTTTGCAGGAAAAGTACGAAGCATATCAAAAACAACAAGCGATGTTGAATGATGCAACGAAGCAACAAAAACAAAAAGATTTAATTGAAGAAGAACAAAAAGTAAATCAATACAAGCAAGAAAAATTCGGGCAGCAAGGTGAACTTGCCATGCAGCGCGAAAAAGTAATGACACCAATCCGCGAAAAAATCTTGAAGGCGATCGAAAAAGTTGCAAAGGACGAAAAAGTGTCATTCATGTTCGACAAAGCCGGCGATGTGTTGTTATTGTATGCTGAAGCGAGCAATGATTATACATTTAAAGTATTGGATAGATTGAAACGCGGTGGAAAGTAATCCATAATAATTTTACATCTCACAACACCAAAGTAGCATTATGAAAACGCTAAAAAGTTTTATCATCGCATTGGTTTTGGTGCTTCCAATTTTTTCTCTGCACGCACAAACAAAAGTCGGCTACATCAATTCGGAAACGATTATGCAGCAACTCACTGAGGCGCAGGATGCACAAAAACAGCTTGAAACGATTACGGCAGACTGGCAATCGGAATTGACTAAAATGCAAACCGAATTGCAGAAAAAATTTGATGACTACGACAAGCGCAAGCTTATCATGTCGGATAAGCGGCGCGCCGAAGTTGAAAAAGAACTTCAAGAGATGGATAAAAAAATGGTGGACTATCGTACGCAAAAGTTTGGTACGAACGGCGAGTTGTTTACTAAACAGAATGAGTTGATGAAACCTATTCAGGATAAGATTTTCAAAGCAGTAAAAGATGTTGCTGACGATGATGGTTACGATTATGTGTTCGATAAAAGCAGTTCAACGCTGCTGATGTTTGCGAATACAAAACACGATTTGACAACAAAAGTCGTGAATAAACTTTCACAAAAATAATTATTTTGCTACACCTTCCGGAGATAAAAGTCCGGAAGGTTTTTAAATTTCTATGCCAACCGTACGAGAGATCGCGCAATTATTAGAAGGTGATGTCGTTGGTGATGGCAGCATCACTCTTACCGGCATTGCCAAAATTGAAGAAGCAAAAGAGGGACAGCTTTCTTTTATTGCAAATCCGAAGTACGAAAAATATTTGGAATCTACTGCTGCCTCTGCCGTGTTAGTGAGTCGTTCATTAGACACATCAAAATTTTCAAAACTTCCTCCAGCGCTCATCCAGCTTGATGATCCGTATTCATCGTTTGTTGTCATCATCGGAAAATTCAATCCTAAAAAGTTGGATGTTGAACAAGGAATTCATTCAACAGCGGCAATTCATTCGTCAGTAAAAATTGGAGAACATTGTTCCATTGGTGCGTATGCGGTTATCGGAGAAAATACAATTGTTGGCGACAACACAACAATTCATCCTCATGTTGTAATCGGTCGAGATGTAAAAATTGGAAATGATTGTTTGCTCTATCCGCATGTTACTATTCGGGAAGAGTGTGTGCTCGGCAATCGCGTAATACTTCAACCGGGCGTAGTTGTTGGCGGCGATGGATTTGGTTTTGCACCGAGACGAGATAAATCGTATCAAAAAATTCCGCAACTCGGAATTGTTGTTTTGGAAGACGATGTTGAAGTGCAAGCGAATACATGTATCGATCGGGCGACGATGGGCGAGACACGAATTAAACGTGGTACTAAATTAGACAACTTAGTGCAGATAGCACATAATGTTGTTGTTGGTGAAGATACTGTCATTGCCGGAATGGCGGGTGTTGCCGGCAGCACAAAAGTTGGCAATAGAAATATGATCGGTGGAAATGTTTCTCTCACCGGACATGTATTCACCGCCGACGATGTAAAAATTGGCGGGCACTCCGGTGTTACTCGGCAGTTGGATAAAGCGGGAGAGACATACACCGGTTACCCTGCAAAAGAAGCTGCCAAGTGGAGAAAGATTGAAGGTGCAACGCGGCAATTGCCGGAATTATTAATTCAGATTCGTGAAATGGAAAAAAGAATTCAAGAGTTAGAAAAGAAAAATAAATAGTAACCGCTCAGCGTATTTTTTGTAATTTCAGTATTTCCAAAAAAAAACGAATCCCCCGTCCCGATTAAAAAGCAAAT
>CAYHZL010000090.1:0-13720 GCA_964361075.1 uncultured Chitinophagaceae bacterium
TCGGGACGGGGGATTTGTTTTTGTTCTTTGGAAATACTGAAATTATGCCGAAGGTGGCAAAGCCATGCCTTTGGCACATCTGGCGAAGCCATTCGCCGTGGCGAACCTTCGGGACAAAAAACACGCTGAGGGGTTACATTCTTTCTATTATTTTTTCAGTGCACCATTTAAAAAATTTATTAACGGCGTTGCCTCTTTATAAATATCGGCAGCCTGCCGCACGAAATTCTTTTTCAAACAGACATCATCGCTCAAAGTAACGCCGACAAAAAATTGTTTCAGCTTCAACCATTCCGCCATCGGATGTTCTTGTTCGTATCCTTTGGGAATGCGTTGTAATTTTTCACCATCCAATTTTCCAAATCTTTTTTTCAATATTTTGCTTTCCGCTACAGAAAGAAATTCTTGTGAGTTGGCAGCTATTGCATGTCTGATTTTTTTTAACTGATCTGCTTCGGGCATATAAATTCCGCCCCCCAAAAATACTTCGCCCGGTTCGATGTGAAGATAATATCCCGATCCTTCCAAACCTTTCGGCTTGCCGCGTAACACAAAATGCGCGGCAATATGTGTTTTGTACGGTGTTTTATCTTTGCTGAATCGTGTATCGCGGTAAATGCGGAAGATGGAGCGTTTGGGGTTCATATCAAATTCCGGCGCAAAGTTTTGAAAATGGTGCGCAAGCTCGGCAATAAAACATTGCATCGGAAATTTTGCGAATGTTTCGAATTCATCTTTGTGTTGTGCAAACCACTCGCGGTTGTTATTTTTTTTAAGCTTCTTGAAAAATGTGAGGCATTCGGTCGGGAAACCTTCGAATGGAGGGAAAACATTTTCGTCGAACTCAATTGGTGTCT
Source organism: uncultured Chitinophagaceae bacterium (assembly GCA_964361075.1). Lineage (GTDB taxonomy): Bacteria > Bacteroidota > Ignavibacteria > UBA10030 > UBA8401 > CAYHZL01. The sequence goes on from CAYHZL010000090.1 coordinate 858, forward strand.
TCATTTTTTTTTCTGCAACATAACTAAACACCGATTAAGATTCAAGAGAAGGCACAGCAATGTTTTAATTTGAGGAGAAACGTCATGCCGAACTTGTTTCGGCATCTTAAACAGACAAAGATGCTGATTCGCCGCGGCGAATCAGCATGACAAAATTATTAAATTTCAAATTAAGACTCTACTAACAGCAACTCACATTGTTCTGTCAATTTCGGGTGGCACTTCGTCGCCATCAATTTCTTTTTTCTTCCCTTCTGAAGTATACACGGTGAACTTTTGTTTTTTTTGTTTGCCACCGCGTTTTTCTTTTTCTTTTAGTTCGTTTACTTTCGAGGTGTTATCCTTTGGCAACACTTCGTGTAAAATCTTCATTACCTGGCTTTCTTGCTGTTTATGCAAGTATGCTTCGTGGTGCACGCTCTTCACCCCAATATACTGCTTTGCCACTTCGCCTTGTGTTTGAAGTTGCGTTGATATAACGCTTATTGTTTCCTGAATTTTCATAGTTCACCATTGTAGTTGTATTATCGGCACGGCGGGCATAAAACAAGAGGGGAGAAAAAACAAAAAGCCGAGCGATGCTCGGCTTGGTTTCAATACTTGTTTCTGGGTTTGGTCTTCTGCCACATACATCCAACGCGAACATTGGGGCGAGATGAAAAGAAAATGAAATGATTACAATTAGGATCAGACTTGTCCAAAATAAATTAAATTTTTCGTAGACAGAGAACAAAACATATTGAACACCTACGGCGTTCGTATGGGTGTTGTGAATCTGTGCTACAAATATTGAATGCCTACGGCATTCCTTACCAAATTAACTGTTCCGTAGGAACAACATATTTGTAGTTTTATCTGCATCTCTCTTTACGAACCCCAGCGGGGTTCAATATTTGGACAGCATCGAAAGGTTTACTCCACGTTCCCACTAAAAACTTGTCCAATTTGATACTGTATGATTAATTTTTTATCCTAACTCAGTTTATTTTGGACAGCAGTGAATTAGGATAATTCTTTTCCTTTTTTCTTCGCAGCAATTCTTTTCTTTACTACTTCGGCATCTGCAATAATTTTTTTAACGCGCTCTTCTGAAGAAAAATTTTTCATCGTTATGTAATTACTCTCCATCTGCTGATGAAGCAGCTGCATCACTTTTGGTTCATTCATTGTCGTCTCCTTCTAACCAACTTTGCGGCGTTAATATCTGTATTTCTGGATAGCCTAATAGTTTATTGATGGCATTAACACCACGTATGGTTTTTAATTTTACAATATGCTTAAAGTTCCAACTGATGATAGCATCGCACTGTGTTAATGTTGCAACAGCAATATGGAGCGCATCGTCATAATATTTTTCCGGAATAATGCTGGCTTAACATATTGAAGAGCTAACTCATCTGCTTCTGCTGTTATAGAACTAAATGTTGCATCAAGTTCCGCTAACGAATTTTCGAGAGAAGTTTTCAACTGAATAGGACTGTTTCCAACTTCTTGAAAGAGAAGGTCGGACAAAATTATTTCGTACAAATTCAACGATAATAATTTCCAAAATTTTTCCGTTGCATCGCGTTTTTCAGGTGAATCCTCCGCAAAAAGAAAAGAAGGAATAGATGTATCCAAATATAATCGTATTTTTTTCATTGAATAATCTCTCGTAGAAATCTACTAAAGATCATAGTAAGAGGCAAATTACACTCTAACCCTGTTGCAGACAATAATAGCGCTCACAATGCGGTGTTGAAAGTACGTTGCATTAACCAAAAGGTGTTCGACATCTCCTTGTGCAACTAACGCGGACGTTGGATGCGAGATGAATAAAACAAAGAGGGCAAAAAAATAAAAAAGCCGAGCATTGCCCGGCTTCAATACTTATTTCTGGGTTTGGCCAGATAGATGACCGTCACCTTAAAGGTGACGGTCATCGAGCACATTTGTAGTTTGTATTACCTCAACAGCAGCATCTTCTTCACCTGCACAAATCGGCTATTCGGATTATTGACATCCACTGCTTCGATACGATAGAAATATACGCCAGTTGAAACATTTGCATTCCATACTTCACGATGCCAGCCCGCCGCTTGTTCACCATTCACTAATTCTGCAACAACCTGACCAAGCACATTATAGATTTGCAGTTTCACCCGGCTGTTCCCCGGTAATCCGTAACGAAGTGTAGTTGATGGATTGAACGGGTTCGGGAAGTTTTGATCAAGAACCATATCTTTCGGCACAGTAGCCCGGTTTTCATCAAGAACCGAAACAGAGACGGGTGTAAGTCCGTAATAGAACACTCTGGCTTGATAATTCGTCAACGCAACGGAATATGCTTTTCTCTCTGCCGGTTGTATTGTATACACTGTACCGCTGAACAAATCCGTGAGATAGTAAACGCTTTTTCCATCATACGGCATTGTTGTTACATCAAGAATAACCGTAGGCGAAGTATTTTTAAAGTTCGCTACTGTGAGAAGTGTTTTATTCCCGCTGATGGATGAATACGAATACACAGCAGCGGTATCCGAGTTTGCAATGCGGTTGACGATAGGATTATAGATATACTCTTTTCTGATTTTCACGAGCCGCGCAAAATACGGCTGCACCTTATTAGGATCATTCCAATTGATCATATTTCTTTGAGTTGATTCGCCCACTTCTCCGCCTGAATAAATAAGAGGAATTCCGTTGAGCGTAAATACAATCGTGTGCATCAACAGAGAGCGCTGAATATCAAACATTGAGATCGCTCGTGTTTCATCATGGTTCTCAACAAATCGAAATGGTCTCGCAAATGTTGAATACGAACGCATAACTTGTTTATGCACATTGCCAAGTGTATTCGAACCGTTCAAAACACTTATCAATAAATTGCGCAAATCCCAATCGTACGCGGAATCAAATCTTTTCTGATAGAACGTTGTATCCGATGACGATGCTTCGGCTAAAAGATACACATCGGGATTAATACTTTTCACTCCTTTTCTCCATTCATTCCAGAAAAGATTATTTCGTTGTTCCACTCCCCATGCCACATCACACCTGTATCCGTCAATACCGTAATTTTGAACCCAGTATTTCGAGACGTCGATAAAATATTTTCTGACATCAGGATTGTTATGATTCAGGTTCGGCAAGGATGACCAATCAAAAAAATACTGATAACTTGAAACACCCGGCTCACCGGACCAAAGATAGAAATTTGCCCAGGGTGAGTACCCTTTATATTTGAAAACATTTTGCATAAACGGATGACTTACGCCGGTATGATTGACAACAAGATCCAAAATAATTCTGATCCCGTTTTGTTTTAATGCTGAAATCATATTCACGAAATCGCTGTTGGTTCCATAATCGCTTTCAAGTGCATAATAATTGCTCGTTTCATAACCATGGGTTGTCGATCCATCAAAAACGGGCATGAACCAAACTGTATTCGCTCCGAGCGATTTTATTTTTGCAATGTTCGCGGTAATGCCCTGAAATCCTCCTTGCTGGGAAAATGAGCGGGGAAATATTTCATAGATGATTGCCGAGTCCACCCAATCCGCATGAAAATTATCATCTGCCGAAGCAAGATAGATCGAATCTCCAACTGCCTTCATCGCAATTTTTGCGAAAGCAGAATTACTTTTCGCATCGTTCACATTCACCGAAAAAATATATTCTCCATCGGTTTTAGGAAGCGTGATATCCGCAGTTTTTATTGTTGATGAAATCGTCAACGGCGCGGGATTTTTATCTTCACTTGTCCACGCATAACTGAGTTGCTCGCCGATTGGAGATGTGGCATTTGCGGTAAGCGAAATTTTTCTTCCGCTCACGGTTCCCGTTAATTGAATAACCGGTTTCTTGTCCGGCGTATATGTCAACACAAGTTCTCTGGATGTTGTCGCAACACCATTCGTATCTACAATTTTAACGAAAACACTATTTTTTCCTTCTTTCAATGTAACAGGGATATCAAATTTACCTTTAGATACATTGTAATTAGTTGCCGTACCATTAAAGACCAAGGAAATAGTTTTGAGCGTAGTATCAGTAACCGCACCGTGCAGTGTTACATTGGAATACCAGTATTCAACCCCCGGAGTAAAAAATGAAACAAATGTTTCTTTACTTGCAAGGCTATCTGAAATCTGCGCCGCTGTTAAAGGAAGCAGTCCTCTTCCGGTTCCATCAAGAGCAACTAAGCGCGAACTTGACGGAAGATAATTTTTAAGAATTCTATTTTGCCAAAAATTGCTGCGAATAAATGCAGCGTCGTACACATCAGGATCTTCAACAGCACTGTTTCCTCCTTCAGCTATCCCGACTTCATATCCGTTTCCGCTCTTATCGGTTGCAGCAAGATATGAAAACAGACTGAATTGTCTTTCCTGAGTCCATCCCCCCATAGAGTGACCAAGAAAAGCAAGACTCACCGTAAATTCAAAACTCTTTTTTGTTACAGCATCCTTATTCACTGTAATAGAATCTGTGCTATAAGCAGCGGGACTATTTGCTATCATAAACCTGTTGTCAATCAATGTGTTTTGATAACTGTTTCCTGGAGCGCCAACCGAAGCAAACACACCTTGTCCATTCCAATCAGGAAGTTTGATATCGAGTTGTCTCGGATCATTAACCAAGCCGATGACTGAATTACTAATAAGAAGTCCGATTCTTGTCCGTTCATCTATATTTTTCATCTGGATGATAAATTTCAGGGAGTCGTGGCGAGCGGTTTCCTGAATCGCTACGGAAAGTATGTCTGCAGAGCCGGCCGCAACGCCTGCCGGATATGAATATTGTTCGTCCCCAATACCATCAACAACATACACACCTTTGGAAGCAGTAGATATTCCATAAGAAAAAATCTGATGCGCCAACACACCTTCATTATTCTTAAATGAAAAATCAACAGTATGTCTTCCTTCACCGGAAATTGTTATTCCGGCAGTTACGGTAGAATCAGCATTATATTTACGGACAACCGTAATGCCATCATAAAGCATTACAATACTACCAGTATCAATTCCTTTTGATTTGGCGCCGCGACGGAGAAGAATTTTAAAATTTACAGTTGTATCATGGCTGAACGTCAGATTCTCCATCGGATTAAGAAGTTTTATTGATGTGATAGAATCTGCAACGACAACAAGCTGATTGTTCCCGCTTATTGAATTTATAGTAGGTAGATCCGGATCATTTTCCCAAGAGATTTTATTTAATTTAATTTTGTAATCAATCGAATCTGGCGCAAGCATTACTGTTGTTTCCCAGACACCGTTTCCAGAAACATTTTTCATCGGATTGAATGAATCGTTCCAGTTGTTGAAACTTCCGACCACTGCGACATCCGTCAAAGTTTGACCAAACACAACAGATTTATTATTCTGATCATAATAAAAATCCACGGGTACTTTGTACACAACCTGACTGGGGTCTCTCGTAAATGTTGTAGTTTTTGAATCAGTGCCTGCAGAGGAAGTTATTGAGGCAATTATTGTATGGTCACCAACCGATAACGGAGGACTGGGCTGATAGAAGAATTCTTTTTTTGTGGAGTTGTAATATTGTGAGGGATTGCCCAACGCCACTCCGTCAATTTTTACACTGATGGAAGATGGATCAATTAGTTTTCCATCAGAGTTTGCAATAATAATCCTAATCGGATTTCCGTCTTTTGATGTATCAACATAAACTTTATTTTTCGAATTTTTGTCTCGGGGAAGGAGATATGTAATCAAGGGATCATTGACGAGAATCATTGAATTATCATTATCAGCAGTGTTGATCCTCGGATTATCAGGATCTCCGTATGCAAGTCCCCAGTCACCATTCATGACAAACTTATAATTGTAATCTGTTCCAGCCGCCAGTGAAACTGTAACAGTATACTCACCATCACCGTCAGTGTCAGTCATAGCGAGTGCGTTGTCGTCTTTATTCCACCCATTCATTGTTCCTACCAATCGGAGGACGGTAAAATTTTTATTTGCGGGTCGGTAGTGGAATGTGACCGGTACAGTTTGAGAGAAAAGAGATGAACTGGTACAGAGGAACAGAAAGAGAAATATTTTTTTCATAGTGCACCTAAATGTTTGTTTATTAAAAAATGGTAGGTTGTTTATTTTCTTTATATGCTTTTATATGTCTTGCAAAAAACAGGACTCAACAAAATTTCTTTATGCTTTTTTTCTTCCAGTCACGATAAATGCTTTCTGATTAATCATATATTTTCAAGATAACTCATTACTTGGAAGGGCTTCCATATAGTAAGTTATTAATGTAAAATAGTCAAGCAAATTGTTTGTTAGCCATTTCAATAAGCCTTCATCATCACATTTGCAAATCATGGGTTTAATAAATTCGTTTCAACCGCCGCCTGTATCTCCTGCGTATATCGGTTACTCAAATTAAAAATGTTTACCTGCAATTATTACAATTGTCAAAACAGAAGTTAAAGTTTGTGTACTTTCTACATCAAAAAGCAAAAAAACAATTTGTTTGAATTTCAACGCTAATTATCTTACTTTGATATAAGAATTTATTTTGAATCATCCAATACTTTTATGGCAGACGAAACACCCGGACAATCTAATCAAGCGAACCAACCAGATCAACCGAAGCGAGAAAACCCATTTCGCCGGCAGAATTTTCGCCGCTACAACAAACCGAAAAACTTTTCGACGCCTAAACACCAAGAAGGCGGCGTAGCAGCAGATTCTGCTCAAGAGAATGTTCAACAAGAAGCGGCAATTCCGACAGAACAGTCAACACAACAAGCACCGCCAACACAACGACCGCAGCGGCAAGAACCGCGCCGCGAACTGACACAACAACCTCGTCAACCTCATCAACAACGTGTATTGGTTTCAGTTGTCGTTCCATTGTTGAATGAAGAGGAATCGTTACGAGAACTTTCCGAGCAAATTAAAAATGCATTGGCAAAGGTGAGCGGCAACTACGAAATTATTTTTGTTGATGACGGCAGCACTGATAATTCCTATAAAGTATTGCGCGAGTTAAATCAACGCAATCGCCGCATCAAAGCAATTCGCTTCCGGCGCAATTACGGAAAAAGCGCCGCGCTGATGGTTGCATTTCAAAAGGCGCAAGGTGAATTTGTTATTACCATGGATGCAGACTTGCAGGACGATCCGGCAGAAATTCCGAACTTGATTCGTGAACTGCGTGCAGGATACGATGTTGTTTCGGGCTGGAAGAAAAAACGGTACGATCCGATTTCAAAAACACTGCCGTCAAAGTTTTTCAATTTTGTTACAGGCATTGTTACGGGAATCAACATTCACGATTTCAATTGCGGATTAAAAGGATACAGAAGTGATGTTGTGAAAAGTGTGAATGTCTATGGCGAGCTGCATCGTTACATTCCTGCGCTTGCACACTGGCTCGGCTTTCGTATCGGAGAAATTCCTGTCAATCATCGCGCACGCAAATACGGCAAAACTAAATTTGGCATCGGACGTTTCTTCAAAGGCTTTTTGGATCTCCTCACAGTTATTTTTACAACGCGCTACATCACTCGTCCGTTGCATCTCTTCGGTGGATGGGGAATTATTTCTTCGCTCATCGGCATTGGTATTGGCGGCTGGTTGACATTCGAAAAAATTGCGTACAATGCTTCACTCGGCAATCGCCCTCTCTTTCTCATCAGTTTAATTATGGTGATCGTCGGTGTGCAATTTATTTCCATCGGTTTGCTTGGTGAACTCATCACCAAGGGACATCAAATGGAGAAAGAGTATTCCATTAAAGAGGAGATTCGATAATTTTTTTTGCAGCGGTTTTGTTTTCAAAGCCGCTCTCTTTTCGCTGCTATGAAAATTCTTCTCTTCGGTCCTGCATATCCACTTCGCGGCGGAATGGCGCACTTCATCGCGCTTCTCTATTCATATCTCAAAAGAAATAATCACGACGTCGAGATTATTTCTTTTAAACGTCAATATCCAAAAATTTTATTTCCCGGAAAAACGCAGGAAGAAAGCGGTGATGCCGGTATTCCTGTACCGAGCGAAGCATTGGTGGATTCTATTAATCCATTTAATTGGATTCGCGTTGGATGGCAATTACGAAAACGAAATGCTGATCTGGTGATTTCGACATACTGGCTTCCGTTTTTCGGACCGAGTTCTGGAACGCTGCACGCATTGCTTCGCTGGAAGAAGAAAACAAAAGCGGTGACAATTCTCCACAATATTATTCCACACGAACATCGTCCGGGTGATATAATATTTACAAAATTTTTTTTTCGATTCACCGATTACTTCATCGCACAATCGGCATCGGTTGAACGCGATTTGCAACTCTTCATCACGCCGCGCCAACACTCTGCGCGCGTCAATTTACCGGTCTTCGAATTATTCGGTACGTGTATTGACAAGCACGAAGCACGAAAGCAATTGAATATTGCCGATGAAAAAGTGATTATGTTCTTCGGTTATATTCGTCCGTACAAAGGACTGCACGTTTTGATTGACGCAATGAAAATTGTAAAAGGAAAAATTTCGTTGAAATTGTTGATTGTCGGCGAGTATTATGGTGATGAAGAAAAATATCGCACACACATACGCGAAGCAGGCATTGAAGATGTTGTGCAAATAATTTCCGATTATGTGCCGAATGAAAAAGTGAATGTCTATTTTTCTGCAGCGGATGTTGTGGTGCAGCCATATATTACCGCAACGCAAAGCGCGATTGCACAAATCGCATATAATTTTAACAAGTCGGTTATTGCAACCAACGTTGGCGCATTGGCGGAAGTAATTGTGGACGGAATTTCCGGCATCATCGTGCCGCCGAATGATCCGCAACAATTAGCAGAAGCAATTATAAAGTTTTATGATGAACAATTAGAAGAAAAACTTTCTGCCGGCGCGGCAATTGAAAAGAAAAAATATTCGTGGGAAGCAATGGTGGAAGCAATTGAACAATTAACCGCTAAAGGATGAAGGATGAAGGATGAGGGGTGAAACTTCAAAAAGATTTCATAATTCATAATTCATAATTCAAACTATGCAATACGATCCGATTAAAAAAATATTTGGTAATGTGGCACGGCAGCATACAATTTTTCGCCGTGCATTTTATTTCATTCTCGGTGTTATGTTCTTACGAACGTGGTACGTGAAGCGTGCATTGAGAGAATTGCTTGGCAGCAAAAGCGAACCGTTCACAATGTTTGATGCCGGCAGCGGATTCGGACAGTATTCTTATTTTTGCGCAACACATTTTCCGAATGTTATCATTCACGCCGTTGATGTGAAAGAAGAACAGATTGATGATTGCAAAATATTTTTCAACAAAATGAAATTGAATACTATTTCATTTTCTATCGAAGACCTCACCATTCCCACATATACAAACAAGTTTGATTTTATTTTATCTGTTGATGTAATGGAACATATCGAAGATGACAGAAAGGTATTTCAAAATTTTGCACAAGCATTGCGCGCCGGAGGAAAATTATTAATTCACACACCGTCAAATCTCGGCGGCTCGGACGTGCATGAAGAAGGGGACAGAAGTTTTGTTGAAGAACATGCACGCGATGGATATTCCGTTGAAGACATTACTGAAAAATTGCAAAGCGCCGGTTTCAATGTGCTCTACACACAATACAGTTACGGACCAATTGGCACCGTGGCGTGGAGATTGGGAATTAAATATCCGCTGATGATGCTCAATGCAAGCAAGCTGATGTTTGTTCTTCTTCCTTTTTATTATCTGTTCACATTATGGTTGACGCTTCTTTTTATGTGGATTGATTTTCATTCCACCAATACAGCTGGCACAGGGTTAATGGTTGTTGCCGAAAAGAAATAAAGTTGTTCTCATCATACAAACTATTGCACAATATTTTTAACTCATCGCAGCAATAATTGCAATTTTTTCTTGCTGGGTAAAATAGTTTTATATTTGCGTGCAAAAACTTGATTGTTGTCGTTGGGAAGTGTGTATTCAACAATTGCGTCTTTTTTATCTTTACACAAAATTAAACCAATAGTATTATTTTCATCAGAGAGTTTGATTTCTCGGTCGTAGAAATTGACATACATTTGCATTTGTCCGAGGTCTTGATGCTTGAGTTCGCCGATTTTCAAATCTATTAAGACAAAACATCTAAGCAGCCTGTTGTAAAAAACGAGGTCAACATAGAAACGGCTTTCGTCAAATGCGATGCGTTGTTGGCGGGCAACAAATGTAAATCCTTTACCTAATTCCAAAAGGAAGTGTTCTAATTTTTCAATGATTGCACTTTCTAGTCTGCTTTCTGAATAGCTCGCCGATTCTTTTAATCCGAGAAACTCTAATACGTACGGTTCCTTAAAAAGATCTTCAGGCTTCGTTATAACATGCCCTTTTGAACCAAGTTCTTTTACCTTCTTTTTATTTCGGCTTAATGCCAGTCGTTCGTACAGAGCGCTGTCAATTTGCCGTTGCAGTTCTCGCACCGACCAGTTGTTTTCTTTTGCCTCGATTTCATAAAACTGCCGCTCACTTTTATCTTCGATGCGCATAAGAAGAATATAGTGTGTCCAGCTTAAAGTGAATTCCGTCCGTGAAGATTTCGAAATCACTGATTTCGATTTTGGCAAATAGGTAAGATAAAACATTCTCATCAACTCAAGATTTCTGACTGTGTATCCTTTGCCAAATTCTTTTGTTAATCCTTTTGATAACTCTATCAAGAGACCTTTTCCGTATTCGGCACGTTCTTTTCCCTGCTGTTCTTCTACGACAATCATTTTACCGATTTCGAAATAAGTACGAACAATAGCGTGGTTAGTATTATGCGCAATGTACGCTCGCGCATAACTAAGAAGCTCTTTTACACGATTAAATAGTTGGATGTTTTTTTGAATGGTTTTTTTTCTCATCGTTCACAATTAATCCGTTACTGCACCTTTGCTGCTTGTTGAAACAAGTTGACGATATTTCGCCATCACACCATGCGTGTATCGTATCTTGGGTTCTTTCCATTCTGCACGGCGACTCGCAATTTCCTTTTCATCAACATTCAATTGTAAAATATTTTGTGTCGAATCAATCGTAATTGAATCACCTTCTTTAACAAAAGCAATCGTTCCACCTACTGCAGCTTCCGGTGCAACGTGACCAACCACCATGCCGAATGTTCCGCCCGAAAACCTTCCGTCGGTAATCAACCCGACTGAATCACCTAATCCTTTTCCGATAATTGCTGAAGTTGGCGAAAGCATTTCACGCATACCCGGTCCGCCTTTCGGTCCTTCGTAACGAATCACAACAATATCTCCTGCTGTAATTGAATCATTCAGAATTGCTGCCATCGCATTTTCTTCCGATTCAAATACACGCGCCGGTCCGGTAATCTTCGGACTTTTTACGCCGGTTACTTTTGCAACAGCACCTTCCGTTGCAAGATTGCCTTTTAAAATTACAAGATGACCTTGCGCGTAGAGCGGTTTGTTGAACGGATGAATCACTTCCTGATCTTTGCGCGGCTCCGTTGGAACATCTTGCAACACTTCAGCAATTGTTTGTCCGGTGATGGTAATGCAATCGCCGTGCAGCAATCCATTCACCAATAACATTTTCATAATCTGCGGAACTCCGCCTGCATTGTGAAAATCTACCGTAAGATATTTTCCACTCGGTTTCAAATCGCACAGCACAGGGACGCCTTTGCGAATTGTTTCGAAATCATCAATCGTCAGCGGTACTTCAGCAGCATGTGCAATCGCAAGAAAATGTAATACCGCATTTGTTGAACCGCCTATTGCATTGATGACTGTGATTGCATTTTCAATTGACTTGCGTGTAATAATGTGGCGAGGCAGAAGTTGTTTCTTGATTGCTTCCACTAACACTCTTGCAGATTGCTTTGTGCTTTCTGCTTTCTCTGCATCAATGGCAGACATGGTGGAAGAATACATCAAACTCATTCCCATGGCTTCAAACGCACTGGACATTGTGTTGGCAGTGTACATTCCGCCGCACGAACCGGCACCGGGACATGAATTGCGTTCCACATCGAGTAATTCTTTTTCATCAATTGTACCTGCAGAAAATTGTCCGACCGCTTCAAACGCACTGACTATATTTAAATCTTTTCCGTTGAGATGTCCGGGTTTAATTGTTCCACCGTACACAAAAATTGCGGGAATATTCATTCGCGAAAAAGCAATCATTGCGCCGGGCATATTTTTATCACAGCCGCCAATAGCAATCACGCCGTCCATACTTTGTGCATTACACGCAACTTCAATCGAATCGGCAATTACTTCGCGAGAGACGAGAGAAAATTTCATTCCCTCTGTTCCCATCGAAATACCATCGCTGACGGTTATGGTACCGAATGTTTGCGGCATCGCACCGGCATTGAGCAATTCGGTTTCCGCTTTTTGTGTGAGAAGATTTAATCCCAAATTGCATGGCGTAATAGTGCTGTACCCGTTGGCAACACCAACAATCGGTTTAGTGAAATCATTATCGCCAAACCCAACAGCACGCAGCATTGAACGGTTTGGTGTGCGTTGAACCCCTTGTGTAATAATATTGCTTCGTAAATTATTTGGCATAGCACTCTTTATAGTGATAGTGATAGACATCTGAAAAAGTCATTGCGAGGAGCGAAGCGACGAAGCAATCTCATCAAAATAAACGAAAAACAAGATTGCTTCGACAAAAAACGTCTCGCAATGACATAATTCCATTATTTTTCAGAGGTTTCAGTTATAGTATAAAAATTTGTAACTGCTTATCGTGGCAAATTATAAATTCGTTCGCCGCGGCGAATCACCCCCTCTTTGCTTCTCTCCATTTTTGGGGGAGAAAATTCCCTCCCCTAAAAGGGGAGGGATAAAGGGTGGGGTTGTTTT